>CALDIA010000225.1 GCA_937901455.1 uncultured Bacteroidales bacterium | reverse complement strand
GTGATGCTTTCCACGTCGGGCTTGTTGAGGCGGCCCATGAACTGCCGTGCATACGCGCTGAGGCTTTCCACATAGCGGCGCTGCCCTTCGGCATACAGCGTGTCGAACGCCAGCGACGACTTGCCCGATCCCGACAGCCCCGTGATGACCACCAACTTGTTCTTAGGAATCCGCAAACTAATGCCTTTCAGGTTGTTGACCCTGGCGTTGCGGATGGTGATATACTGTATTTCCTTTTCTTTCACAGGTTCGAAAAATTGAATCTGCAAAGGTAGGGAAAAGCGGGGAAATAGAGAATGGGGAAGGAGATTTTTTAAGTACACTGAACACAAATGTTCAGAATCGAAAAAAGTTTGTACTTTTGCATCGCTTAGAACAATTGGAATTCGGCCTCGTATGAATGTTTCAACACTAATAAAACAGTATTTTGCATCACTCATTGACGATGTGGCGATAGATGTTTTCGATGAAAAAAACATCTACGCAGTCTATCAACGTGTTATTGAGACACTGACCCAGCATGTTAATATTGAGACGACATTGCTACAAGCACTAAGTTACTGCTTTTACGAGATATTAGACAACGTGCTCACCCATTCAGGCAAAGAACTTGGCACCGTGATTACTCACTACGATTCCGAAAGGCCCACGTTGAGCCTGCTTGTGGCCGATGATGGACAAGGTATCCGCAACTCGTTGGCCGAAAACGTCAAATACGCTAATCTGTCAGAGCCGGAGGCATTGGAGATGTGCATTCGCGATTCGGTCACCGATGGCAAGGGGATGGGCTTTGGACTCTATTCCACATCGCTTCTTGTTAAGGATGCGGGGCTTCGTTTCGACATCCGTTCTGGCAGTCACACGTTGAGGTTGCAAGAAGGCGTAACCGTGGTTGTTGAGAGTGATTATTGGCAAGGTACAATTATTTACCTGCAACTGCGGACTGATAAAGAAATCAATCCGGCCGATGTTGTGGCCAACCGAACCAATGTGGCTGAGCAGTACAACGAACTTTTCTTGAACGATAATGAATTGGAGGAATTATGGTAGTTTTTTGTTTTAGAGACTTTGGTGAAAACCTTGGCACTCGTCCTTTAGGGAAGAAAGTGCGCGAACAACTGGTGCCATTGTTGGAGAAAGATGAGCGTGTTGTGCTTGACTTCACGGGCGTTAATGTGGTGAGCAACTCGTTTGCCGACGAATGTATCGCCAAGTTATTGCTAACCATGTCACTTGCCGAACTGAAAGCGCATACCACTTTTCGTGGCCTCAACCCTGTGGCTTCTAAGAGCGTGCTCACCGCACTCCAGCGCCGTCACCTTTCTATGGCATAGGCAACTTGTCCGTGTCAAGTATCGCGGTCTTGATGGCTTCCACAGCCTTTGATAGCGGTATGGGTGAATTGTTGTTTTCCATAGCAGGTGAATTGAACCCGCAAAGGTAGGGAAAATATTCCTTTTAATTTCATCCGTTGCATCCGCCATCAATATTTTTCTTATTTTTGCCAGCAGTAAACCATAGCCCTCAGCTCGTTGCGAAGGCGACATTAAAACAACACAGAAAACACAGAGAAGACAACTGATTAGATAACATATTGATATAAAGCGTTTTTGCTTTTCCTTGGAGTACCCGAAAAACTGGACACTTTTCAATGTACTACCTGCCAAGAAAGCGGAACGCACACGGTATATCCGTGTGCTTTCTTGTATGGTAGTAGGTAGTCCAGTAAATCCTCGGGTACAATAAAGAGTTACACGGATATTTTTTTTCGTGATGTTTGGGAAAGGCACAACGCCAAAACCGAGATACATCATGAGCACCAAGTTCTTCAACAATATCGATGCGACGCTGATGGACAAGTTCCACGGCATCGCCACTTCAATGGCCAACTTCGACATCTTCCATGCCGTGGTGGGCTATTTTCGTTCAAGCGGCTACTTCAAGCTACGCAAGGAGTTGGACAACGTGCAGGAAATCCGCATTCTTGTTGGCATCAACATCGATGACATATTCCGCCGTCACAACGCCAACCTATTATTCAATGCCGACAGCCATCCTGACGATGTGGCTAGGCAATACAGGAAAGAACTCGTTGACGACATCCGCTCCGCGCACTACGATGCCGACACCGAGAGCGGAATCATGCAACTGTTTGACGATGTGGCGGATGGAAGGCTCGAACTGCGCATCCATGCAAGCCATAACCTCCACGCCAAGTTCTACGTCTGCCTGCCCAAGAACCACAACGAACACAGCGACGGCTGGGTCATCATGGGCAGCAGCAACCTCTCTGAGCAAGGGCTTGGCGCGGGTGAGACTCCGCGTTACGAACTCAATGTCTCGATGAAGGACTATGACGATGTGGCCTATTGCGAGACGGAGTTCCAACGTCTGTGGAAGGAGAGCGTTCCCGTCAGCATTGGGGACATGGAGCGTGCCCGCAAATCGACACACCTCGACACCGAGTGTCTGCCAACGCCATACGAGCTGTATATCAAGGTGCTGATTGACACCTTCGGCGACATTGTGGAAGACAGCTTCGACATCGACCCCACGCGCTACGGCTACCTCGACCTCACTTATCAGCGCGATGCCGTCATTCAAGGCTACCAGACCATGATGCGCCACAACGGGTGTTTCATAGCCGATGTGGTGGGACTTGGCAAAACCCCTGTGGCGGCAATGATTGCCAAGCGTTTCATCCTCGAAAACGGGCGTTATACCCGCGTATTGGTCATCACGCCGCCTGCGGTGCGAAGTGAGTGGGAACGCACGGTGCGCGACTTCCACATTGAGAAGAACACTTGGTTTGTTACCAGCGGCAGTCTCGACAAGGTTATTGACGGGCGCGACAACTACCGTGAGCCTCGGGAATACGACTTGGTCATTGTGGATGAGGCGCACAACTACCGCAACGACGGCTCGCAGGCCTACAAGTGGCTGCAAATCATCTGCAAGTCGCCACGGGCCAACCGCGGACGTGTGGAAGGCATCCACAAGAAGATTCTGCTTCTTTCGGCCACGCCCTACAATAACGCGCCCACCGACATCCGCAACCAGTTGCTTCTGTTTCAGGATGCCCGCAACTGCACCATAGAGGGTTTGGGCGACATCTCGAACACGTTCTCAGAATGGATTAGCGACTATAAAGAGATTATGCGCAACCGTAACAAGCTGCCTCACAAAGAGTTTGTCCGCCAAGTCGATCGCATCATGGGCGAGATACGCCGGCGTGTGCTCGAACCCGTGATGGTGCGCCGCACACGAAACAACATCCTCCACGAGCCAAACTACAAGAAAGACCTTGACAAACAAGGCATTGTATTCCCGAAATACGCACCTATCCGCGACAGGCAGTACGAGATGGATAAGCGGCTTGCCGACCTTTTCAAGCGGACCATCACCTTGCTTACAGACACGCCTTCAATAGACAATCCGGCAGGCGAGGGGCTGCACTACGCCCGCTACCGCGCCGTGGAGTTCTTCCGCGAGGGCGTGCCTTACAAAGGCAGGCAGGGAAGACAAATATCCCTGCTCCTGACCGGCATTTTCCGCACCCACATGGTCAAGCGGCTCGAAAGCAGCTTCACCGCCTTCAAGAAGTCGCTTCACACCTTCCTCGACATCACTGACGGGATGATTGCAATGTTCGAGCAGGACAAAGTGCTTGTGGCTCCCGAATACAACGTCAAGCAGCTTCAGGTGGAGAAGGAGATGGAACTTGACGAAATCATACAATACATTGAGAACAAAGGGGTTGACCGCAAGGATTTCATTTATCATGCCAAGGATTTCAAGCCCGAACTGCTCGAGATGCTGCACGAGGATTCGGTCAGGCTGAACGCCTTGTGCAAGGAATGGGATTCCATTGACTACGACCCCAAACTTGAGCTTTTCCTCAATATGATGCAGGGCGAGTTGCTTAATCCGCACGAGAACCTCGAAGGCAAGTTGGTCATCTTCAGCGAGAGTGTCGATACGGTGAATTTCCTTACAAAGCAACTGCAAGAGCGGTTGGGGCGCACCGATGTGCTGTCGGTCAGTGCGAAGAACAGGCAACGGCTGCGCGACACCATAAAACGCAACTTCGATGCCAACTACGATGGCGAGCGGCTGAACGAGAAGAACATCATCATCACCAGCGATGTGCTTGCCGAAGGCGTGAACCTGCACCGCGCCAATGTCATCGTCAACTACGACTCGCCTTGGAACGCCTCAAAACTCATGCAGCGTGGCGGTCGCGTGAACCGTATTGGCAGCCGTGCGGAATACATCTACAACTACATGTTTTACCCTTCCGAGGAGGGCGATAAGGAGATACAGCTCTACAGCAACGCCCTCATTAAGTTGCAGGGCTTCCATTCGGCCTTGGGCGAAGACGCGCAGGTTTATTCGCACGAGGAGATTGTCAAGGAGTTTAAGCTCTACGACCGCGATGTGAGGGACGACACCGACCAGTCGCTTGACCTGAAACGCGAACTCGGCGAACTGTTAAAGAACAATCCGGAGCTGTACAACCGCATCAAGAACCTGCCGCCCAAGAGCCGCTGCGCCCGCTCTGCGAAACATTCCGAGGCAAACGAGGCAGGCACTTCCATAGTCTTTTTGGCCTCGCCGCAACGTGTTGATTACGTTTTGGTCGATGCCGACAACCATCCAAGCCGACTCACCTTCCTTCAGGCAGTGCAGCACCTCAAAGCCGCTCCCGACGAGCAGGGGCAATCCATTGAGCCGGTGCGTGAGCGGCATTTCGCACAGGTGCAACGGGCTTGTGAACTTTACAACGCCTTGCTGCAAAGTCAGGACACCTCCACATCGATGAAAATCAATGCGCACGACAAGGTTGCCAACGGCGCAACGAAGCTCCTCCGCAACGAGGCCACTGCCGCCATGAGCACAGAGCAGGGGCGCAGGCTATGCCAGCAGTTGAATGAACTTGTCAAAGTGGGACGGTTCAACACCCTGCAACGCGAAGTGGCTGCCTTGGCAAAACGGCAGAAAGGCAAGGAGCCGCTTTCGGCCTTGGAGCTTGAGGAGCAGATTCTCGACCTTGCCGACACCTACTGCCCCGAATACGAGGCAAGCGAAAAAGAGGCAACCGTCATCAAGCCCGACATCATCATTTCCGAAACATTCACCGAATAAACACATAAAACCATGAACACCAAACTGAAAGGACTTTTCCAGAAGAAGTTTTCCATCGAAGAATACCGCAATGTGGTGATGAAAGACCTGTTTCATTGCAAACGCATTTTCGTCAATCCCGAACTGCTTGAAGGCGATGCGGACGGCGACCAGATTTTCGGATTGGGCACTACCACCGATGCCGACAACAAGGAAATCGGCTTCTATTATACCAAGGTGCTGACCAGCGATGTAACCCGCAAGCTTGTGGGCTTCAGGCGCATGATACAGCCCTACGTCAACCTTGGCGTGGATGCCGCCATAGCCGTCTTCGACGACGGCCAACACTGGCGGCTGTCGTTCATCAGCAACCTGAAAGAAGGTGTTACGGCAGCCAAGCGTTTCTCGTATGTGGCTGGCGACCCGGCAGGGCAGTACAACACCCCCTCGCACCGCTTGGCGGATTTGGGCAGGAAAACGGGAAACCTGCGTGTGAGCGACATCTACGATGCCTTCTCGGTCGATGCGCTCAGCGACGAGTTCTTCAACGAGTATCACGTCCACTACGACCGCATCGTGGCGGAGTTGGCGCGACAAGGCATGAGCGGCGCCGTATATCACGACTATGTGAAGAAGCTGATGGGGCGCATTGTCTTCCTGCATTTCCTGCAAAAGAAAGGCTGGCTCTGCGGCGACACCAACTTCATGCTCAACACCTTCAACCAAAGCAACCGCAGGGACGACTACTTGGAAAGCGTGCTCGAACCGCTTTTCTTTGGCGTGCTCAACACCGAGGCAGAGAAACGCGATCCGTCGTTGCGGAAGTGGGCAAGCATTCCTTACCTCAACGGCGGACTCTTTGAGCGCGATGCCGTTGACAATCTGAAGATTGTGTTGCCGAAACACCTCTTCTCCGACCTTTTCAGCTTCTTGGCCTCCTACAACTTCACGGTCGATGAGAACGACCCCGACGATGCCGAGATTGGCGTTGACCCCGAGATGTTGGGCAAGATCTTCGAGAGCCTGTTGGAGGACAACAAGGCCAAAGGCGCGTTCTACACGCCCAAGGAGATTGTGCGCTACATGTGCAAGGAAAGCCTGATTGCCTACCTGCAAACCGGCATCGAAGACGAAACAACCCAAGAAGCCATCCGCCAATTCGTGACTTACCATGATTCCTCCTATATCGGACCAAAAGCCTCCCCCCTCTGGGGGAGGTTGGAGGGGGCTTTGCGCTCTGTTAAGATTTGCGACCCCGCCATTGGCAGCGGCGCCTTCCCAATGGGATTGCTGAACGAATTGTGGCGTTGCCGCGAGGCCTTGGGGACACAGATGTCGCGCCTGCAACTGAAAAAGGAGATCATCGAGAACAATATCTATGGCGTTGACATTGAACGCGGAGCCATCGACATCGCCCGGCTGCGTTTCTGGCTGAGCATTGTGGTTGACAGCGAGCAGGCCGAGCCGCTGCCCAACTTCGATTACAAGTTCATGCAAGGCAACAGCCTCATCGAGAGCTACGGCGGTTTCGACCTCAGCCGCATTGCGGGGAGGACGGCAGGCCGTCCGTCGGCTTCCACCCAGTTGGTGATTGGCCTCGACAGCCACCTGAGCCGCAAGAACCTGCAACTGCTGTTGCGCGAATACTTCTCCGTCACCGACCACTATCGGAAGGCCGAAATGCGCCAAGCCATCAACAACGAGGTGAAAACCCTCATCCGCGAAAGCATAGGCGGCACACCGGCGTTTCTCGCCAAGCTCAACGCCCTCGACCCCTCCGCCAACCAAGACTTCTTCCTCTGGCACACTTGGTTCAAGGACATCTTCGATAAAGGCGGGTTTGATATTGTCATTGGGAATCCGCCGTATGTTGTGACAAAGAAAGCGGATTACCCTTCATATCAATGGAGCAGTGATTTGTATAAGATGTTCTTTGAGTTATCAATAAACAGACTATGTAAAAAGAACGGCATTATTTCTCTAATAACTCCCAAATTCTACTTGGTAAACAAAGAAGATGCGATGATTAGAGATTATTTTATGAACAAAATCAAAATATTATCATTATCGACCTGTTGCCCATTCCAAGCCGTAACAGAAAATGTAATCACTTTGATGAAAAACGGTGTTCCTTCGGATACAATTCGGTATTTTGATTATGATAACGAGAAGAAATACTTTATCGAACACGATTATCTTGACGTAAACTACTGCAAAACAAATAAATATCACGAGATGGTACTTGGATTGCCCAAGAAAACGATTGATCTTTTACTAAAAATGTACCAGAAGGGTGTTTCTCTTGGCTCACTAACCATATCCAAAAGAGGAGCCGAGGTGTCCAAAAACTTTTTGAGAGAATCCGTGTCTGGGATACCAGCTTTGATAGGTGCCGACATGAAGAAATATCAGATTCTTTGGGATAACACATTTTTACCTTATAACACAAATGAATTTGTTCGTTTAGCCGACTTTTTTGATAATGATTTGATTTACTTACGCAGAGTGGATTCCATGTTAGAAGCAACTATTTCGGATGGGAAAAGATATGGATTTAATAAGAATGTGTATGGATTGAAAGTCCTCGGAAATCACAACTTCAAGAAGAAATATCTTCTAGCATGCATCAATTCTAAAGCATTGGATTTCTATTACAAAAAGAAGTTTTCCACAAAGAAAACCGATGTTTTTCCTGAAATTCAAACCTATCTTTATGAGCAATTACCAATACCTCAAGCCAATACAAGCGAACAAGATGCCATAATTGAGATTGTCAACCTAATACTCAACAAGAGAACCAACAACCCTAACACGGACATTTCTGACTTGGAACAACAAATAGACGAATTGGTTTATGAGCTTTATGAGCTTAGTCCTGAAGAAATTGCTATAATAGAACAATAAAAAAGTGTTTTCCGTATTAAATAAAAGTCATAATAAATTAAAAATGGAAGGTAATAATACAATGAAATTGTCTCATCATGGGAAAAAATTAACTGGGCGGGATAGATACAGAAAGTTGTATCACTATACATCGTTTGATACATTTCTCAAGATATTCTACGGTAAAAGATTAAAGTTTGGAGAGGCTGTCAATATGAACGACATTATGGAAGCGAATAAACGGCTTATGGCTAATCTAAATCATTGTCCCTTATTGTTTGCATTACATGATACTCTTGCTAAATATAAGCAAATAAGCTTTACTATGGATTATGATTCTTTATTGAAAGGATGTATGTCTAATTCAATGTGGTATCATTATGGAGACAAGAGGAACGGCGTTTGTTTGGAGTTTGACTTTAACAGATTCGATTTGCCAACTAATGCAATCTATGGACCAGTTTCTTACAAATACTTGCTCAAGGCAGGCATTATACTTCCTAATGAAGTCCAAACTATTAATAATGTCGAGAAATATGTTCGAGATAATTTAAAAAAAATCTTCTTCGAGAAAACTATTGAGTGGAAATGCGAAAATGAGTTTAGAATAATGTGTCCCAATGAGTCTTTTCTCAATATTGATGGTGCAATTTCTGCTATTTATTTTACTGATTGCGAGAGCGAGCATGTAAAAGTGGCCGAAAGGATTATTGGAGATGACTTTCCAATACGATATATTGATTATATGACCGAATGTGATGAAATACCCCCCATCGACAATGGAACATTGAGTATGAGAACAAAAATCGAAAACATAAGGAAGAAGCATGAGAATGACAAAACTTTGATGCAACAAGCATTTGAGTTTTATGAAGCTAATAAACACGACAAGAATAAATCACTTGTAATGACAGGATTTTAATATCAACCAACGGTGCTGTAAGCATCCATATTTATTCCCTGTTGAAAAATAAATCGTTGCATATCATATAAAACTCGTATCTTTGCAGAAAAAGAATAACTATGGCGAACCTGAACTTTATTCAGAAACAACAGATAGATGAAGTGTTCAACATGAACAGTGGCTATTTCTTGGACTTTTCAAATCGGGAATTTGAAGAATTCATGAAAGAAGTTGTGGGATATAGTGTGTACGAAAAATACCCGGGTCTATCCAAAGCCAAAATGTTCCGCGCTTTTTGCAATGAAGAAGAGGACAGATTTGTAGGCAAGGCAATTATTCTGGCAATCAATTATATGAGAGAGAAAGGTTTGTGCTATGGGAGTAACAATGATACTGATAAAATATATGCTTTGGGGAAAAGATTATTGGGGAAAAATGAGTCTACATACACCCCGAGTAATAAAGAACGAGAAGTTAAACGTTCAGATTCAGACGATAAAATAGATTACAGCATTATTTTGAAAAACCTTTTCAAAATAGAAAAAGAATCCACACAACAATTAAAGGGTTATGCATTTGAACATTTCCTTGTTTACTTATTTGGCTTGTTTCGTATGGAGCCTCAAGATCGGAAGAGCACACGTCTGAACTCCAGTCA
>CALDIA010000224.1 GCA_937901455.1 uncultured Bacteroidales bacterium | reverse complement strand
GTCTGGCCCGGGTTGTTCACCGCAAGACCTGTAGGCGCATCACAGGTGGCAGGAGCTGCACCATCGCTGTCATAAACTGTAATCATATCCAGCACAGTACCATATCCCCAGTAATCAGTAGCTCTGAATGCAATCTGATAAGTAGCCGTTGGGTTAGGTAACGACAAGGAGTCAAAAGACCATGCAAAGGTGGTGACGCCATCGTAATGTTTAAGGAAAGTCCAATCAGCTGAAGGGCTGGTTCTATACCATACGGACATACTATCCACGTAGGTATTATAATCCAGATTACAATAATGGAAAGACACATACGGGTTATTCAGACCAGTAAGGTCAAGTATCGGGGAAACCAGCGAGGCAGCATTGTAGCTACCGTTGGGAGCAGTCTGATGGAATGCCATATAGGAGCCATCAATAGGAGAGGCTGCTGAAATTATGGGCATGGTAGCCGTAGCCACCCAACGAGCGGTGTCGTAAGAGGAGGCATGATAAACGTCCTCGTTGGTCCAACATCCCAGGGTGCCTGACTCAAAGCTCTCTATATAGGGGAAGGTAGAGATTTCCTCACAGGAGGTCATAAAACCAGTGCCCACAAAGCTGACAGGTCCATCTGGACATACAGGGGCCACTTCCACAACATAGGAGGTGGAAGGAGTTAGCCCTGTCAAAGTAATGGTTTCGGTAGAAGCCGTGGTAGTGATCCATGTGGTAGAACCGCTCTCATGATAGCGCACATCGTAACCGTTGGTAGAATTACCGGTCCAAGACACGGTGGCTTCAGTGCCAGTCACGCCAGAAACGGTCACATTCTGAACAGGAGGACAAGCCGGTTGCAGTTCCAAAGTCACATCATCAATATACAAATAATTGTAGGCAGAAGATGCGGCATTGCGGAAAGCGATGTATTGGCCATTGCCTGTGTAGTTGGAGAACATCACAGTATAAGGTGCTGTTGGATAGTTATCGGTCAGATTGATTGTCTGCACCAATGTGAAGGTGGAAGCATCTGTCGGGTTGGTCATGACACCTACCTCCAATGCCACTGGGTAAGAGGAGGATGACAATTTGGCAAAGAAGGAAACTTGCAGGTTGGCCAGCGTGAGAGCCGTATTGTCAATCATAGGCATCACAGCGAATGCATTGGAGTAATAGTTATAGAAATAGAGACTGCGTGATCCGCTATGGGCACCGGATGAATAGTTATAGACATACGGATAGGGGGTGGAGGCAGTAGCTGGTGTAATTCTGCTCCAGCAGTCAGCCATCGGATAGTTGGTGGTACCACCGCTGATGTTCTCCTCAAACGTCCAGGTATAAGGAATGCTGTCGAGACCAACGCAGGAGGTCATGAAGGTTCTGACCACCGAAGAAGGCATGGTACCATCATCGCAGAGAGCCGCCACATACCATTCGTAGTTGGTGGCAGGGGTAAGGTTGGTGAGGGTATAAACGTTATTGGCATCCAAGGTCACGCCCTGATCAGACACAAAAGCCGTGTCACCCGTTTCACGATAGTAGAGATTGAAGGAAAGGGCATTGGATTGCCAGGTGAGCTCTGCGTAATCAGAACCCACAGCAACAGTTTGAGGGCTGCTCGGAGTAGAGCAGGAAGCCTCTTGGGACACCTTCACATTATCAAGATAGAGATAAGCGTCTCCAGAGCCATAGTTGCTGATACCCTTGAAGACAACCACCACGCTGGAAGCATCTGTGAGGGCTGGAAGGACATATTCCACTTGCGTCCAATCGGTAGCGCCCGTCAAGCCTGTGGCAATAGTGGTGGGATAGGAAACACCTCCGTCCGTGGAGAGATATACGGAAAAATCACCGCCTGTTGGATTCTTGTAGGAAAAGGAAAGAGCAGCAGAAGAGAGCAGACTGAGGTCAAGCACCGGAGTCTTCAGCACATTATAGGATCCAGCAGGAGCATAGTAGGAGTTCATGCGCAAGCAAGCGCCCGACTCTCCATTTGCATAATAAGACCATTTGTAGTCATTATAGGAGATCGTACCTTCGCTGTTGTCCCAACAGTTGGGAATACCTGCTGTGAGGGCATTGAAGGACTCCACAAAAGGAGTGGTTACATCCACCACAATTGCCTCACAGGTGGTAAGGAAGGTAGATTGCTGACTTGTAACAGTGTCCCCGTCATCGCATACAGTCTGCACATACCATGTAAAAACAGTGGCTGAAGGAAGGTTGGTGATCGTATAGGTAGTGTCAGCATCCAAAGAGACACCATTCAAGACTGTATAGTCAGTATCAGATTGTGCCTTGTAATACAAATCGAAAACGCTATTGTTGGAGGCCCAAGTAAGAGTGGCTGTATGGGCATCTTGAGAGACTTGTGCAAGGGCTGTAGGAAGCATACATGAGGGAGCGATGCTTACGACAATGCTATCGACGAACCAATACCAGCTAGCGGCTGTAGTCTGGCGAATGGCGATACGGGCGCCATCGGGAGCCCCGACAAATCCGGCACTGTTTTCCTGATAGGAATAGGGATTATCATAATCAGACACTTCAAAATGTTCGGCAACAACAAAGCTGCTTGGATCGTCGATATTAGTCATATAGCCAATATCAAAAGAGCCGGAAGAGGATCCTTCGGGGCGGCTCAGACATGAGAATATCAAGTTGCTGATAGGTTCCTCAAAGGGAGGAAGAATGGCCACGTTGGAATTTATGTAGTCGCCATTCGGATAGAACATCATCGCATATCCGGAAGCGCCATAGGTATATGAACCATTATAGAGGGTAAGCACACCACCACCCGCATGATCCCAACACAACGGATGACCGCCTATCATGGCGGAATAATTTCCATTGGCAATAGCACTCAAACCGTCAAAATTCTCAGACCATGGCAACGTAGTAATACCCGTACAAGCGGTGATGAAGGTGCTGATTGCAGAAGTGTAGGTGGAATCCTCACAATAGGTTTCCACATACCATTCATAGGTGGTGGCAGGCATCAGATTGGTCAATGTGAACAAATTGTCGGCATCTAAGTAGGCACCCATCTCCACGGCATAGGTCGTATCGCCAACAGGACGGTAATAGAGATCCACCGAAGATGAGGTGGAAGCCCAGGTCAGAGTGGCTTCCGTTTCATCCACAGACATTGTCTGAAGAGCGGAAGGGGTCATACAGTTGGGAGCCTCGTCGATTTTCACGTTGTCAATGCACAAATACCAACCGTCATTGGGAGCGTATCTTCTCACGAAAGCGATACGGCGAACACCAGAATAGTTGGTCAGCATCACATTATATTCTTGGAAAGGACCTTCGGGGATGTCCGTTTGGAAGATCTGGGTGAAGCCTGGCAGTGTATCATAGCTGTTGGCCGGGGCGGTCAGGATTGCATTCTCTTCTGAAATCCAAATAGAGACCTCATCCGGTTCACTCGTAGTAGCACTTGCTCTCTGGGCATAAAAAGTCAGCATCTCGTTACCCGTCAGTTGAATTTCTGGTGTAATCAACCAATCGTTGTGCTGACCTGAGGAATAATCGGTATAGCAGGACGCAGACCCTAAGCCTTGATAAACACGGTTGGTATAGGTCTCATGGCGCCAATTATAATTGGAAGTACTCCCATAACCACCATCATATACTGCCCAGCAGTTGGGAGCGGTAATATTCTGACCGAAAAGGGGATATGAAATCCAGTCCTGTTCAAAGCCTTCTTCGAACGGGAAAGAGCTGATGACATCACATTCCGTATTGAATGTGGCATTTATCCACATAGAAACCGACCCGTCGGTACAGAGATGACGGACTCTCAAGTTATATTGAGATGAGGGATTCAACCCGCTCAAGGAGTAGGAGTTGGTGGTGGTAGTGGCAGTGATGACGGCAACATCATCCCAAGACTGATTGACAGTCTTGCATTGTAACTCGTAGGTGGCACCGGCTTCAACATCAGTCCAATCAACGTCAGCGCTGGTAGTGGTAATATTGCTGACAGTCGGAATAGATGTAATAGGAGTACACCAGTTCCCTGAAGGGGTAATGTTCAATTTAACATCCGGATATTGGTTGATTGTATATCCATACATAGAGAATGCGCCAGGCATCACAAAAGGATTGTCATCATTGGCAAAATAGATGGAGCGGTTCGCCACATTGGTAGAACGCCAATAAAGACCATTGCCAATAAAAGAACCTGTTGAGTCGATCACGGCAATCACCAAGTTGGAGGTACCGGAATATTGGAAGGGCGCATCTAACACTATGGTTGACCACGTGCCGCCTGTAATGGTCCATGGCCCTGCATACACTAACGTCAATGCACTGTCGGGGATGACGTTGTTCACAGAGGAAATAATAGTGTTGTTTGTCTCCGCCATATACACTTGAATGTTTCGGGTCGTATTCACAGACGCGACCGTGTTGTAGTAACTGATCGACGAGATAGACCCTGACATTCCAATATCACCAGCAAGATAAATAGTTTGGGAGGCTGAATAGTTGAAGTAAAGATGTAAAGGTGCCCTTTGGTTGTCAGACGTGGAGTTTCCCAAGCCGACAATTACATCAATTTGAGCATAACTCGCTATGCTCAAAGCAATAAGAAAAATCCATAAAAAAAATTTTTTCATACTTAAAATAGTTGTTTTTAGTGAATAGAAGCTTTTTTTTAAGAAAGGCGCAAAAATAGTTTTATTTTTCAATTGACGGCTTAGCCCAAACCAGATTATTTGCCAACAACTTATCAACAAACCCGACAGCCATATGCCATAACAAAACAAGGGAGAATCTTGTGATTCTCCCTTGTTCCATAGGCCGTTTTAGGCGCTTAGAGTTATCGCTTCACGAAGTTCTTGGTCACCACGCCGCTGTTGGTCGTGACGCGCACGT
>CALDIA010000223.1 GCA_937901455.1 uncultured Bacteroidales bacterium | reverse complement strand
CAGGTCTTCGGACTCCATACCTATGGCTGTGGTGACGCCGTGCGTATCGGCGAGGGCACCAGCGCCGTACTCCGCGGCAAACAAGTGGCTTACGAGGTGGCCCAAAACCTCGGCATCCGCTTCAACTACGACGAATACCTTGATATTTCCCGACAATATATCGACTCGCAACAGCATCCCGTCCGCATCTTGGAAACCCCCAATCTGCCCAACAAGGAGCGCATGTTCGCCAAACCTTTTGTACAGCTCGACTGCCTCTACGGATTTGCCTGCAACCCATGTTCCTTTTCCTGCCCACAAGGTGCCATCACCAAGGCGGCTACCAATACCACCCCAATGGTGGACTATGGAAAGTGCATCGGCTGTATGCAGTGCGTAAACCACTGCCCGGGTCTTGCTATCTTCGGGTACGACCTCAAGAATAACGTGCTCTTCCTGCCAGTCGAATACGATGTGACAGAAGGCTCCGAGGTATTCCTCATCGACAATAACGGCAAGTCAGTGGGTGAAGGGCTCATCGAGAAGGTGATGCGTAAACCCAACAAGACCCACGTGGTGCGCGTCAAGGCCACCGACATCAGCGGCGAACAGCTCGTGACCGCCAGAGGCTTCATCTTGAAAGACAGATACCCTAAGCCACTGGTGATGAAACCACTGCACAAAGTTGAGAGCAAAACTTACGTTTGCCACTGCGAAGATGTGGACTTGGACACCATTTTAAAAGCCATCGGCGACCGCAAATATATATCTGTGGACGAATTGAAACACATCACCCGCATGGGCATGGGTCCATGCCGTGGCAAACGTTGTGTGGCTCGCGCCCGTCAGATCCTGCGCAACCATGGCGTAGAACTTGTTGGCGACTCCTCACCACGTGCACCTCTGGCCAACCAGGTCTCTTTGGGCGACGTATATAACCCCAATGCCAAGGAGGTATTCGTCTTCCAAAACGGTCACAACATACAGAAAAAACACATAGGGGTGCTCATCGCAGGCGGTGGCATCGCAGGCAGTGGCGCCTTCCGCTATTTCGCCGAAGCTGGCATGAAACCCGTGCTCATCAACTATGACCACGGCTCCTCCTGGCGCTGCATCGGCGGCGGCCGCCCCGCTTTCTCCAACCCCGACATCTCCGACATCGCCAACCATAACCTCGAAATATTTAAGGAAATACAAAAAAATCACAATATCGATCTCAAAATGACGAGATATGTCAACTTGGTGCAAGACGAGGCCACCTATAAGGCTTTGGACGCCTCCCGCGCCTGGTCTGACGCTTATATGATTGACAAGAAAGACTTCCGCAAAGAAATCTCGCCAATGTGGAACATGGACAGCAACGTCTATAGCCACGCCCTCATTTCCAACGACTGCTGGCAGGCCACCCCAGGCCGCACAATTGACTACATCCGCGGGGTCGCCATTGAAAAAGGCGGAACCTTAATGGAAGACTGCGAACTGCTCGAAGTGCACAAGGCCGGCAATGAGTTCGTAGCCCTCGTGCGCGCCCATGACAAGCAGTTTGTAGAATTCACCTGCAAGCACTTCGTGAATGCCTTAGGATGGGGGGCCGAAAAATTCACCGACATGCTCGGCATTGATACACAACTCTACCCCGTCAAGCACCAGGCATTCATCACACGACGACTGCCCAACATAGGCAAAGGTGGCGACTCGTTGGACATGATCATCGACCGTCGCCATTACAAAGGCTTCAGCGCCGTATATGGACAGCAATTCCTGCACACGGGCCAGATTATCGGCTGTGCTTCCCCCGACTGCGATGCCTTCGAAGCTCGCCAGAACCTCAAGTACAACAGCAAAGAATTCCTGCAAATTTGCAGCGAAGTGTTTGCCGACTGGATTCCAGAGTTAGCCTCGGTAGGCTTCCACGCCGTATGGGCCGGCTATTACATGGAACCGCGCTACATCGTTGACCCCGAAGTCGGCATGCTTACCGGTCTGCGCGGACACGGATTTATGCTCGGACAATATCTCGCCAAAATCTATGTGGACAAATACCTCGGCAAAGAGGTGCCTATCTACATGAAAGACCTCGCCCTCAACGGCAAAGGCCTGAGCGAGAACGCCTTCAAATAACCTACATTCGTTCTGAAACCCCTATTACCCTTATTATTAACCAAAATCTTAAAGTTATGACATTGACAAGTTTTCTTTTGTATGTCCTGCTCGGCGCAGTAGCCGGTTGGTTAGCAGGCGTAATGATGAAAGGCGGTGGATTCGGCCTCCTCTGGAACATCATCATTGGTATCATCGGTGGCTTCTTAGGCGGCTGGCTGATGAGCCTTGTTGGCATTCAAAAAGGCGGCCTCGTATGGGAACTGATCGTTGCCGTGATCGGTGCCATCTGCTTGCTCTTTATCATCTCCCTCTTGCGTAAAGCGTTCGGCAAGAAATAAGAGATTACAAGGAAGCCCTGCCATCGCGGGGCTTCCTTGTTTTTATCCAGAATATAGACGTTTCTGTTTCCCGCAACGAGGTGACCCAAATCGAGAGTTATGGCTTCAGTCCGAACCCCAGCACCACTTGCGGGTACTGTCGCTTGCCGTCCTTGGAGTAAGTAGCCGGAGACGCGAACATCATCCTCCTGCAATTCAAAATAGAGCGTGCTCGTGTCATAGAACGCTACCGTCACCTGCCCGCCCATAACGAACTTCGTGTGCTCAAACGCGAAAAGAAATTCACCTTGTCGGCCCTTAGAAAAACAAAGCCCGAAGGCGGGAGAAAAGGTCTCTATCCGCCACAATATCAGACCTATAGAAGTCAAAAGCAACCAAAACTACACATTGTCTTCTTTGACAAAATGCATAAAGAAGTTTGGAAATTATATGACGCCCCCACAGGACTTCATACTGCGGACTACCTGGTGGCGGATGGCATCACATACCTGCCAATATATATGATTCTGTTATAAACCCAACTTGTATTGTGCTCACCTACATCTCCAACACGGACCCCTACAACCTCGTCCTCTCCCGCGTGGCTTCCGTCAGGAGGTCGCTGGGATCGGCACCGCCAACATCAAGGAACCGGAAATGTTTCTTCTTCCGTAAAAAGGTTGCTAATTTTCTTATTTTTGCCGTCCAATTACAAAATAAGACAATGAGAGAACCCTACGACAATGAAATTGCCGCCTTGCGCCGAATGATAGAGCAATCCATAGGGCGGAGTGTCACCACCCCCGCCGATTTCGCCTACCTCCGTGAAATCATCGCCGTGCGCTGCCAGGACACGCTCAGCGACTCCACCCTCAAGCGCATCTGGGGCTACGTGAAGGGCTACGGCTCCACCAACGCGACAACGCTCTCTCTGCTTGCCCGCTGCGTGGGCTTCCGCGACTGGCAGGACTTCCTGCAACATCACACCACCCACGGCGAGACCTCCCACTACATCCTCAACGACACCCTTTACGCCAATGACATCGCCAAGAACGCCAGCGTGCTGGTGACGTGGCAGCCCGACCGCCGGTGCCGGTTCCTGCATTTGGGCGAGGGCCGCTTTGAAGTGACGGAATCCGTGAACTCCAAGCTCCAAACCGGCGACACCTTCCATTGCGGCTGCTTTATCGTGGGACAACCGCTCTACCTCTACGACTTCAAACACGGTGACGATCCAGCATCCGTCTTCGTGGTCGGCAAGAGAGGAGGCCTCGGGGAAGTGAAAATATGGAAAGAATCCCATCAATGAACGACAACATCTCCACATCGGGCAAAGTGACCGCCGACGATCTCGAATTGTCGGAGGTTTTCACGGGACAGGTTCTGATAGCGGAAGGTCCGGTCAATGTGCTCTACAGAGCCCAGCGCAAAGGGCAGTGGTTTGTGCTCAAGGCCTTGCGCCCCGAATTTAGCGACGACCTCGTGCGCCAAGAACTGTTAGCCCGGGAGTACAAATTGGGGGAACGGATGGACCATCCCAACATTGTGCGCTTTTTCTCCCTCGAAAACGACCCAGTGGCCGGCAAATGCATCGTGATGGAATATGTGGACGGCGTCACGCTTACTGAGTTTCTGAACACCAAGCCGTCATTGGCAGCGCGTAAACGGGTGGCCCGGCAGCTGTTGGAGGCGATGCGCTACTATCACGGCCTGCAGATCATCCATCGCGACCTGAAACCAAGCAACATCCTCGTCACGCGTAACGGCGGCAATGTGAGAATCATCGATTTCGGGCTGGCCGACAGCGACGACTCCGCCGTGCTCAAACAGCCTGTGGGTTCGCCCAGGTACATGTCGCCCGAGCAGCAGGCAGGTGAAACGCTTGACGGGCGGGCCGACCTTTATGCGGCGGGGGCCATCCTGCGCGAGATGATGCCCGCACGAGCCTTTTTCTGGCGGGG
>CALDIA010000222.1 GCA_937901455.1 uncultured Bacteroidales bacterium | reverse complement strand
GTGCCTCCATGTAGTCGTCAAACGTCTTCGCATCCATGGTTCTTTCATTGCTTTGCCGCACATCGGCGATTATTGTCGAAATGGCAGCCTCCGACGATATGTGTCGTGCATGACTTCTCACAATCATCTTCAGCACCTCGGGTTTCTTGTTGCGGAAACGTTCATTCTCACAGTCCTCAAACACGAACAGCCCGTTCCAGTAGTTCTTTGTAATCTCAAGGGCAATCTCTTGTGGCGCCAGTACCGAGATGGGCCAACCGCCACGACAAAGAAGGTGGGCGACATTGTCGAGGGTGAAGCCCTGATTCATATCCCACGGGAACTCCCTGCCTCCGTCAAACAAATCGCTTAACGACACCGTGCCTTTTGATTCATTCGATTCCCAAAGGCTCATCGGTCGCATTTTTACAGGAGTTATTCTTCCCACACCACTGTGATGGACCTCTGTTTTGTCTGCCGGGGTGGCGCTGCCCGTCAGAATGTATTTTCCGAACTCGTAATGAGAGTCCAAATCATCCTTCACCTGATTCCAAATGTCCGGTGCTTTCTGCCATTCGTCAATCAGTCGGGGCTTATCACCCAGCAGAGCGCCTTTCGGGTTTATTCTGGCCATGGCAATAGCTTGCTTCGTGTTCAATTTCACAAAACTTTTCTGATAAAGCATACACGTGGTCGTTTTTCCGCAGAATTTCGGACCGGTCACCAACACAGCACCTGATGTTTTGATTGCCCTTTCTATCTCTCTTTCAACGAGTCTCGGATAATACATAATCATTGTCTTTAATTATGCGGCAAAAATACAAAATTCCTAAGATTTTCAATACAAAATTCCCAAGATTTTCAATTTTTAATTCTATCATTGACTTTCCCTGAAAAATGACAAATATGGGACGGTTGAACATTTACAATAATCCTCTCACTCAATTATCCTCTCACTCTCGGCACTGTGCTTGCCACGGTTTTTCAGCACCACCGCTTTCGATGTGTTGGCGTAGCAATAGACGCAAAAATGGCTACATGTGTTGTACATGCCAATATCTTTGCTCATCATGCAGCCGCAGAGAAGCCGCTGACCTTTGTCCTTCATCTTTTCGGGCGACAGGGCAGGGCGGCTGAAATCCATTCCGAACAGCGAAGCCTTGTCGGGAAGCTTGCCATAACTCAGGTAGTAGAGCAGCTCCTCGTCGTCAGTCCAGAGGCGTTTCATCAGTTCGCCGTCGATGCAGCGGTTGTGGGCGATGCCGTACTTGTCGAGGTCGATTTTTTCGCCGCAGGTGGCAAGTTCAATGCTCCAACCCTCTTGCTCCCAGCGGTCGCGGCACTTGGCGAGTCCGTCGGCAATTTCGTTCATCTGCTCCGAGGTGAACTCCGCTTGGCTGATGCTCTCTTTCGAGAACTGGTCGGTCTCCTTCACCAAATTGCTCTGCACCTTGCGGTAGCCGTTGATGTCGATAAAGCTGAAGACGAGTTTGTCCGTCAATCCTTTGAGTTTGTTGCCTAAGTTCCAGACCTTTATGAGCAAATCGCGAGGCGAGAGCTGTGGCGTAACAATCAGCGGGTCGAAACGCCATATCACGCGCTCTTTGCCCACCATCTCCGACAATTGGCGGAACGTCTGCACACGTTGCTCCACGCTTGGCACGTTGGGTTCAAATCGCTCGTTGTCGTAGTCGTTGAGGGTGAATTGGAAATAATAGTGGATGCCGCGCTCATCGAGTTCGCGAAGCAACGGCAGGAGCGGACGTGGATTCTTCGTCCAGAACACCACCACCTTGCATTTCTCGAACGAAATATACATCGGTTTCTGATTGAACGGATTGTACCACACGCAATAGCCAGCCCGCAAACGGTTGATGAACCACTTGGCATAGAACGCTGGAATGTCGGTGCTACGGCTCGCCGAAATGATGACGGGAGCAGTGGCCTCGACTTTCGTGCCGTTAGGAAGAGTTATGGTTGTTTTTTCGGGCATAAGCAAATATTATATGTCTAAACTATTCTCATTGAGCAAGAAATCGAACAATCCGATAGTGAGTATGCCCTTTTCGTTGCGACGAGGCATGATGTTGTCTTTCACGACAATGATTTTCTTAAAGGAGTCGTTGATATTCAGTAGCGACCGAGATTCTTGTTCCTCTTTTTCCCTGTCTGGGATTGATAGCGCTGATTGTATGTAATATTTTTTACTGCCATAATTGACAATGAAATCGACCTCAAGTTGGATGCGAGTCCATTTGTTGTTTTTATCGTATTTCTTTATTTCCACCATTCCCACATCCACATTATAACCTCTCGTAATCAATTCGTTGTAGATAATATTTTCCATTATGTGCGTTTCTTCCTGCTGGCGCATATCCAATAGGGCATTTCTCAATCCCAAGTCGGAAAAATAATACTTTGAAAGGGTGTTGATATATTTCTTTCCTTTTATGTCGTAACGAATGGCTTTGTTTAGCAGAAACGCCTCTGACAGAAATGAAAGATATTTTGCTATTGTCTGACTGCCGATGCTCACATTTTTCACGCTCTTGAATGTGTTCGACAATTTCGTGGGATTGCATGGTGTCCCGACAATCGAAGCCATAATGAGTGCCAATTCACGCATTTCATTGTCATTCTTGATGTTATGACGTTCGATAATATCTGCCAAATAGACCGTTTCGAATAGGTTTTTCAGATAGTTTATCTTTTTCTCTTCGGTATTGAACGACAAAATGAGAGGCAATCCTCCGTAGGTATAATACTCGCGCCAAGCATCTTGCTTATCGCCTCCTATGGCAGAATAAAATTCCGAAAAAGACAACGGATTTACATGGATAACCTCGCCTCGACCTCGAAATTCTGTTGGAATATCAGACGACAAAAAATGAGAATTGCTGCCCGTCACGTAAGTGTCGGCATTTTTGATATGGCGAAAACTATTCAAAACATCCACAAACTCATCCATCAGTTGCACCTCGTCAATTATAATGTAGTATAGTTCATTGTCTTTGATTCTGTCGTGGACATAATGAAGCATTGTGTCGGGATTTCGCAAGTCTTTGTTCAAACGGTCTTCAAGGTCAACGCGGATGATATGGTTTTCTGCCACACCGCTATCTATCAGATAATGATAGAACAATACATTCAGCAGGTATGACTTGCCACATCTGCGTATTCCAGTTATCACCTTGACAAAGCCATTATGGCGGCTCTCTATCAGTTGTTTAAGGTATCTGTCTCTTTTTATCTCCATAGTTAGCATTAAATTTTTGCCAATCTTGGCAGATTTAAAATGCAAAGATACGATTTTATTTCAATGCATCACTAAGTATTCGTTATATTTATGCCAAAATTGGCAGATTTTTAATCTGCATTCTATTTCAGAAAGGATTCTGCCTATTATTCTTTGTATGATGTAATATAAACTCCGATAATTTTCAAATATTTCAGATACAAACTCCGATAATTTACATATTTGCCGGACGAACAGACACTGAAGCGCGAGACCGCCGCCTTGGTGAAACTGAAAAGTCTGTTAGGACTGAAAAGTCTGCTGGTTGTCGCGCGCGGTAGCCGGACACGCTCCACCACGGCGGATGCGACATCGAGGTTGTGCCCGTGTGGCGGTGGCTGCTGGAGGTTGAAAGTTGAGCCGGAACAGGTCGTCTGCGGTCCCCTGCCTCTGCACGACGCCGCTGTGCTTGCCGCAGACCACGCCGAAAGCGGTGGTCAGGTGGACGCAACGTAACCCATGGCGATTATAATTGCCGCAAAAAGACAAAAAAACACCGGAATCGGCGGCGTATAACCTGTATTATGGCGGGATTTTGACTTTGCCTGAAAAAGGTTACTGAGTGAAAGGATTGTCTCTCTTATTGAAATTGTTCGCGTTATCCCATATCTCTCGCAGCATAATTTGCAGTTGGTCAAATACATAGGGATATTCTGTTGAAAGGTTGGGATATTGGTTCAAAAATTTTTGTGTGCGCTGCCAAATTTGCCGCTTGGCCTGGATTTGAGGGAAATCCTCATCTTTTATGGTATCGCTGCAAACTTCTTTGTGGATTTTTTCCCATAATTCACTTGCTGCCTTGTCCACGGCCTCGTAATTCTTCAAACGGCTAACAACGCTATCAGGAGCGTTGTTCGTCGAAATTCGGGGTAGCAAAGCATTCACTTGTTGCTTGTTAAACTTTATTTTACATAATCTAATAGCATCGAAATAGTTAATGGTGATGTCAATGACACTTGGTACGGGCTTATTTACACGCCTATAAAATTCCTTGTAGAACAACAGCTCTTCTTTTGAACTCGATGACAGCAACTCGTTCACCGATGCCTTCTTGAAATGGTCGTCCAAGTAGTTTATGCCATTGTTGAGCATATTATTATTATTTTGTAAGTTTGCAACCTCACTCTTTACCTTGTTTAATGAATCTTTCTGATTTTTGAATTTGCTTTGAATTTTTTGGAGGCTGTCATTTGCATTCTTCAACTTTTCCCAATAATCGTTTGATTGCTTAAGTTGTTGATATAGTTTGGTGGTGTCGTCTTCCAATACCAATATTTGTTTGGACATTTGGGTGGAGTCCTTCTTCAGTTCCTGTATTATTTTTTGCAGATTTGCATTTTCCTCAACTTTTTGGTCATAACGATGCCATAAAGAACAAGAATCCGTAACGTTTTGCGAGAATGATATGACAAAAATTGCCATTATTTCAATAAAGAAGAATAACTGTTTCATTTTTTTGTTTTAATTTGTTATTGCAGTGGTTCCCAAGATGCCAATTGTTGACGCCAGTAGCTTGTTGACTCATTCCATTGTTCGTAATAAGTGTCGAAACAGCGAGACAAGTATGTCCCCATGCTTTCCCAATCTTTATGATTGGAATCGGTAAAACTTTCTGCTTTAGTTTCAGAATATTGCATTTTCATATCAATAAACTTTTTGTGTCCTTTATGTAACCGTTCATAGACCTTGTTTTTGCGTGTATTGGCATATACGGGTGAGTTTACCACTTTGCCGGTGGCAGATGGAATTTGCGACAATAATTTTTTTGTGGTGGCAATATCCCAATTGTCTTCCATATAAAAATACTTTTCGTCCTTGACGCACTTGGGTTTTTGTGAACAGGCGTTGGCAACCTGTTTGTCAAACGCAACCAACTTGTCATAATTCTGCAACACTTGCTTGATTGCGGCTAACCCGGCATTATCTGGAGAAAATGAGAGACAGTGGTTGAGTTCCTTTCGGATGATAGCAATATCGTTGGTTCTCCATACTTTATGATCGAAGACATAATTCGCCTGCTCAATGAATTTGGTAGTATATGCTCCGTTCAATTTGGCTTCCCAAGTCTTTTTCTTGGTTGGTTGGTCTTTGAAAAAAAGGTTGATTCGTTTGAGTATGGCATCATACTCTTGCGCACAGAAACGGTTGGCGGGCGACGCATCAATTTTTTCTTTAATATCTTTTTCGATAGTTTTGTCTCGAGTATCACCTCCTCCTACCTCAATGTCACCCCCGGTATGCTGACGGGTGAAGTAGTAAGTTGCACCACCAGCGATGAGAGCGATTACAATTACTACGATAACTATTTTTAAATACTTCATATTCTATTATTTTTAATGATTAATAACCTTCAGCGTTCTCCCCTTGTACCTTTGTTTTACTGTTAGTTGGCATGTCTTTATTATTATTGCTTGTACCGGTACTTTTTTTGCTTGTAGAGGTTTGTTTCGTTTCGCAGGTCTTCCATAGATTAAGTACTTCATTAACTTTTTTCTTTTTAAAAATTGTGTCTTGTTGAACAACTTTGCAAAACTTTTTAGCTTGGTCTCCTTGATTTTGTTTATTTATTTGATTAAGCAAATCCCAAAGTGTATCATTCACACACTTCTTTTTCTCATCATTGTTAAGTTTGCCGGTTAGTTGGTTATAGTCTTTAAAAGTTGTTGCCTCATTTATGATTTTACGTGTATTTTGAAGCCAGATTAGTTGATCATACGCTTCTTTATCAGTAGGGTTTATTTTCATACTATCAACTTGATTATGCCACTTGCCTTCGTCAAGATATTTATCTATTGCATCGAAGTTCCAATCGGTTGCCTGTTGTTCAGCGAACTTTTGTATGGATATGGTTTGGAGGTTCGTGTCCCGTTGGACAGTGTCTGAAATGCTACCCACTTGTGTTGAGTCGGAGGTACTATTTTTGGCCAGCCATGTACATCCAGGGCAGGCTGTGTTTGTCCACCTACATCCTAAACAAACCGCGAAGTAAAGAATAACACAACAAAGAATAACACCCGTTATTATGAATACTGTTTTATATTTCTTAATAAATGGATTTTTAGTTTGTTCGTCTTTTTTTCGTTTTAAGTAAATAGAAGCAGAGGTATTGACAGACGTTATTTTATCTATTTCCCAATTATTCTGACTCTTAAACTTAATGGTGACATAATCCTCAAAATTCGTGTCTTCTGGTATTGGCAGTGTACACGAATTGGTTTTCTTATCAACACTTGTCGTAAGAGTTTTCCCATGTTTGTTGGAAAATTCAATATGCGTAACATAGTCGCGAGTGTCTTCTTTTCCATCGAGAAAGATTTTTATTTCAACAGAAACGGCCTTTTTTATGCCACTAATAATGTATTCTTTGCCCGCCATTTCGTAAGGGGTAATTGGTCCGAATTTATTGTCTTTATTGTCGCAGATATATCCCTCTTTGGGTATAACGATTATCCGCCACTGCTTTCCGGCTTCCTCTCCGCAGAAGAGAAGTTCTTTCCCATTTTGATCACTGGGGTATGGATAATCAATTGTGTTGGATTGAGCCTCAACGGAGCTTATGGCATCGGGGTAAGGACGACAGGTAATGGGTACGCTATAATTTTCCCCTATGAGTTTCGGAATCTCTAGTGTAATCTCGCAATTCACATCGTCTATAGTACCGTCCCTAAAGTTGATGGTTTGTGATACGTAATATTTTTTTTCAAAAAGATAGGAACCGTTCTGTATATCCTTTTTACGGATTTCTTTGGGGAGATTCGGGAAGCTGGCACTATTGCCATTCCATTTAATAGTGTAAGGTTCATTCTCAAAATCAATGGTGAGCGGTGTCTGCGAGGCAAGACGATTAGGGTTTTGCAAGTAATTACCAATAAACACCGCATGGTATTCACCATATTCTGGCTGGAAAGGCTTGTCAAGATATTGTACAATCTCATCTTTTGAACAGTTTACATAGGCAAACTGTTGTGTATGAGGCCGGTAATTGGTATTTGCTATCCTTGAGCGGGGTTGGCACGAAGCGTTCAGTTGTGCCGCAGCCTGTTCAACACAAGACCAATCAATACCCTTATTTTTGGAAAAATCGCCGTCAATTTGAGTTTGATAGTTCTGCATCAAGTTGTCTAAATGCTGTTTCAAGATGGCTCCGGCTACAACCTGATTATTAGGCACAAAAGCAGAAAAGGCGAAAAATCCGGCTCCGTTACCGGGACGCTCGCCATCAAACAGAAGTTTGACAATACTAATCCACACTCCATTTTCAGCCATTTGTATCAAGTAGCCACAAGGTTTGTCAAGCATGGTTTGAGTGTTGTCAAACTCGTACCTAATATCAGTCAGGACACCCTGCTCCGTTCCAATGGGTGGTGTTTGTGTTATTTTGCTGTAACCGTTAACCGTTCCGTGTGCTATAATATATGCCATACTCTTACCTGTTTAACCAACCTGTTCTTTGGGGCGCTCTTGCAACATTCTCTTGTAGAATCTGAATAACCACTTCAGACATTGTTGGATCAAAAACGCACTTGTTTTGTAAATAAATTTTTCCTAAAGTAAATGGAATAACTGGAATAAAATCGTTATTACGAATTAAGTGCAGATGGTTGTTAGCTATATCTTTAAGAGTGTTCACAAAGCTAAGGTATTGATTTCTTAATATATTTATTGAGGCGTTTTTTCGTTCCTCTTGCGTTTGTCCTAACAAATCACTTTTTGTGACTAAAATATTTATACCTGCAGTTGATTTGTTAAATATACTATTGTTATTAAAATACATTGCAGTATTCGTCAGGTAGTCCATTTGAGTTAAGCCATATTTATCTTTTTGTGTATTATTCACATCAATCACAAAAAAATGATATTTTGGATTTGTTGTTGAACGCAAGAAACGTAACAGACTTTTATAGGCAGACAAATGACCGTCATCAGGAATGGGTTGCCCCATACATGCATCAGATAAACATTGGAAAATCTCTCCTGATATTTCTACCAAAGTAACTGGATGTTTTGTTTGGTTGGTATCTGAAAGATCAAACGACAGGCCTTGTGTTTTTTCAACAGGTGTTGGCGGTGGCAGAGTGGCGACAGTATCACTAAACAGGTTCGACAATTGGATCATATACATCAGACCATTACTTGGGCGAGAACCGAAGAATCCGTTCTTTTTAGCCGTACTTAATACTGCAGCAAGGGTACAAGTTTTTCCTGAACCAGGTGTTCCCCAAAAATATATTTCGGTTACACCTTGTGGTATTGAATCAGGAGTTGTCCCTAATTGAAGAGTTGGTCCAGCATCATTCCAAATATTTCTGATAGAGTCGGGAATTTGAATGTTAGCTTGGATAAGATCATCGTAAGATACTCCATTCTTATTAAGAATGGTTGTATTATATGAATTTATATCTTCTTTTAGAGCTGCTATGAGTTGAGATTTTTGCAATGTTTTTTGCAATGTTTGTTGTTCTGCCTGTTTGTCTGAAATTTTTCTCTCTGCTTTGGCTTTGAAGATGCCATTGGGATATTGAGAAAGATAATTTCTATATGCCTCAATTGTATCTTTACTTTCACAATTTTGCCATAGTTGTCTTTCTTTAATTGGGTCAATCGCATTTTGCAGGTTTTGCTGTAGTGGTGGTGAAAAATTCCCAGTGTTTTGCAGTTCCTCCCAAGTGATATCATTATCAATTATGGCTTGGGCAACTATTTCTATTTGACTTGCTATAGCTGCGGGGAGGTTAGCAAGAATATTGTCTTTTTGTTGTTGGTTAAGCGACATATTGCATATATTTAAAAGTTATTCTAAAAAGTTATTATATCCCTGTTGTATAACCAGAATAGGGTTCGCGTTTGTGAAACAGCTCATGGAAGAAACCTTTATGTCTGCCGTCGCGTTCAGCTGCAATGTATGGTAGCAGAATGACAAAGGCGGCAAAAATGGAGACAATGACAGACCAAATGCTGAGTTTTTCACCATCTTTCTTCTCATAATGCTTGATAATATCGTTACTTGTTGACAAAGGGTAATCCCAGTGAGGTCCATTCAATCCTTTTTCAGATAGCCTATCTCTTTCTTTAAGTTCTTCTCGTGTCTGCTCTAATGTGGTGTTGATTTCTTTAATGCGGGGCAGCAGCGTAATAAGTCCCAACCCGGTTGTTCTGCTTCGGGTTGTTTCTTTCCATTGAGTCACCCTTTCCTGCATATTTGCACATTCAATATCGCCTTTAAAATTGATAACCAAATCCTCACGAGTGTATTCGTTCAACTGTTCGTCCACGAATTTCGAGACATTCGAATTTTTGTTTTGCTCAACCACTTGAAGGTAGGTATCGTAGGCCTCAACTCTATTGTCAACATTTTGATTATAACTTTTGAACATGCCGTCAATTTGTGAGATTTGGCTTTCTACTTCTTTTTTTATTTCTCCACTACTTTGCATAACCACAAAAAAGTGATTGGTCAGAAAAATAGTTGCTAATGGACATGCGATATAAACCACAAGTAGCAGCAATTCGCATAATGCTGCTTTTTGAAAGTTCAAAGGCATTGGAACTTTTTTAACCTTAACAAGTATAATTACCACCCCCAACATTGCCAAAGTGATAATGGTTGCCCAAAGGACACTTTTTACCACGTTTTCACCGAGATACTGGAAGTTGAAGCTGAAGAATGTCAGTAGTCCGACTGCGAGGGCGGCAACAGATGCCAAAACCCATCCGATTGTGATTTTTGATTTTTTTTGCATACTACGATAAATTTATTTTACATTAAAGCTACATATTTCAATCAACTCGCCTTCCGTTGTGGCAGTTCCCGAATAGGAGCGGTTTTCGTTGCCATATCGGATTGTTACCTTATAGTTGGAACTGGCGTTGTGGGTGTCGTGCCGTTTATAGTATAGCACCAAGACATGATAAGTTCCTTTAGGAGCTTCGGCGTTTGGCCAATAAATGTTCTCAATCGGCGAAGAGGAATATACATCTCCGGCGTTCATATCAATCTCCAGAATGCCACCGCTGGGGACTTTTTTTTGTTGGTACCAAATATCATCGCCATTAGGATCCAGGCATATAAGGTCGAGGTCGTTATAGTTGCTCCATTCTAACATGATTTGCACTACGCCTGTTGATGGCGTGGGGTGCGTGTCAATGGTCTTCACAGACGTGTTTTGAGCAGCCTTCAATGCTTTGTCCAATTGAATCAGATTACCTATGTTGCCGTTTACTTCAAGGCCGGTTTCTTGTAAGATACGTTTGATTTTCGTTGTAGAGAGCGGTCTGTTGACACTTTTTATCAGGGCGACAGCTCCAGCAACAAGGGGGGCTGCCATGCTTGTGCCGCTCATTCTTGTGTAAGCATTTGAGCCAACGGTACTTAAGAGATCATTTCCTGGTGCGGAGACATCTGTAAACGAACCATAATTGCTGAAATCCGCTTTATTATAGGGAGACAAATTTTTATCGTCCACCGCTGCGACCACTATCACGTCTTCTGAACGATGCATAGGTTCAATACCTGCCAACAGGTTATTGTTTCCTGCGGCAATAACGATAACTGTGTTGTTCCGTTCCGCAATGGAGAACACCTTCTTCCACACTCGTTCTTCCTCTTTAAAATAGTTGTGTATCAGTTCTTTCTGGGCTTGAATTGGCAAATCAACGTTTATATCCATACCAAGGGACAAGTTGATGACATCAGCCCCGTTGTACACGGCACACAGCACTCCGTCTAAAACAGCCATCAGTCCAATGTTACCGTGTGTGTCAGCTACTTTTATAGGCATCAATTTGCAATTGGGGGCAACGCCAGCTATGCCTTTCTTGTTATCGGCGGTAGCTGTTGCCAATCCCGCAACATGCGTACCGTGTCTCGTATAACTTTCGCCAACATCAGAAGTTTGGGTATATACATTGTATGGTTTCACTATCTTACCTCTCAAATCCTCGTGTTCAACATTAAATCCATCGTCAACGACAGCTATTGTGATGTCGCTGCTTCCCTTTGTGATGTCCCACGCTGCAAATGTCTTTATTGTTTTGTGGAAATCACAATTACTAATAAGCTTGTCATCAGACACTGCCGAGAGAGTGATTAGTGCCTCGTCCCAGACAAAAACATTTTCAGAATTGTACTTTTCTGGAAGTTTGGATATAAGTTCGTTTTTTATCTTTCCCCTTTCGTCGGCAGGTACTTGAAGTTGCAATCTTTTCACTATCGGGTCTGCATAAATTATCTGGTACTTGTCTTGAGGATAGATTTTTTTGAAGTCGTTGGCAAAATCGGTGATAGAGAGGTTATCATCGTCCAGAAGGACATTGAGTCTGTTGGCAACAATCTTTCTGTATCCGTCTTCGTCATCAATTATGTCTCCGTCGTCAATGGGGATAGGTTTATTAGGTCTTTCTGGCAAATATTCCGTGCCAGGGTCATCGGGATTTATTGGGGGATAGACTAAAGAGCATTCATTCGACTGCGAGGCATTGTTGGAACTGTCAATAGGTTGGAAAGGATTGCCTCCATTGTAGGGATAGGACTTGTGTCTCGAACATCCGTTGCAATTTCTCAACAACAGAATCAGGAGAAGGAGCAACAGCAAGAATAACAGAAAGCGGAGCAGCCATTTAAGGCAGCCTTTTTCCGTCCACCATAGTTTGAACCGATTCCACCACGAAAGAGGAATCTTGTCATAATGCAAACGATAGGTACGGTCTTCATGCACAGGGGTTTGCAAATCATTGCCCCAGCCGGCGAACTTATAATTATCTTTGTTGGGAACGGGGGGAATTGCCGATAACGGAATTCTATCACCATCATTGACACTACATGTTGCAAGTTCGTTACCATGCTCGTCCTCAAAACGAACAGTATGGTTTCGGTGTTGAGGTGGATTAGGTTCTGTAATGGGGATGGCGGGGGTGGTTGGTAGTTTTTCGTATTGGGCAACGAAAGTGATGTCTTCTGTTACCTTATGCCCGATGGGGTCGGCATTCCAGCCTGTAAACCTGTAGCCTTCTAAAGGCTTAACTTGCGGCACTTGGTGTGTATCAATGGGATTGTCGTTGACACGTTTGTATAATTCTAAATCAGAGGAAGATGTACCATGTTCACCTAAATCAAAAATCACTTTGAAACTCTGATTGGGTTGTAGCAGCTTGTCAATGACACAACGTTGTGGGTCAGCGGTGGCGCGTGGACGCATACCCCACACAACTACCACTACTTTGTCATCGAAACAATAGAAGTAATCATCGAAATCCCCAACATATTTCATAGCCTTTGTAAGATATTCTGCATCAGAATTTTCGCCAGAGGATATACATGTCTCAATTGCAGCGTTGTATGCTGAAATGGTTTCATCTTTAATACGTTGGTATTTGTTTCTGTTTTCTTCATCTAATTGGGTTAATCGTTGCGGACGGGCATCTGTGTCAGTTTCCGCATACCACACAATGTGATTGTCGTCAAGTTCTTGAACAGCTACAGGGCGAGCAAAAAACGATTGATATTGTGTGGGAATATGTCTTGTAACTACGCAAGACAATTGTTTATAGCGTTTCCATAGCGGGAAATTGCCAATGCCTTGTTCATCGCACACCAATGAAAAGGGCGAAGAACATAATGCTATACTTCCTATTACTTCGGGCATAATGTTATGATTTTATAGTTTCAAACTTTGTTTTGATTTCTCCCAATTGTTTGTTGGCGGCAACATCGTAATTAGGAATATCTTGTGTCTGGATAAAGCCTATTTTCAATAGTTCACTCCAACGTTTTCTGCTATTAAAACCGGGTACATATTTAAGGCGGTCGCCCGGAGCGTTCCTTATCGCATCAAGGTCATCTATCGCTTCAAATATCTCGGCAATGTTGGCAGGAGTAATGAGTTGATTCAGTTGCTCGGTGAAAGAGAAATTCAAACCGAGTGTTTGCTTTTCGTTAGCTTCTTTAAGTGATTGAATAGCATCATCAGAGAGATAGGTATAACCTATGTTGCTGACAAACTTGTTTAGTATTTCTGCACACATATCTGCTATCATCTCTTGAATCTCATCGACATTTGTCCCGAATTTATCCACATATTGACGAATGGACTGTGCCACATAACTTCTCAAGTTCAATTTTTTGTACAAGTGATGGAGCATGTCGAGAATATTGTCGAGAGTCTCTTCATCTAATAATTGTTTCAATGATTCATAATTAATTTGGTGTAGCCAAATGTTGAACCAATAATATTCCAACAGTTCTGCAAGAGTTTGTGAAATGTTTTTCATTCCATTGTCAGTATCGGAGAACAACTCCTGCAGGTCAATGCCGCGACTTTCAAAATATTGTTTGCATTCTTCTGTATTCATCTCGTATGCACGAGCCAAAATATCAAGGTTCGTTTCAAAAGAGTTAGCTTGAGACAAACCGATAGCTTTCATGCGGATATACACATATTTACCCAAATCTTTTTGATTGTTGAGATTAGTCTTTTGAAATTCTTCGTGGAAAATGCGATATACATCTCCTTCGTTAAGAATAAAGTGTTGCATCATCTTTCCAAAGAAATATGGGTCGCGACCAAAAGCTATATCCAATGCCGCTTGTGCTTCTCCAGCCAACCGCTTTGCATGCAATATGTTGTTATCTGAATTCTCGTCATGGTAGTATTTGGAAAGCTCCGTAATAATGGCCGCGTTTATATCAGAAATATCACGTTGGAACTTGTCTTCTCTTGCAACATTTATATTGTTAGCTGCAATGGTTAAGTTTTTGATAATGTATCCTGCACCGTCTTTATTCATAGATGCTGCTTCATTCCATGCTTCTTCGGGGTTGGCAAAATGTTGCTGCACAAATGGATATTGTAGAAACGATTCTTTTAGTTTTGCGCGGAAGTTAGGGAAGTTTTCAGGAATAACTTCTTCGGTTTCCTTACCACCATCACGCGTCCAACCTCTAAATATCTTGTTTTGCTCTTCGGAAGAATAGTAGAAGTCACGCAAAAAGTAGAAGTTTTTGAACGGGGCATCAGGAGTCCATTCATTAAGCCACTTGCAATCTTCACCAAACAACTCTTTGTGATACACCGTTTCAAAACGTTGTTGCCAACGAGCAATTAGTGATTTCGTTTCACCACTGACATCATTTTGGTCTTTCTGCAAGTCAAGATTGAACATAGTACCAATGACAAACAGCGGTGAAATTTGTGCTTTCTGCATAAAGAGTTGTCGTGCTGCAGCATCTTTACCCACAAACGATTCAATCCAATTCTTCAGCAAATCGGGCATAAAACGGGGGCCAGCTTGCTTTTTGCCATGACAGAATAATAGAGTGCTAATCATCAGATTATCAGAATACTTATTGAAAAGATATGCCACTTTGCCACGCAAAAGCATTTGCGGTATGAGTGTATTATCCACAATATCTTCTTCTTTTTTATCTAACCTTGCACGAGCGCCCGGAAAATCCAAAACATCTGAACTTTTAAGAAATGCCTTCTCGTTTACAAGGTCTTGGGGTAATTGCAGAATAACTTCTGCGGTCAAGGCACAAAGATATGACGATGAGATGGCCAGTTGCCGCTGAACTCCGTTTCCCGTTGAAATGGCAGTTACAGATTTTGCACTTGCAGCATCATACAATTCGTGCAAACGCTTTACATCTAATATGGCAGCACCATCACGCAAAATAGCATCATACTGAACGTATAGTTCTTTGGCAAATTGCACTTGTTTGTACTGCTGTATGATGTTGTTGAAAAGTGCGGTTAATTGCTGATTGTTATTCCATAAAATTGCGAAGATATCACTCCAGTCCGCTATCGTTGCTTTCTCAATGAATTTTGAAACTGAACGGAAATAATCAGCATCAAATACATAAGGGGCTTTAGAGTGAAAATGTTGATTAAAATAATCCTGCATAATCAACACATCATCTTCCGAAATCAAATCCTGTTTATTTGTTTGAACTGATATGCGTTCCTCAAGTTGCTGAACAGCAGTGCGGATATCCACCTCTTTCAAAGGCTTAATATAGTCCTTGACATCACTATAGTATGTATCGCAGAGAATCAAGATAATGTCGGGAACAGATAAGAGTTTTACTTTAACAGGGAATTCTGCTATGGTAGAAATTGGACGAACAGAAAAGCGAGTTACCACGCTTGTTGATTCTGCACCTGCACCAATCGGATTGATTTTTGTGATAAAGTCATACCCTTGGTTGTTTGTATCAATCACTTTAAAGGAAGAATCCTCCGTTGATAGCAGTGAGCTAACCAAATATGATTTCCCTTGTTGGCTCTCTCCATACAGAACAGCGGCGGGATTCTCCTGCAAAGCTGTTTTTATTTTGTTGAGTTGAATCCGCTTTTTGACCAGATTGTCATAAGCCGATTCTCGGCGTTCGCCTTTAAGATTAACTGTAACCCAACTAATGGCTTGGGCTAAATTGTTGAGTTGTTTATCTATTGTGGGTATCATGTTCTTTGTAATTAAAGGGTTGTGATTGAAAGATTAAATGCTCCCGAATCGAGCCAAAAGTCTTCGTCTTCATTTAGACTCTGAATTTGGAGTTTGAAATAGTTAAGCGACAGACCTTCATCATCTCCGAATCTGTCAACAACAGAGTCTAAAGTCAGTCGTTCTTTGTCCATAACAAAATCTTCTCGAACAATGTGCATAGTAAGCGGAGCCCTTTGGCGGATTTTCTCTTTCAATTGGCGTACAGCATCTGTCAGTGCTGCACCCTCTGAATAGCCTCTCCTCTTTAATTGCGCTTCAATGCCTTCATCATCAAAATCTAAACGATAGAATGACCTGACAGGATATGAAGGAGTGTTTAATTGCCGTGTTCCTATTTTTAATGGTAAGTCATTAACTTGTATGTCAGCGGCATTATTTGTTGGTGTTAAGAATGCATCTGTCATAGTGTTTGTTACACTGTTTAATACTCCAAAATAGTCTGTTGTGGGTAATAATTTGTTTTGAAGTTCACTCAAGTCAATTGACAAGCCATTGAAGCCGCCTTGTGTGGATGCTATGTAGCCAAGCAACGCACCCACGGCAACAATAGATTTCTGATTAGTGAAATAACCATCACCATTTTGGAATGGATACCAACGACCGACACGATAGTTATTTAGAACTTTTAATCTATTAGGTGATACAGGGTAGTATTTCAAAAAGAGATTCTCTACTTGTTTAAGAGAGGTTGGGCGGCCTGACAAAACTATAACATCACACTGATAGGCACTCATAGCACCTGCCACCTTTTTCAGTAAATCATCAAATTGTGAAACAATAATGTCGTTAACGATTTTCTCATCGTACGACCACTCTACATCCTCAATTCTAAAACCGAAGTGTCTATAAAATTCATCTAACAATCTCTGATTGGGTTGCATACTGGTAAATATATCATCCCAAGACAGAGTGGTTCCCTTGTTCTGATGTTGTGCAAGTTCGAGGTATTTCAATGCGATAGGAACTGAAATCTGTAAATTAAAATCTTTACGAAGCAACCTTTGTGAGAAAGTTAAGCGATTCGTATCAGCTCCAAAGAAATCTGCCAATAATTGTGTAATACTGGTGTTACCCATATTTATAAGCCGATTACTTACAACAGCGTGTGGTCCTTCGATGATAATTTGCTGTACAAAGGCTTTCAGCATATCGTCACCGGCAATATAGAAACTTTCCCAAAAGAGGGGAATTGGTTTTATTGTGGTTTGACCAATAGACGAGTATTCGTACGCACATATCATCAAATCGGTAGTACCTGCACCTATATCAAGCGAACCGATAGTCAGCGATTTCTTGTTGTAACCCGTCAAGTCATTCCTTACCTTGCCATACAAGTTAAAGTACTCTTCACAATTATTTTTGTAGCGTTGGGCTATCTCTGCACACAGATAGACAAATTGTGAGCATGTGGCTTCATCGTAAATCCATTGTGTATGCTCTTCTTCGTTTACTAATGCTTGTACGTTGGGAATGATTTCTATCTTATTTGCAAGCGCCCTATAGTCTAACACTTGCTCACTGCTATTCGTTATGAATCGCTCAAGTATTATATACGCCTCTTCTGCTGCTTTTCGCAAAGATATTTGTTCGACACGCGACATTGCAGTTGGACAGGTAATAATTATCCGGCCTATTTTGCGTGGTGAATTGATATTTCCCATCTCATCGCGGAATTGGTGGCTGTTTATTTGCATACGCGCCTGAGCGAGAATCTCTAAAAATGAAAATGTCATTAGTGAGCGACGCGAATAGAGAGTTGAAGCACCTTGTTGTCCTGTTTGCGACAATGTTCCGTTATCATTCAACTGATTAGAAATGCCATCAATCCATATTGGAGTGTATGTTTCATCATCAGTTGAAAGAGTGGCATATTCCCATTCGTATTTGCGCTTGCGAGTATCCCATAAATAACGCTTGGGGCTTGAACATATTGACAAGCGTTCATCGTTGAGCATACCACTTTGTGCATTGTACATTAAGAATTTAGCTTCCTCGCCCAATCGTATAAAACTTGGGAACACAAATTGTTTGCTGTTTTCCAGTCCCATTTCACCAAAATCTGCTTTTTGGAAGGCAATGTTCATATCAAAGGAATCCTCCGAAACATATTGTGGTTGCGTGAAATTTTGCAGTTGAAGCATACGGGTATGTGTAAAATCGTTCTCTTCAACAAGTAATGCTGTAGTTTTTGAATTACCCACATCTACAATCAAGTCCACATTTGTAATTCTACCAACATTGCGGTCTTTATATAAAGTAATATCTGGTAAATCAGCATATTTGCGAAGCATATTTACAAAGAAGATAAAAGAGGCAATATAGTTAAAGCGATGCTGTGCTGTTACTGTATTTATATCGGTAGTATTATGAACTAATTGCATAATATACTTGTCAATCCACTCGCTTTTGTTGTCATCCGACGAGCAGAATGTGAGAAGATTAAAATCGCTGTTGCATACGCCAAACTTTTTATATTGTTCAAATTCATTCGGGAAAACCGGTGTCTCTTTGTAGTCATCGGAAAAGTTTCCATTATCATACGCTGTATTGGTGTCAATAGCCACAACGATGTCCCACTCAACGCAGCCATCTATCACATTACCAGTTGGAATAACTTTAACTCTTGCCCAATTAAAAGGACCTATCCCTATTCTTCCTATGGTATTGTACTCAAAATAAGGAAATGGCAGCCACGTGTTTAAGAACTTGTTTAATATCGGAATTTGTCCGCGCTGAAGGGTTTGCGCCGAAACGGCAAAACACTCTTCACTATGGAACTGCGTAATGTCACTTGTAGTTCTCCGAATATCATCCCAGCTGCTGTTTACTTCACCTGTAGGCATAAAACCCTGTAACCAAAGGTCATGTTTACGGACATAAACATCATCATTGACAAAATAATGTGCTAATTCTAATGAAAGTCTGATGTTGCCGTCAAACCATTCACGGAAATACATTTTGTCACGGATATTCTGCAAGTTTAGATTTACTCTCTTTCTAAACATCTGAATACCGGTGTTTGCAATTAGTGTTTGCATATCGTTTAATATTAGATTGTTTTATTTCTATA
>CALDIA010000221.1 GCA_937901455.1 uncultured Bacteroidales bacterium | reverse complement strand
GCCCGTCACCTCTGCCTTCACGGTGCGCTCCCCGAGCAGTTCGGCGGCAAGCTGTATGGAGCGCAGGTCGCCGTTGGCGAACATGCCGGCCAGCTTTATCATGCCCGCCTCCTCGCGGGTCATCGGCTTGCCCGTGTCGGGCGACAGGATGGGCTGGCCGCCCTTGTCCTTCATCTTCGTGGCAAGGGCCAGTTCGAGCCATTCGCGCATTTTCTTCTTGCGCCTGCGGCTCTCCCCCGACTTGCGGCCGCCCTTGCTGGTCATTTCTCTCAGTTCGCTCTCAGTTCGTTGGCTTGTAGGTATAAGGTTGTCACTGCCCATAGTTGTTTTCCTCCTCTAAAGTTTCGTGTCTTGGTGTGAATATCCGCTTGTGTTTCCTGTCTTGCTTTACGCGAATTGTTGCATCACCTCAATTTTCCGGTCGTTGAGCCACTCGGTGAGCCGTCGGCTCTGCTCGTCCAAGGCGCTGCGCTCGGCGTAGGCCTTTTGGATGATGGTGCGCTTGCGCTGCTCGTTGTCGTCGCGCATGACGCTGATCTCGGCTTCGAGGTTGCGGGCTTCGGCTTCGAGCAGGGCACGCTTGGGGTCGCCGTCGAACAGGGCGGCCTTTGCGGTTCTGGTTTCGGTGATGCGGGCGAGGCGTTTGCGCTTCTCGGCGTGGAAGGCGTCGTCGGCCTCAAGGAGCGCGTCTTGCTTGCGGGCGTTCACGTCCTGCTTCCGCCGCCCGATCTCGTTGCTTCTCTTGGTGTACTCGCTGTTGAGCTTCTGCATTTGCAGGTCTAATTCCTTCTGTGTCATTTTTTTTGTTGTTTTTAGGGTTAATTCTACTGTGTTTCCATTTATTTGCGTATTTTTGCGGCGTGGGAAGGACGAATCGGATAGATCCGTGATGTATGGTAAAGGCGGCCGGCTCAACAAAGCCCAGTGTAGCAGTTCGATTCTGCCGTCCGATTCGTCTTCTTTTCATCTCACTTGACCCTTACATATCTCGGATGTTTGAATTCGTCTTTATCAGTCACTTTTCCTGCCGTCACGAAATTCACCTTCCTTGTTTTCATCCTGTTTATCTTCATCTCATAGTTTGGGTGGATGATGTACTTTGTCCTGTAGTCGGTGTAGATGAAGCACTCGCCATCGCAATACAGGTCCATCTTCAACCGCGCTTTCGGGAAACTTGCCAATTCCCTGTCTGATACGGCAAGCCCCTTTATTGTTTTGGTGTCCCTCAGCGCATGTGCGATCTGGGTGGCTGACATGTACAGTTTGTCGCTTCCGAGCGTGATGCCGTTGGCTGCGGCATAGCGGCTCATGCGCCGCTCCACCTTCCCGACGGTGAACGGTTTGGCCGTGGAGTACCCTTTGGAGCGTATCTCGTTTATCACGCTACTAATGCGTTCCGATGGCGTGGGCCTCACAGCCACCGCCCACCGCGTCCCCTCCGACCTTATCCCTCCGCTGTTGCGCCCCATTTCAATTGCGCTTTCTCCTGATGTATGCCACTATGTCATCCAACGGGATTCTTTCCATGGCCTCATTCTCCTTTGTTCTTGGTTATTTTCTTGTTGATTTTAGGTGGTTGTTTTTTGCCATATTTCCGCTTTTGTGTAGCCATCTTTTGCAATTGACATGTCACGATTGCGGCTCATCGTCGTTTTCGATGAAAACCACGACAGAGTAGCATCGGTTGCCTTGTGGGGCAAATTCGACGCAATGGCGCACATCGGTAACAATCCAAACTGGGCTTTGTCCGCCATCATCGTGGTAGAGTTCGGAGGCTCCTAACACAAGGATTGTTTCGCCGACACGCGGCACAAATTGCATTTCCACACGTTCTTCATTTCCGTGATTTGTTTTTAGTAGTACTGTCATTTTCTTGTTGTTTTTAGGTGGTTAGTATTGTATGTTTGAAAAGTTTTGTATTTTTGCGGCGTTGAAAGGCGGGAGACACCGATATATGTGCGGATACAATTCGGCCCTGCCGTCGCAGCGAAGGAGCGGGTTCGACCCCCGCCACCGCCTTTCTACTTTTTCATTGTTGCGCCCCATTGCCTTGTCATTCTATCTGTTGTTTCTTCGCATTGATGAAGTCGGTCACATAGAGAAGGCCGTTCCTTTGGCAGAACTCCTCCGCCTTGCGGCCGCCTCCGTACACTACGAGGTTGGGCGTGTCCTTGCCGCTCACCTTGCGAGCCACGGCAAGGTCGTTCTCCAACAGGCCCGCCATGTCGGCCAGCCCGCGCGTGAAGAAAGCGTCCCAACCCTCGGGGACGCCAAGCAGGTTCCAGTCGGCGAACTTCCGGCTCACGTTGAGGTCCACATACACCCTCACGCCAATCTCCTGCATGTAGCGGGCAATCCAACGCTTCTTGTAGATCAACTGCAAGCCGAAGGCAATCGGGGTCTGGTCGTGGAGCGAACAGTTAGGCTCCACTATCGCATTGCATCCCGAACCCATCAGTCTCACCGGGTCTTTGAACAACGCCTCGAAACGGTAGTCGTCAACGTAGAAGTGGTAGGTCGCCACGTCCTTGGTCAGCCTTGAGTTGGCGCCCCACGGCGTGATGGGCAACTCCACCCTGCCGCCTTGAAGGTTTGGTAGTAGCGCAGGCACCTCGTAGTCGTTGTCGGACGGGAAAAGAACGTCCAACACGGCGGCCTGCTCTCCGCCTTCTCCGCCTTTGTCTTCGCCATCTTCGCCCTCGTCAGCCTCTTTGCCGTCACCGCCGCCGTTGGCCCAATCCTCCGGGAAGTCCAAGCCCCAGTCCGCAAGCTGCTGCGCGTCCCACCCGTTGGCCAGCGCGTCCCAGTCCCACTCGCCGAAGGAGGAATTGTCCTTCACGACGAACTCGCGCTTCTGCTCGTCAGTCCATCCCTTGGCCACCGTGACCCACCCGTCGGGTATATCGGCCTTCTTCCCGTATATTTCCTGAAGTGCGCGGTAGCGCATGTTGCCGCCCAATATGACGCCTCCCTCGTCCACGACGATAGGGCGTTTCTCCATCATATCCGGGAACTCGCGCAACGACATGACGAGTTTCTTGAACTTCACGTCGCGCAGCACGCGCGGGTTGTCGGGATTCGGCTTTATGTCGCTCAACTTCATAACACTTTCGTTTGAATTTGCCGCAAAAATAGGCATTTTTCGATAGTTTCAAACGATTTTTATGCTTTTTTTCCAAAGATTTACGAAATTCAGCCGCCTTTAACAGGCAGTGGGCAACCCCCAAGGGAAGCCCACCGCCTCTCCATCCGCTACTTTTGGAATCGGTCAACGGTCAGGCTCTTTGGCTTTGAAAAGTCAAACCTTACAACATTCCCTTTCATCTTCCCAATGGCGTTTCCAATCAAGCTTTATCAATCCAAGCTCGGATAGATTATCCTCAAGGAACAAGTACGATGACATACAGGTTTCTATGCCGTAGCCTTGTATAACAATGTCGCCATCATTGTAATAGCGGTAAACCAGCCTATTGATGGCTCTTAGCATTTCGCCGCCGATGGTTTCGGCCTTGCCCGAAGCAGGGACCAGTTTGTCGAACAGTTCGTTGTTGATTCTGTCAAGTTCTTCGATTCTTTGTGCGTTCATTTTACTACTTGTTTTATGGGGCTGGCTGTTGCACCAGCCCCGATTACCATTCAGTAAACTACTTCGTTCTTGTTAGCTTCTTGTCCGCAGAGTTCTTTATACTCGGCAATCTTGTGAGTATAATCTTCGACGAATATTTTAGACCTCTCATCTTTTGTCTCGTCAAGGATTTCAAAGCTTACCTTGATGTGGGCATTAAACTCATTTACTTCATCAAACGTGAAAACGAACTTCATCGCGTAAGCATCCATTCTATGCTTTGCATCGGAATGAAGCGGATGGACGAATAACTCCGAGCGTCCGAAGAGACGCAGGCCGTCAAACAATTCGTCTTGGTCGATTACCATGTCGGTAATACTCAGTTTATCAACGTGAAGCATAATGTCGTGCAATGCGGCATTGAGGTTGAAATTCATCGAGCTAATGTTGTCGATTGTGATTTTCTTTGCTAACTCTCTTGTGTTTTCCATTTCTACTACTTTTTTGTGTTTATTGTGTTGATTTATTTGAATATCCAAAATTACAAAATAAATCATTGTCTGTCAAGTATTTAGGCAATTATTTTCATACAAAAACCTAATTTAGAATGGATACAGATAGTGCTGATTATCAAGCCGTTTGACAATTCTTTCATACACAAGAAGGAAAAGCGTTATCTTTGCAATTGGAACAAGAGGACGAAAAATGCATGTTCTTCCAAAAGTTTTACCAATGTTTTACCAACTTTCAGATTTTTAAACGCAATCAACTATAAAACAAGATAATAGCAAATCGACAACTCACGCTTTGGGAGCAGGGGGTCGAAGGTTCGAATCCTTTTGCCCCGACACAAAAAAAAGGAGTCTTTCGACTCCTTTTTTCGTTAGGTTGCCTTGCCTTAGGCCTCTTCCGTCAGGTCGACGACTTCGG
>CALDIA010000220.1 GCA_937901455.1 uncultured Bacteroidales bacterium | reverse complement strand
GCGACAAAGAAGAAGCCTCAAAAGAAACGCTCTCAAAAATTTTGTTCTTGGGATTTGCGGCGGCGGCTTTTTGGTCGGCTTTTAAAAGCTCCTTTGAAAATAGAGCGGCCGCCTGCTTTGCCCCTTCAAAAGACTTGGAGCGCGCAAGGACAAAAAACTGCCTCGCGCTTTTTTGTGTCAAAGCGTCTTGACATTCCGATTGCAGGTTGTATAATTTATCCTGTAAAATGCAAGACACGATAAGTGTTTTATTCTTGCCAATGGAGGATGAATTTACATGAACAACCTGAAAAGAGTTTTGGCGCTTCTGCTTGCGGTTATGATGCTATGCGCGGTTTCTGCCTGCGGTACATCTGAGGCTGCCGGCTCCACAGCTGCGTCTGCGTCTGCAGCTTCTGAACCTGCCGCTTCCGTGGAGAGCAATGACGCCAATACATATACCATCGGAATTTGCCAGTTGGTTCAGCATGAAGCGCTGGATGCGGCAACGCAGGGCTTCAAGGACGCACTGACGGATAAGCTCGGTGCTGGTGGTGATGTTGCCCCACTGGTCGCTTCCACCAAGCTGGAGGCGGCAGCCCTTGTGCTCATAGAGCCAGAGGTAGTCGTAGCCCTGGAGAAGCTGGTAGCTGAATTCGGTGAAGGACATGCCCTCGCGGGACTCGTCGGAAAGGCGCTTCTTTACGGAATCCTTCGCCATCATGTAGTTGACGGTGATATGCTTGCCGATGTCGCGGATGAACTCCAAAAATGAGAACTGACTCATCCAGGTATAGTTGTTCACCAGCTGGGCGGCGGTAGGACCTTCGGATTCGAAGTCCAGAAATTTGCTCAGTTGTTTCTTGATGCAGGCTTGATTGTGCTGCAGGGTCTCTTCATCGAGCAGGTTGCGTTCCTGCGACTTGCCCGAGGGATCGCCGATCATGCCGGTGGCACCGCCCAGCAGGGCGATGGGCCGGTGACCGCAACGTTGGAAGTGCGATAGCATCATGATGCCCACCAGGTGGCCAATGTGCAGCGAGTCGGCGGTAGGGTCAATGCCCAAGTAGGCCGTGCACACCTCTTTGTTTAACATCTCTTCTGTTCCGGGCATGATGTTGTGCAACATGCCTCTCCATCTCAATTCTTCTACAAAATTCATCTAATTCTTATTTTTCTATAGTTTAATTATAACTTAGTTATAACGAGAGCCGCACACACCAATGGTCGTCCTCTTTCTTGAGGCTGAAGTCATCGCTTTTCTCTTGGCCATTCAGTTTGTACACGCCGTGGCATACAGCCGTCGAGTCGGAGGCTTCCTTGCAGGTCACGGAGATGATCTCCACACGGTTTTTCTTGACCTTCTCGTAGCGGTCCTTGTCCTCGTTCATCATCTTCTCGATTTGCTCGATGATAATGTGCTCCTTGGCGGGGGTGTGTTTGTAGATATTGGGAAAGTCGCCCTTGTTGAAGGCCTCTATAAATGCCTTGGTGGCGTATTCCGGGGTCGTCTTGTCCTCCATCTTGCAGGCGAAGCCCAGGGTGAGGACCAAAAACAGGAGTGTAGCAATTTTTAGCTTCATACTTATGTATTTAATATGGGCTGCAAAAGTACGAAAAATAATTGAAATTTGTAAAAGGGAAAAATTGAAAATCTCAGGCCGCGCAGTGTGGGGGCGTGTCTGCGACACACACGGGTGGAAGAGGCGTGCACTGTGGCCAAGCTTGTCGTGCTGAAGGCACGATATCCCATTAACCCCTCACTAAGTGGCCGCAGGCCACGCAGTGTGGGGATGGGTAGCGTGCCCCCGCGACGCACTTGCCGCCAAGGCCACGCAGTGTGGGGGCGTGTCTGCGACACACACGGGTGGCAGAGGTGCCCGGCAAGCAAGGTGCCTGTCGGGTGGTGGCACTGGCCGTGCGGTAAGCACGCTACCGGTCGTCTCGCAGAAAATACCGCTCGTCGATAGTCACACCGTTAGATATAAGGAGGTTTTTGTACTCTTCGGCGAAGTTCTGTTGGCGGTGGTGCTCTTTCTGTCGGAGGATGTAGCCGATGATTATATCCTTGTCGCGTAGGTTGTTGCTGAATCCGGCATACTCATGTCCCCAACCGTGAAAGTCAGGGAAATGAGGGTTTGCTTTTAGCCATTTGCTACTGTCAGTCTTAAGTCTTTGGACAAAAGAGGATAGCGGTAGTGTCGGAGGTAAGGATACGAGTAGGTGGATATGGTCGGGCATACCGCCAATACGGTAGGTTTGACATCGTAGATTTTTCGCGATGCCGTAGAGGTACGCGTAGAGTTCCCGTTCATGTTCTTCAGGTATGGATTTTTTACTGCGATAAGTTCGAAAGACGATGTGATATAAGGACGTGGTGTAACTCATGGTGTATTTTTTAGGTTAGGGTTAGATAGTAGTGTGTCTGCGACACACATGGTTGGCAGAGGCGTGCACTATGGCCAAGCTGGTCGTGCCCCGCGCGCGCCCCCACACTGCGCGACCTGACGGTCGCTGGTGCGGGGTTAATGGGATGGTGTGTCTGCGACACACACGGATGGCAGAGGTACCCGGCAAGCAAGGTGCCTGTCGGGTGGTGGCACTTGTCGTGCTGAAGGCACGATATCCCATTAACCCCTCACTAAGTGGCCGCAGGCCACGCAGTGTGGGGTTAGGCAACGTGCCCCTGCGACACACTTGCCGCCAAGGCCGCGCAGTGTGGGGGGCGTGTCTGCTATATCTCATCAATCTCTGTCATCCCCAGCAACTCCTGTGTCTTGATCTCCATCAGACAGAAGGCGAAGAGTTTCTTGCCCAAGTCTTTGAGAGAGGCACCAAGGTGGTGGACGGATTCATCGATGCAGAGGAAAGCGGTCGTGGATGTGCGAGCCTGTCAGGACCTCTATGTGTGGGTATTGTTGGTCGTGACGTGCAAGATCTAAGGCGAGGGTGTCGGGAATGCGCTTGGTGATGATGGTAGCACTGACGCCATCGGCTCGCTTGGTTAGCATTTTGAGGATGGATTCGTCCACATAGTTGTCGATTAGGATAACATGTTCTTTGGCTGAGCGAATGAGTTGCGACACGAATGCGTAAGCATCGAAAATCTGCCCGTTGCAGAAGACGCCCTGCGTGGGAATATTGTTATTCTTCTCTAAGAAGGCAAATATTTTATCAATCTGGTTTTCTGTATTGTCAACTCTGCCCGCCAATGACATTTGTTTTACTTCCACAAGTTCAATTCTGTTTAATAAAGGGGTGTTGTTGGCAATGTAATGTCTCATGGCGACAAATGCATTCATGATTTGTATGCTGACACTGATGGCAGTCCTGCTTCTCAAGACGGAAGACAGCATGGCAACACCCTGTTCGGTAAATACGAATGGTAAGGAACTGGAATGCTTTAGGGTTTTAAACCGGTCACAATTTGTGACCAGTGTATTATTTTCATTCAGAGATAGTTGAAAACGAAATGAGTCGGGGAACCTCTCGATGTTTCTTTTGACAGCCTGGTTTAGGACTTTGGTTTCAACTCCATAGAGCATGGCCAAATCTCGGTCCACAATGACTTGTCTGCCTCGTATCTCAACGATCATCATTTCAATGGGGGTGGATGATACTTCTGTTATTGACACCATATTTTTTTGCCGCAAAAAAAATCCCCCGACATTGCGAGGGAAAATTTTTTTATGTCAGCCGTTATCGTCGCCGCCGCTGTAAGTTTGCGTCGTCGGAGTGAGTTGGTCGATTGCGGGCAAGTTCAAGTCGCCGATACCGTTGAGCTTTACGAGTTGAGTTTGCACTGTCGCCGACAAATCCGATAATTCGCTGTCGTCCTTGAAAAGTTTCTTGAGCTTCGTCGCCGAAAGTACCGCCTGCTTGGAGCCGCTCGTGTCCCAAATTTTCATTGTCGCCGCCGCCGCGTCGTTCGTTTGGTAGACGGGATTGGAGCCGTATTTAGTCGGCTTCTTGTTGATGTTTTGCAGGATGATGATTTCCGTGTCGTCGCCCGTGCCGTAAGTGACAACAGCCGTGAAGGTCGCGGATTTTTTTGTGGCGGCGTCGCGGTCGAAGTAAATGCCCGTGACTTTGCCGTCGACCTTGAGAACATCGGAGCCGAGTGGATTCGCTAACGCACTACCCGAACTGTCCTTAGTCATGCCGATGCCGTAGTCCGTGACGATGCCGCCGCTGCCGC
>CALDIA010000219.1 GCA_937901455.1 uncultured Bacteroidales bacterium | reverse complement strand
TGCGCCGACTGCAAGCAGCATTTCGAGTTGTCGCAGATGGAGGCCGACCACATCATGCCGTGGCACGCGGGCGGCAAGACCATTGCCGAGAATTGCCAGATGCTGTGCAAGGAGTGCAACAGAAGGAAAAGCGGGAAATAAAATGCGGTCCTGTCTTTCCCGCCGTCATTCTTTCTATAGAAAAACTTATTGCTTGATGTGAATATCCATCTGGTTGAATGGAATTTCGATGCCGTTGGATTGGAAAGCCTCGTAAATCTCTTGGTTGAGGGAGAAGAGCGCGTTCCAATAGTTTTCTTGTGTGGCCCAGGCGAAGATGACCAACTCGACGGCACTCTCACCGAGGGCATTGACGTACACAGCTGGCGACTTCTGCTCGTTGGAGAGATGGGGGTTGCTGTGGATGACCTGCAAGGCAATGTTTTTGGCTTTTTCCACCGACTCGCCATAGCGGATGCCCACCTCAACCTTTACGCGCCGCAAGGGTAGGGCTGTATAATTGGTGAGCGTCTTGGTGGCCAGCTCCGTGTTGGGCACTACAATGGTCAGGTTGTCGTAAGTCACTATGGTGGTATTGAAGATTTGGATGCTCTTGACAGTGCCTGCGTAACTGCCCTGTTCAATGTAGTCACCAACTTTGAAGGGCTTTAGCAGCAGGATGATGACTCCGCCGGCGAAGTTTTGCAAGGTGCCTTGCAGGGCCATGCCGACTGCCAGACCCGCCGCACCAATGATGGCTACAAAAGAAGTCATCTGTATGCCGATGATATTCATTACCGTCAGCACAAGCAGAATCTTAAGGGTTATGTCTATCAGCGAGTGCAGGAACTGCTGTAACGAGGCATCCACTTGGTGACGCTCATACATGCGTTTCATCACCCGGTTGAGCAATTTGATAAGCTTTAAGCCGATGTAAAGCACCAATAGCGCGACTATCAGCTTGGGGATGTTCTTGAATAAAACATCGGTTAGGAAACTTTTGGCTGCGGTGATTAGTTCTTCCATAATCGAAAAACGTTAGTCGATGGCGTAGTTGAAACCTACCATGAGGGTATGTTCGGGATTCTTGACTTGAACCTCGTCTGAAAGGCGGAGGAAGAAATCCAGAGTGTGGTGCTTTTTGATGATATATTTTACGCCCAAGGTAGTGCGCAATTCGTCAATGATGTTTTTGCCTGGGTGGTACAGACGCCACCAGAACTCTTCGGAAACGTATAGCTTGACCGGCTTTCCGGGAATGGAGAAGGTGCCTTGCAGCCGGTTGCGCATGTAGGTCTTGGGGTTGAAGGTGTACGACCCGCGCGATTCGTCCCGGAAAGTGCTCTGGAAGGCAGCCCGATAGCTGAGCTTGACAATGCCGAACTTTTGCGACAATGTAAGCGATCCCGTGATGCGGTGCCGGAAATCGAAAATTCCCTCATCACTTTGATAGTTCATGAAGCTGTAGGCCGCCCCAATTTTGATGCGCTTCTGCCAGAATGTATAGTTGGTGCCCACCGTTAGCTTCCACCGGTCGTAATGGGTGAAGTTATGGTCAAAGCGAACCTGTGTTTCCGCATCGAAGTGCCATCCTTTCAATATCTTTGCATCATACTCCATGCCAACAAGGCCGCCCGTCTCAAAAGTTTGTGCCTTGAGATACGTGGCGGAAAGGCCTATCAGTAATATCAGGAGAAGTTGCCTCGCTCTGTTCATGCGTTGAAATACTTGTCGGATTTTACCTTGGTAAGATTGTTTATGCTGTTGGATTTTGGGACGGTGGGCTTATAATAGACCTTGATGTAAGCGGTGTCCTTCAGGAAGTTGATGTGCCCCACCTCCACGTTGATGATGTCAAGCCCAGTGCGTTCCACGAGGTCTGCTTTTAGCTCCTCTTCACGCCCGACCTTGATGAGTTCAATCTTTTCGTAGAGGATGATCTTAGCCTCCACGCGTTGTTTACGGCCTTGAATAAACTCAAAGAACCAAACCGCCAGCACAACAATGATGTTGGTGAAGAAAAGCTCCGCATAGCTGGCTGTCATGGCCAGACCGTTGATGACTGAGAGCCCGATGGTGACAAACAGGTATGTCATTTCGCGGATAGGTATGGACTCGGTTCGGTATCGGATCATGCCAAAAATGGCAAATAGCCCTAATGCAAAACCGATCTGTACCTTCACATTGTCCATGAGGAATATCATGAAGAAGATGGTGATGCTGAACAGCATGAAGGTGAAATAATAGTCTTTGCGGTGACTTTTGCGATAGTAAAAGAGTCCGATGATAACCCAGCAGATCACCAAGTTAATGGCGAATCGGAAGAGCAATTGCCACAATGATGGGCCGTCAAACCATGGGATGCCGAAGAGTTGCCCGCCATCCATTTCGGTGACACCAAATTGACGGGCTATTTCAGGATCATAGTCAGGAAAGTCTGATTGGAACATAAGCGTATATTTTAAAAGAGGTGATATTAATATTTATTACTAAGAATAGAAAGAGGAGAACCGGTCAGTTTGCTGACATAGCGTATTTTGTCTTTGAAGCGGTTGTATTTAATGTTTTCATCGGTCAGGAGCATGCCGAGGCAGTATTTGCTCAAGCCGCGTTGTTGCACGCGGGCGTCAAGCAGCAGTTTCTTGAAGTCGGAAGGCTTGTTGCCATCCTGCTTGACTTCCACAATGACGAGGTCTGAGACATCAGCTTCGTGTTCTGATACTTTATTTTTGAAACGAATGTTGCTGTCGATGGTGATGCGTTCGGTACGTGCCTTGTTGACCAGGGTAACGCGCTCGAAGAAGTTTTGCAGCCTTGGCAGCATGGGCTGGTCGGTAATCCAGACTTTTTGGCGGAGGAAGGCAGCCATTTCCGGATAGCTGTACAGGTCCCCCCAGGCACTCTCCGGGATCTCGATGCGCTTTTTTTTCGTACGGCCGGTGTTGACTTTGTTTTTGACTTCTATGAAGATGTTGCCAGTGTCTAAATAGTGGCGCTGGCGCACCTTCTGTCGCATCAGGTGTTGGTTATGGTGAATAGTGTAGGTGATAGCATCTGGGGTGTCGAAGTAAAGGGTAGTGTAACGTGCCTTGCGCAGGCCGTTGATGTCTTGCACAAAAAACAGCGACTCCCAGTGCCGGGCCATTTGCTGAAGTGTTTGCCAATTAGTGAGGTACTTGGTGTCGGTACGGTTCATCAACTTGACGGTATTCATCTCCTCCAAGGTGATGGGTTCCATTCGGGATAACACATCTCCAATGCATGCATAACGGTCCATGTGGATGTCCTGAAAACTCATAACCTGTGAATGATGGCTACCGGATATATTCAAATTCCTTAACGGACAATAGTTTGCCGTCTGGAGAGTAGTTGTATTGCTTGTGCTTCGTACCATCGCTGTTGTACTCGAACTTGCGGATACGAACGGGTTTGTTACGCTCGTCATATACAACCTCTTGCTTTACCTTGCCGTTTTCATTGTAGGTATAGGTGCAACGGTCAATCATCTGTCCCGAGGAGTTGTACTCTATTTCCTCAATTTTGCGGCCATTGGCATCATATTTGGTTACATGATCCAAATAGCGGGTGCCTTTGCCGGCGTTCCCGCGTTTCCACTCTTTTATTGTCAGGTTCTTGCGGCTCTCTTGCTTGGAACTGGCCTGTGCAGATGCGACACCGAAAGATAGTGCCAAAAGAGAGCATAATAATAGTAACTTTTTCATTGTCTTATTGTTTTGAAAAGAGTTGTTTAGAGAGTGCCAAATGGTTAAGGTTTAATGTTTATCTCAAACCTGTCAGGAATTTCAAAGATAGCGTCAGGTTCCGTAACGGAAACGGTCTTTTGAACAATCAAAGGAATCTCATCTTCATTATAGATACTAGTGGTGAAGACGAGATAGTCGCCAGGGGTTACTTTTTGGAACATGAAGATGCCGTCTATGCCAGCGCGCACGTCGTCGCAGGGGTAGGCTTCACCCACGCGCTGCAGATACATGCGGTGGCCATAGGCAGGCCCAGTGCTCAGCACATTCCCGTTCTTGTCGATATAGGTGGCATATACTTGCCCCTTGACCATGGAGGTGCCGTAAGCCTTTCCTTCGTGGATGTAGATGTCGGGAACGGTCACATTCTCACCTTTGCCCACAGTGACGGTCTGCGGAACAGCAATGCGCTCCCCGGATGCCAGGGTGGAGTATGCGTACACCGTGTAATTGCCTGGACGTAGATAATTGAAGACGTAATGACCAGTGTGGTCTGTCTCCACATCATCACCGTAGAAATTTTCATTGCCATAAACAATGAAGACATCCTCCTTGGCAGCCAGCACCGTGTCGGTCTCCAAGTTGTAGTTGTCATCGGGATGCAGGACCATATAGACGGTTCCTTCGATGATTCCTCTGCCGCCAGTGCCTTCACCCCTGTTGCAGGAGCTCAATGCGCAGAATGCAGCTATTATGCCTATTATTGTCAATATTCTTTTCATAATGCAGGTGTTTTATCTAAATGATTATTCGTAAAGGTCAATCCATTCATACGTGTTGCCCTGATGGTCCAGAAACCGGATCAAATCCTCACGCTTGATGATCAGCGAGGCGGTGTTGACACAAGGATGAAAACTCACGCGCTCGGCTTCTTGCAGTTTTTTGTCGATGAAGACATGGACATGCTGCTCTAAATCGTTGATCAGTCCGAATGGAGTGACAGAACCAGGCATGACGCCCAAATACTTCATCAGCCGTTGTTCGGATGCAAAACTCAATTTTCCTTGGTGCAACTGTTTTTCGATAGCATGGATGTCCATGTTTTGGTCACAGTCAAGCAGTACCAGATAGTGGCGATTGCCTTTGTGGTTTCGGAAGAAGAGGTTTTTGCAGTGTTTGGCATCGTGGCCAGCCCAGTATTGTTTGGCGATTTCAATAGTGGGAGCCGCTGGATGCTCGAGATACTCGAAATCGATGTGTAGTTGCGCGAGTAGTTGGTAAAGTTCAGGGTCTCCGTTCATTTCGAGATGCTGTTTAGTTATTGAATCATCACTTTGCGGATGGCCTTGCCGGAAGGTGTGTCAAGTTCGAGGAAATAGAAGCCAGTGGATAGGGAAGGCAACGCCAGGGTGAAGGTGTTTTCGCCATCATAAGCTTGTATGTTGTCACTTTGGAGAATCTTGCCAGTCACATCGGTTAGGCGGCATTGGATATTCACAGGCTCGTTCACATTGAATTTGAGTATGATGTGGTCGGTGGCAGGGTTTGGATAAACGGTCAGATCTTCAATGCCACTGTATTCTTCAACGCCCACGAGGGTGAAGTAACGCAGGGCAAAGCCATCGCGCTGGTCGTAGTTGTCAGACACGAACTGCACTCTCATCTTTTGGAAGGGCACTTGATAAACGCCCGTAGGCATATTGTTGAGATCGAAACGCTTGTAGAGGGTGGGTGGAGTGGTGCTGTTGTTGTAGATGTCCACGAAGTCTCCCACGCCGAGGTCGAATTTTTCGAAGTTGAAGGCGTAGCCACTCACATATTGATGGATAATATTGAATTGGCAAGAGGTTTGCGGCAGGTACTTGTCACCGTCCTGGGTACCGTCGGTGATGACCTTAGTCCAATCGGAGAGGTTGGAGACGGTGTTGCAGGAGCGGGTAGGGAGGGCGGCACTATAGCTGAACATGAAGCCATAATAGTTGGTGTTGGTGTCCACACTGCTGGTGCTCGTGAAGGTGATAAGCACGCTGTCGGCAATTACATCGATACCGTTTTCGGGCAGGCTTTGGCCAGTGAAGGTACCGGCAATGCCGGAGGCGGTGGTGGGACCGTTATAGATGGTCACATAGTCCACGCCCGGGTTCAGGTCGAGGCGGTCGAAATGGATGTTGTAGCTCAAAGCACCGGGGACAGCAAGCATCCAGGAACAGTCGGGATTGGCATGATATGGCTTGGCGGTAAACGATCCATCGGTGACGGTTCCGAAAGAGGGTGTCACGCGTTGATGTCCTGCGCAGTTGGGCGCGGCAGAAGCCGTGGTGGGGAATATGTTGAAGAGGGCCTCCGCACTATAGTCGTAGTGAGAGTAGCCGGCTACGAAGTTATCGATGGCGTAGAAACCATTGGAACTGCCACCCCAGCCATAGTTGATGTGGAAGAGGTCGTCCTCGTCAAAGCCGTCCACCACGTAGGCATGGCAGGAGTTTAACTGCTGTGTGCATCCCGAGTAGTACACAGGCAACCGACGTGTCAACTGATCTTTCAAAGCGATGATGTACTCTTCCACCAAAGTGTCGATATAGTTGCCACGATAGTAGGTGGTAATGCTGGGGTCGTAGAAAAAGGTCTGCTGCAACTTGTCCTTGGCGTCTTCTGTCTGCGCCCCCGACCCGTCATAGTTATAGTTCATGCGGATAGCCACACCAAAGTGATAGGCAAGGCGGGCAATCTGGTTTGCATAGGAAGTCGGTTGGTTGCACATAGCTTCGTAGTTGTATAGTTCTTGCGAGAAATTGACAGACTGCAGGCCATAGCCGCTAGGAATATAGGAAATCATGCCGCGGCCATGTTCGGGCCAGCGGTGATAGTACATGATCTGCGAGGCAGCCAAGGCTACACAGCCATTGGGAACACGATAATCGTAATAAGCACCCGCCTGCACATCCCAAGGGCAATACGTATTGTAGTACTTGTTCTGATTCCAGAAAGAGGTCAACAGCGGACCCGCCGTGGCGCCCTTCTCAGCCGGCGCCATGTAGGCCGGTGCCATATAGCGGTCCCAGTTGGCAGCAGCCTTCAATTTGGCTGGCAACTGCTCTTTCTCAGCAAAGGCAATCTCCTGTTTGTAAAGATACAACAGGTCGCGTACGGGCGGTATCATTTCAAATGGACCCTCAAAAGAATATGCCAGCACCGGAGGCGTGGCCATGGAGGCCGATACGATTACAAATCCATTGCCATCCAAGTCGTAGCGATACATGTAGCCGACACCCTCGTCGTTGGTGATGACTTCGCTCATCTTGAAGGTGGGCGCATCGCCCGCTTTCAGCATCTGCTTGTCCATGAGAAACCTCTCGCAAACTTGATCGGCTTGCTCCTTGGTGACACTCTGTGACTTTCCACTTAGGGTTGAAAGTATGCAAATGCATACTATAACAATGGGTAAAAATACTTTTTTCATCGTTAATGGGTTGTTAACTTGTCTCTCTTTGCGCTGGCAAAAATACAAAAATATCCATTCATTCTCTCATTTCAACAACATTTATACCAAAAAATAATTCGCAATAGCCATATAGTTTTTTTTTATATCTTTATTTCATTATTTTTATATTTTTGCACCTTTTAAAAATGTTGTAAAAATAGAATAAACTTGGTTTTATTATAATGTTTTTTGTCCGTCTTTATAGATTTTTTGAGAAACATAAAGTGTTGTTGTTTACACTGATGCTGTTGAGCGGAGCGGTTTTTGTCTATTTCGGCCTCAAGGTCCATTATGAAGAGGACCTCTCCAAGCTGTTGCCTGCTACGGAAGCTCCAGAAAGCGGATTGGTGTTTGGCAATCTTAAGGTGAAGGACAAGATTTTCATGGAAATGGTAGGGGCAGAGCCTGAGACGATGGCCGCCTATGTGGATGAGTTAATGGACTCCATCCTCGTGAATGATGAGCATATTGCCAACACCCTTTATAGCGTGGAAGCTGACATGGCATTAGGCGCCTTGGACTATGCGCTGTCGCATGTGCCTTCCTTTGTAGCTCCTGACCAATACAGTCGGTTTGATGAGGCAATCGCCCATGCTGACGAGACAATGGCGCATAACTATGAACTCGTGATGAACGATGAAACGGGTTCTGTGACTCAGATGGTGGCCACCGACCCGCTTAACCTGCGTGCACTGTTGATTCCAGACATGGCAGGTGGCGCCGGATTTATTGTTTTGAACGAGCATTTGTTCACCAAGGACAGCACCGCCGCCTTGATGTTCATTTCCCCCAATACGCAATCCTTTGATTCGCAATCCAGTGGCGAACTGGTGCAGTATATTGAGAATAGGGTTGAACAATTCCAACAAGCTCATCCGGAAGTGCAAATCCTTTTTCATGGTGCTCCAGTGCGTTCGGCCGGCAACTCCCGAGTTATGCGCCACGACATCTTTTTGATGGTGGGCTTTTCCTTGTTGGTGATATTGATCATGCTCTGTATCAGTTTGAAAAGCGTTCATGTCCTATGGCAGACAGTGCTGCCCGTAGCGTACGGTTCCTTCTTTGCCCTCGCATGCATGTACTGGATCAAGGGTGGGATGTCGCTGATGGCATTGGGTATCGGCTCTGTGGTGCTGGGCGTGGCGGTCAGTTATTGCCTCCATGTGCTCATCCACCAGCACTTCGTGGGCGATGTGGAGAAGATGCTTGCAGATGAATCCAAGCCCGTTTGTCTGGGCTGTATCACCACCATAGGGGCATTTCTGGGATTGCTCTTCACCAAGAGTGAACTGTTGCAAGACTTTGGCCTTTTTGCCACTTTCATGCTCGTCGGCAACACGTTGTTCGCGCTCGTTTTTCTGCCACATTTCTTGGGAAATGGAGAGGCAAAGCACAATGAGAAAGTCTTCAAGGCGGTGCAACAGGTGAACCAGTATGCTTATGACCGAAATCCGTTTTTGATTGTGGCCTTGCTTGCCATTGTGGTGGTGGGCTTTATCTATACCCCGAAGGTACAGTTCGACAATGATTTGAAACATATTGGATACGAGAGCGATGCGCTTCATGCCTCCGAGAATCTGTATGCTGAGAAATGCATAGGCGGCGGTGTGCAACGCTATTACGCTGTGGTGGCCCCCACCTTGGATGAGGCACTGAACGCCAACCATCAGCTCTCCGCCACACTCGATTCCCTTCGCAATGCACAACTCTTGTCAAACTATACACCGGTTGTGTCCATGCTCTTTCAGTCTGATAAAGAACAACAAGAACGGATCGCGGCTTGGAAGAGATACTGGAGTCGCGACAAGATTGCCGAGGCAGAGGCCGCGGTGCGCACCGCAGCCGTGCACTATGGCATCGACCCCTCCATATTCGTGCCCTTCCGCGCTATGTTGGAGGGCGATTATGAAGTCGGACACCTGTACGAGGAAGGCATCATTCCGGAAGGACTACTCTGTAATTTTATCGAAGAATCGGATGGCCAATACCTTATCTTTAACTCCACCATGATGGAAACCAAGGATAAGCCGCTTGTGGATGAAAAGGTGGCCTCCATGCCCCATGCGGTGGTGGTTGACCCGTTCTATTATACAGGGAATATGATCACGCTTATCCATCAGGATTTTAACACCACCCTGCTTATCTCCTCTATCTTTGTGTTTGTGGTGCTGCTGCTCTCCTTCCAGCGCATCTCGCTGGCACTGCTGGCCTTCTTGCCGATGTTCCTGAGCTGGTATGTAGTGCAAGGTTGGATGGCTATCTTCGGGTTGCAGTTCAACCTGATCAATATCATCATCTCCACCTTTATCTTTGGTATCGGTGTTGACTACAGCATATTCGTGGTGCAAGGCCTTTTGGCCGATGCTCAAGGTGTTGACTCCAATCTGCTGGACTTTCACAAAGTCGCCATCTTCTTCTCTGCTTTGGTGCTTGTCATTGTGGTGACCGTCATGCTATTTGCCACACACCCTGCCATCCGATCAATCGGTATCAGCACCCTGATAGGTATGGTTTCCACTATCTTGATTACCTATACGCTACAGCCCCTGCTGTTCCGATGGATGATCAAAATACCTCTTATCAAGAAATCACTTAAAATCTCAAAATAGAAACATGAAAAAGTTTGTTCTACTCATCGCCGTTTTCTTTTGCGCACAAGCGCTCTTGGGGCAATCGCAGATTAACGCTTCCTTTAAACAGCATAAGCTTATCAAGGCATCCGGGAAAAATGTGGAGGCCGCTGGAAAAATTGTCTATAAATCGCCCGATAATCTACAGATGAACTATACCCAGCCCGCTGGAGACTTTTTCATCATCGAGGGAAATACCGTGCGGATGAACATGAATGGGAAGAAGTCCACCGTGGATGTTACCAAGAATATGACTATGAAAGCCCAGAAGAACACTCTGTTGAACTGCATCAAGGGCAATTACCGGCAGGTGGCCGCAGACAACAATGCCGACTGTGTGGAGAAGGAAACGGGTGGGGCCAAGACCGTGACTATCACCGCCCGGAAGGCTGCCACGCGAGGATACTCAAAGATTGTGCTGTCATATCGCACCTCCGACAACATGGTCACCGAGATGACATTGGAGGAATTCAATGGTAACGTAACCCAATATTCCATCAGCAATATTACGGTTAAAAAGTAAATTCGTTCAAATATGGAGTATGGAGATTTTAGGGTAAAGGAGGGTGTCTATGTTCCTGATATGGGGATAGAGTACCCTACGGACGATCCTTACAAACGCCTCTTAACCGTACAAGTGGAGGATTCTACCAAAGGGAAGTACAGGTTTGACGAGAACTACCCTTATATAGACAAGTCTTGGGCCTACAAACTCCATAACTTTATTGGCTTTTTTGTGCAGTGGATAGTTGCCACCTTTTGGAATCGCACTCACTTTGGCTTGAAGATTCGCGGGCGGCAGAATCTGAAGGGCTATGAAGATTCGCTCAAGAATGGGGCTATGTGTGTGTGCAACCACGTATATGTCTTCGATGCACTCTGTGTGTATCAGGCCATCCGCCGTTTTCGAAAATTGTGGATTCCGATGTATGCCAAGCATTTTAATGGCAACATGAGTTGGTTCATGCGCAGGGTGGGGGGCATTCCCATTCCGGAGACGTTGGAGGGCTTCAAGAAGTTCAACGAAGCGTTCGATGAGTATCATAAGAAGAAAGAGTGGATGCTGCTATTTCCTGAATCCACCCGTTGGAATTACTATAAGCCCTTGCGCCCGTTCAAGCGAGGGGCATTTTCAATGGCTTACAAATATGACATTCCCGTCATTCCCACGGTCATCACCTATCGCAAACGCAAGGGATTATACCGTTTATTCGGCAAAAAGAATCTGCCCTGCATGACCATTCATGTAGGCAAACCTATCTTGATTAACAAAGAGGAAAACCGTAAGGAGGAGTTGGACCGTTTGCGCACCACGGCGCACAGCATGATGTTAGAGATGGCTGGCATAGAGGTCAATCCGTGGCCAGCTATTCCTGACGTAGAGTAGGAAGTGCATGCCGGCAGCGGTGGCGCCTATCCCGTCGGTGTCGTGCCGGTCGCCTACCATGAGGCACGCTTCTGGTGCGACCTCCAGCAGCTCACAGATTTTGAGGAACGATTCGCGGCATGGTTTCAGACCGCCCAGTGCGGGGGCATCGTAACAAGCATCGGCCCAAGCAGAAGCAAAGCCGATGGCTTCCAGTTTTTCGTTCACGGCCCCATAGTCGGAGAAGATTACCACGCGGCTACCCTGCGACCGTATGGCCTCTATGGTTTCGGGTACCCAAAGGTACATCTGAAACGAACGCTTCAGAATGGAGACCATGCTGGGCAGGTATGCGTTAAAGTACCATTCTCTTGCCTTCTGCGGGTTGCTGAATTTCCCGAAAAAAGCATCATAAAAGTCCTCCTTGCTGTCAAAGTGCATCCCCTTCAGTTGGCGGCGGATGGCCCGCTCCTGCCGCAAGTAGTCCAATTTGCCCTGCCGAAGAGCGCTCCAGACAAGCCGTCTGGCAAGCCCTTTCTTGTCGTACAAGGTACCGTCCAGATCAAAAATCACCACCTTTGGATATGTCTTGCTATTGTCCATATTTGCTCATGTTTGACGACTTGTGCCGTGCTGTTTCGGCGGCAAAAGTACAATAAAAAACAAAACAGCTGGAATTCCCAGCTGTTTTGTTTTGGTGGCGGGAACGGGAATTGAACTCGTGACCTCCGGGTTATGAATCCGACGCTCTAACCGACTGAGCTACCCCGCCGTTTTTGAGGCTGCAAAAATACACTTTTTTTCAATCCATCTTCACCCTAACACAAAAAAATATTTGGTTCCTCTTCACACTTGCAAATTCGCTGGATTTTTGTATTTTTGCATCCTTATTCTTTTACAATACTATATATGAGTGCAGACTATATTTTTGAAACTTCGTGGGAAGTTTGCAACAAGGTGGGCGGTATCTATACCGTCTTGTCTTCAAAGGCTGCCACAGCCGTCAAACATTTCGGTGACAAATATATTTGCATAGGACCGGATGTCTCCAAAGAACATCTGGGCGATTTTATTGAGGATCCCACTCTGTTCAGCAACTGGCGGGAGTTGGCATATTCCGAGGGACTCCGATTCCGTATTGGCAGATGGCAGATTTGCGGTTCTCCTATCGTAATCTTAGTGAATTTCACCCAATACTTTGAACGGAAGAATGAGATTCTGACCACCTTTTGGCTCAGCCACAAGCTTGACTCCATCTCTGGTCAGTGGGACTATATCGAGCCGGCCCTGTTTGGCTATGCCGCCGGCAAGGTGATTGAGAGTTTCTATAACTGCTACTGTAGTTCTATGGATAAGATTGTGGCCCATTTTCATGAGTGGATGACCGGCACTGGCATCCTTCATTTGGAGACTGTAGCCCCGCAGATTGCGACCGTCTTCACCACCCATGCCACCGTGCTGGGCCGCTGTATCGCAGGTAATGGCCTGCCCCTGTACGAGGATATCCGTCAATATCCGCCTCAGGAGACCGCCAACCGATTTGGAGTCCAATCCAAGTTTTCCTTAGAGAGACTTTCGGCGCAGCAGGCGGATGCTTACACGACAGTTAGCGATATTACCAATAAGGAGTGTGCCGCCTTCTTTGACCACCCCGCAGATGTCATTACCATTAATGGCTTTGAAAACGGCTTTGTACCCCAAGGCGAAAAATATACGGCCCTTCGCGATGCGGCCCGCAAGCGCCTCCTGCAAGTAGCCTCGGCCCTTATGCAACAAACACTTCCTGACGATACCCTGCTCATCATAAACAGCGGCCGCTACGAATTCAAAAACAAAGGCATTGATGTCTTTATTCGCAGTCTCGCGCACTATGCCCAACAAAACCCCGATCGCTATTTGTGCGCCTTCATCGCCGTGCCTGCCGGACACAGCGGCAAACGGGAAGACCTGCTCCAACGTATGGAACAACCCATTGGCACAACACCTATTACCGATGATTTTAGCACCCACGTGCTCCACGATCCATATAATGACCCTATCATCAGGGCTTTCCACCAGGCCGGCTTGCACAATAGTCCCGACCAACGGGTAAAAGTGGTCTTCGTCCCTGTGTATTTGGACGGCGAGGACGGTGTCTTCAACATGAGCTACTACGACTTTCTGGCCGGTTTCGACCTCTCTGTCTTCCCATCCTACTATGAACCGTGGGGATATACGCCATTAGAGAGCATAGCATTCGGAATACCCACAATCACTACTTCCTTGGCTGGCTTCGGGTTGTGGGTGGAGAAGATGTTCCATGACCAGCAAAGTGTGGTGGTGGTCCAACGCAACGACCATAACGATGAGGAGGTGGTGGCCAATATCTCCAAGGCCCTGCATTTCTTTAGTAATTGTTCTGCAGAGGATAAAAAACAGCTTGACGCAAATGCCGTGGAAATTGCACAAAAAGCACTTTGGAGCGGACTCTATGAGAACTATCTCAAAACATACGAGTTGGCCTTGTCCAAGAGCGACAGCCGTTATGAGCAATATCAAAATAAAACATCAAATATTAGTAATATAGTGAGACATAGCAATATACAACAACCTGAATGGAGACAAGTGTCTATTAAATCGCATTTACCCGAGAGCTTGGAGAAATTGGAGAAGTTGTCAGAGAATCTTTGGTGGAGCTGGAACTATGAGGCCCGTGAACTCTTTGAAGAGATTGCCGGAGAGGAACTTTGGGAACAATGCCATCAGAATCCGGTGCACCTTTTGCAGATTTTGCCATTCGAGCGTCTGGAGACTTTTGCCAAGGATCAGGCATTCCTGGCCAAATTGGAACAGGTCTATGACAAGTTTAACACCTATATGCAGACGCCGCGCACGCGTTCGGAAGAGAAAATCGCCTATTTCAGCATGGAGTTCGGCATTAGCAATGAACTTAAGATCTTCTCCGGAGGCCTTGGCATGCTGGCCGGCGACTATCTTAAAGAAGCCTCCGACAGCAATGTGAACATGATTGGTGTGGGTCTCTTGTATCGATTTGGCTATTTCACCCAGCAGATATCCTCCTTTGGAGAGCAGGTGAACTTGTATCCCCCGCAAAGCTTTTCCAAGTTGCCCATCATGCCGCTTAAGGATGAGTCTGGCAACTGGCTCACCGTGTGCCTCTCTTTGCCTGGCCGTAACCTCTATGCCCGTATTTGGCGCGTGGATGTTGGCCGAATCCCTCTGTATTTAATGGATACAGATTTTGCAGACAATTGGGATGAGGATAGAGGTGTGACAGCCACCCTTTATGGCGGCGATACGGAGAACCGACTCAAACAGGAAATGTTGCTGGGTATTGGTGGCCTGCGCATGCTCAACCTTTTGGGCGAAAAGCCGACCCTCTTCCATTTGAACGAAGGACATGCCGCCTTTGTCAGCTTGGAACGCATCTATCAAACCATGCAGGACTGTCACGTCAACATGGCGGTGGCCATTGAGTTGGTGAAGAGTTCCTCACTCTACACCACGCACACGCCTGTGCCTGCTGGGCATGATGCTTTCACTGAAGACCTAATGCGTACATACTTTGCCCCTTATCCTACACGCTTGAATATCTCATGGGAAACGTTCATGGGCTTCGGACGTCAACGCGACGACCGCCTTAACGATAAGTTCTCCATGAGCATACTTGCCTGCCATTTTTCCCAAGAGGTTAACGGTGTAAGCCGCATCCATGGCAGAGTGTCAAAGGAGATGTTTGCCAATTTGTACGAAGGTCGCTTCGCGGAGGAGTCGCATATTGGCTATGTGACCAATGGGGTACACTATCCTACTTGGGCACACAAACGGTGGCAAAAGCTGCATGTCCAGACCTTTGGCGCGGAGTTTCTGGCTGACCAGTCGAATCCCGCCTATTGGGCCAAGATTTATGATGTGGAGGATGCTGAGATTTGGAATATCAAGCAGGAGCTTCGTCATGAGATGCTGGATGCTGTGAAGGACATGCTGGCAGCACAATTGCGCCGTCGCAACGAGTCGCCCGCGTTCATAACCTCTACCTTGAAACAGATACGCAACGATGCCCTCACCATCGGTTTTGCCCGTCGTTTTGCCACATATAAGAGGGCACATTTGCTTTTCACCAATGAGGAACGCCTTCGCCAGATTCTTTGCAATCCCGACAGGCCTGTGCAGTTTATCTTCGCCGGCAAAGCACACCCGCACGACAAGGCAGGTCAGGATATCATCACGAATATCATTCGCCTTTCCCATAAGCCTGAATTTGTGGGCAAGATTATTTTTGTGGAAAACTACGACATGGTCCTCTCCAAGAAACTTATCTCAGGGTGCGACCTTTGGCTGAATACTCCTACACGTCCCTTGGAGGCTTCTGGAACCTCAGGAGAGAAGGCCGTTATGAACGGCGTGCTGAACTTCAGCGTGCTTGATGGTTGGTGGGCGGAAGGCTATGTGCCTGGCGCCGGTTGGGCCATCAAAGAGGAGATTACCTATCGCGATAACCGGTTGCAGGACGAACTGGATGCCGCCACATTGTACACGACCATAGAGGAGGAGATTGCCCCCGCTTTCTATCAGCGCAACAAGGAGCAAATCCCAGTCACCTGGGTTGCCATGATGAAAAAATGCTTTGCAGAGATCTCTCCCAACTATACGATGAAACGCCAGCTGGATGACTATTACGAGCGTTTTTACCATAAACTGGAGAATCGCCATCTACGGCTCAGCGCCGACAACCAGGAACAAGCCCGCCAACTGCTCCGCTGGAAAGAGCATCTGTTGGCTGGCTGGGATGCTATCAGCTGCCGTTCCTTGACTAACCAAAACCAACAAAAGGGTACATATTATATCGGTGACAAACTCACCTTTGACATAGGTCTCTTTGTCGGCAATATTGCCCCTGACGACCTCAAGGTTGAGTTGGTTCTGGTTGACAATGAGCAGGAAGGCCGAACACGCCTCGTGGCTAAATACCCGTTTGAGCTTGTCCATCACGATAAAGACACAGCCGTTTTCCATTGTGATGTGGATGCCAAGAAAGTGGGCGACTGGGCCTATGCCATACGGGTGATCCCGCAGCATGAGCTTCTGCCTCATGACCAGGATTTCAATGTCGTGAAATGGTTCTGATGCTTGAATGAACAATTTCCAAATGATAGAGGAACAACTACGGCAATATCCTGCTGTGGTCGTTGCCAATGGCGCTTTTCCAGATTATCCGTTGGCACACCGCTTGTTGCAGAACGCTCCCATGGTGGTCTGCTGTGACGGGGCCTTCCAAACCTTTATGGAGAAAGGAGCATACGCCAATGCGCAGGTGGTCGTTGTCGGCGATGGCGATTCGCTGCCCGCTGCCTGGAAATTGCAATACGCCCAGCAGTTTGTGGAGGACAAGAGCGAGGCATATAACGACTTGCAGAAGGCACTCCGTTATTGTATTTCCCAGAACCAGAATCGTGTGCTGCTGCTGGGCTGCGAGGGTAAACGCGAAGACCACTTTGTCGCCAATCTTAGCATTATGGCTACCTATAGTGACCGGCTTTCCATGGTGATGCTGACAGCCCATGGAATGTTCCACTCCATTCGCCAAACAACAACCTTCCCCTCCTTCCCAGGACAACAAGTGTCTGTCTTTTGTAAAGACCCTGAGCTTTCCCTCTCTTTTCAAGGACTGAAATACCCTGTGCACGACAGAGCCTTCCAGTTTCTTTGGGAGGGATCCCTGAACGAGGCGCTGGGGAATTCTTTTACAATTGAAATAGTGGGGACGGGAACGGTTGTGGTGTATCAGACGCATCCATAGCAAAATGCCTATTTGTTAAGCATTTTGATTTTGTATCGTACAAAACTCTTCAGTTCTTGGCTTTCAAGGATTTCAATATCATCGTAAAGGCCTATTATGAATCTGAAGATGCCATCGAAGCTGCAGACTTCTGTCTCCAATATATAACTGTTTTTTTCCCATTCGGTAAGATATTTTGTGGATAGCGGATATTCCTCTATCAACAGATTGGCGGCTCTAAGAGACAACTTGAGTTTGACTGGAAATCTTTGTGTGCTATGGATGCGAAATATATCCACATAGCCAGTTTTATGCAGTTGTTCATATTGCCAACATTGATTAGTAAGCTCTATGTCACCGATTCTGGATATTTTGAATATTTTGATAGTATTGCTGGCAAGCTCATAGCACCAGATTTGGTCCAAGGTGTCGGTAAAGGCGTAAGGTTCCACTAATCGGTCAGTCGTGGTGTTGCTGTGTGCGGAGCGATACCGTTTCAAGATCACTTGCTTGTGCTGTTCCATGGCCGCTATCAATAACTGGATGTGACGCATGTCCTTTTTCTCAAAGGCGACTTTGGCAATGGCTTTGTAATCGTAAAGTGCATATAGCTTCTTCTTTAGCAACTCCCTTGTCTTGGTGGTTGGCTCAATGGAGTCAATGGCGTAGTTTAGGATAATCTCCTCCTCCTCTGAAAAGTGAAGCAACTCGCACAGATGTTTAGTCAGCTTGTTAGAGGCCGTCTCCAGTTTGTAAACGTTGTTTTCATTCTTCTTGATTACAAATCCGGCTTCTCGAAAAGAATCAATGTATCGGTATAATGTTCTTGTGGTGAAGCCGAACCGCTCGCAGATATCATTGTTGGTGGCATACCGGTTGTTGGCTAAGGTCATCAACAACTGCAATTCCCGTACTATCCTTGTATGTTCCATGATATTGTCTTTTCAAACAAGCAAAAATACGATATATTAGTGACAAATCCTGTCACCAATATTTTTTTTTACTTATGACATGTATTGTCGCTGTAAGTTCCTTTTTTTGCACCAAAAATTTAAGAGTTATGACATTATTTGTTCTTATGGGCGCTTCGGGTCGGTTTCTGCAAGACCTGTTAGGTTTGTTTGTGAAAAAAGACCCAAGCCAAAAGTAAAAAAGTTTATCTGTTTTTGTATAATTATTATTAGGTATTATGAAAAAAATCGTTACAATAGCAGTTGCTATATGCTTGACATGGATGTCGGTATTTGCCCAAAATGTACCGATTGTTTCCATGAGGTTTAACAAGGAGTGTGCTTCCATGTTATGTTCAAATGGGCATGGTCAGAACGTAATGGCCATATCTAAGAAACTTGTTTCGGCTGGGGATGTTAGTTTTGTCCGTGAGCTGTATGAGAAATATCCGCAAGGCATTGGAGCGGAGCAAGATAAACGAGAGGCAAACAGGTGGCTGAATATCGGATGTAACTTTGATTCCACGCAGTTGCCTGCTCAAACAAAGTCTCCTAATATAGATGGGAATGGGTTGGATGAAGCCTTTAGAGACAGTGGCGCTCTTATTGCCGATGGCGCTCAGTTGAAGAATTATGCTATTATCACAGGCCTTTCCGGTGGAGTGGTGGGTGGCATCCTCACCGGTATTGGCGCAGCGTATGGTAGTGTTGGTTTTTATGCAGCAGGAAGTGTTATCATTGGCGGATGTGCCATCGCAGCGCTCGTTTTGGATATCAAAGGCAATAATAGAATAAAAGAAGGTGGAAGGATCTTACAACACATATCGGTGTCAGGAAATGGAATGACATTCACTTTCTAAAACATATAATCCTAAAAAATAATCTAAATGAGGAATATCGTGCGTTTTGTTATTATTATGCTTGTTTCCGGGATCTTTTTTGCCAGTTGTAGCACAACCATCCAAGCAGTTTCCCCTGCACAACTTAATAGTGCTGTGGCATTTATAGGTGAACAATTGTCAGAAATCGGGTATGAGCTTAGTGGTACTGCCGAAGAGTCTCGTAATGAGATGATTGTTTCGGGGACTTCCTACTCGTATTATACTGGCTATGGGAGCGCTATGAAAAACAATTATTGGCAATATCAAGAGTATTCTTGCACGGATACCAAAGACAATGAGGTCTCCAATACGATGAAATACCAGTTGAAAACCGACAGCCATGGACAATCTTACATAAAAAATTTGGATGTGACCAATTGTAGTGCCAAAAGGGACTATAATTCAATCTGTGGTATGGACGGTATTGTGAAATCCACGATCAGCTCCGTCAAGGACAATCCTGATTTAAGAGTACAAGTGTATGATGAGACTATGACCATTCTGGCTGCTACAGGTGGTACGGTACTGTTGACGGTGGCATTGCTGTTATTGTTGTTGATATAGTATCTCATCCGCCTTGCAACTTGGTCGTTCTGATAGTTATAGTTGTGTTTTTGTTTTCCATTTTTTTAACACAAAATAAGAGGGGCTGTCCTACGACAACCCCTCTTATGCTGTTTTTACCATTCGAGATTATCCTCTGAATGGGAATTTTTTGCCAGGGTAGATAGCTTGTGCACCAAGCAGTTGCTCAATGCGCATCAACTGATTGTACTTGCAGATACGGTCGGTGCGGCTTGCGGAGCCGGTCTTGATTTGGCCGGTGCTCAATGCCACTGCCAAGTCGGCGATGGAAGTGTCCTCGGTCTCGCCACTGCGGTGCGACATCACTGCCGTGTACCCATTCTTCTGTGCCAAAGAGACGGCATTGATGGTTTCTGTCAGGGTGCCAATTTGGTTAACCTTGATGAGGATGGAGTTGGCAACGCCTTTCTCAAGACCCATCTGCAGGCGTTTTACATTGGTGACGAAAAGGTCATCGCCCACCAGTTGTACTTTGTCGCCAATGGTGTCGGTCAAAAGCTTCCAGCCATCCCAGTCATCTTCGGCCATACCGTCTTCAATGGAGATGATGGGGTACTTCTGGGTCCAGGTCTTCCAATAGTCAACCATTTGTGCGGGTGTAAATTCCTCGCCGGTGGACCATTTCAGTCTGTAAACACCCTTTTCCACATCATAGTATTCAGAAGATGCGGGATCGAGGGCGATGCATACTTGCTCGTATGGCTTGTAGCCTGCCTTTTCGATAGCTTGCAGGATTACTTCGATGGCTTCCTCGTTGGAGGCCAAGTTGGGTGCAAAGCCGCCTTCATCGCCCACATTGGTGGAGTAGCCTTTGCTTTTGAGCACCTTCTTGAGGTTGTGGAACACCTCTGCGCCCATGCGAAGACCTTCTCTGAAAGTGGGGGCGCCCACGGGCATAATCATAAACTCTTGAAAGTCCACGCAGTTATCGGCGTGTGAGCCGCCGTTAAGGATGTTCATCATTGGCACGGGCAGTACCGTGGCGTTGCAGCCGCCTACATAGCGGTAGAGATCTTGGCCAGTCTCTTGTGCGGCAGCTTTGGCAGCAGCTAACGAGATGCCTAAGATGGCGTTGGCGCCCATCTCAGCCTTGTTGTCGGTACCATCAATTTCGATCATGCGGTAGTCAATGTCAGCTTGGTCGCTGACCTCCATGCCCTCTATCTGTTCTGCCAAAACGTTGTTCACGTTCTGGACAGCCTTCAGCACACCTTTTCCTAAAAATCTGGATTCATCGCCATCGCGAAGCTCCACGGCCTCATGTACGCCGGTGGAGGCACCAGAGGGTACTGCGGCACGCCCCATTGCACCCGCTGCGGTATAAACATCCACCTCTACGGTAGGATTGCCACGAGAATCTAAAATCTCTCTTCCTAAAACTTTAATAATCTGACTCATTGTATTAAGAATTAATTTTTAACAGGCGGCAAAGATACATAAAAATGTTTAATTATAGATTCAACTGGCAAAGTTATAAAAAATATAGGCAGGGGAATTGAAAAAAA
>CALDIA010000218.1 GCA_937901455.1 uncultured Bacteroidales bacterium | reverse complement strand
CGACGGCCGCCCCTGCCCCGATGCGCCCACCGTGACCGACATTGACGGCAACATCTACACCACCGTCCAGGTCGGCTGCCAATGCTGGATGCGCGAGAACCTGCGCACCACGCGCTACGCCGACGGCACGCCCGTGCCGATGGACACGGCGAAATACTCCGATTACGAGCCTTATTTCTACTATCCGGACCACGACAAGCGGAATGTGGCGGTCTATGGCTACCTCTACAATTGGGACGCCGCTATGGGAAAGGAATCCCCCTCCGACGCCAACCCGAGCGGTGTGCAGGGAATCTGTCCCGACGGCTGGCACCTGCCCAGTATGCCCGAATTCAACGATTTGGAGTTGCACGTGAGCAGCATCGACCGTTACGTCTGCGACAACGAAAAATCGCACATCGGCAAGGCATTGGCCGACACTTCCGGCTGGGATGACTTCTCCAGCGAGAACCCGCATCTTCTGCACTCGCCCGGCCACGACCAGTCCTCCAACAACGCCACGGGCTTCTCCGCGCTCCCCGCCGGCGATGTCATCGGGGGACCGGAGAACTACTTCCACCAGAGCGCCTACTTCTGGACCTCCACGGAGTTCAGCTCCTTCCAGGCCTCCTACCGCTATGTGGATCACGACATGCCCGTTTTCGGCATCAACTACGACAGCCACAAGCGCACCGGGCGGAGTGTGCGGTGTGTGAAGAACAGGTAAAAACGAACCAATTGGTTCATCTTACAAACCTGACAGATCTACCTTGTAAGTGATATCCATGGCGGGCTGCTTCTCTATGAACATTGCCATATAGACGGGAAGATACATCACCTTTTCGGATTGACTGAAATTTTTGTTGCTGAAAACAACAGCTTCCGGTATTTGATAGGCCTGGTTGGACATTACATTGGACAGGGCATTGTGCCGGTGATAATCCTTGCCAGACTTCACCTCTATGGGAAGGACTGCCCCGCTCTTCTCAATCACAAAATCCAACTCGCCCTGTCTCTTGCTGTTGAAATAATAGAGGTCGAACCCATGGGCTGACAGCTCCTGTGCGATGGCATTCTCGTAAACGGAGCCGAAATTGATGCTTTTGGCGTCAGTGAGCAATCGCAGCTGTATGCCGTCGGCGTACTGGCTGGCCAGCAGACCGACATCGTTCTGGAACAACTTGAACAGATTTCGGGAACGTGACAGCTTCAACGGGACGGCAGGTTCCTCCACATTATAGACAGGCAATGCCACACCCGCCTCCTTCAACCAAATGAAGTTGTTTTCAAAATGTGAGAATTTTGCGTTCTCGTTCAGATTCTTCAGTATAAATCTCTTGTTTTTCGCATTGAGCTCTGAAGGAATCAAGTCGAATATTTCTTCTAAATAAAGTTTGTTCTTCTTGTCGTATTTGGCAATGTCACGCTTATAGAGCCGTAGAATGGCCTGTTGCTCGGCAAGGACTTCCTGAAGATTGTTTGAATCCAGATACTTTTGCACAGCCGCCGGCATTCCGCCCACGATGAGATACAGACGGAACAACTCCATCAATTTGGCATGAACAAATTCGTCCACAGGACGTTTCTTTTCCCAGACATCACGAAGCTCGTCCATAACCATTTGACTCAAACCGACAGCCGTGAAGAACTCTTCCATGTCCAAAGGAAACATTTCCTTGACATCCATGTAACCCACTGGTTCTGAACGCAGGTCCTTGAGCTCCACCCCCAAAAGAGAGCCGCTCATAATGTATCTGTAGTTTCCTTCTTCAACCAGAAACTTGATGGCAGTCACAATTTCAGGGCATTCCTGCACTTCGTCGAAAAAAATCAATGTCTTCCCCTTGACAAGCGGTTGTGTGGTCAGTGACGAGATGCGTAGCAGCAAATCGCGACTGTTCTTGGCGGCTGCGATGACTGGCGCAGCATCACTCATTTCAACAAAGTTGATTTCCACCATGCTTTCGAAATGAGATTTTCCAAAATGGCGGATGGAGTAGGTTTTCCCAGTCTGTCGAGCCCCTGTAATTAATAGGGCTTTCTTTGTTGAAGCGTAATATTCTTCTAAATACCTGTCAATCTTTCTTTTAATCATAATTTATCCGTTTTTCCAACGGCAAAAATACTAAATTTATCCGTTTTTCCAACATTGTTTCTGAATTGACTGTAACATTTTCCAACAATCAACAAACAAAAAAGTGTGTGGCTTTGTAAATTACCGGCATCTTCTATGACAGCCACAAGCGCACTGGGCGTTCCGTCAGATGTGTGAAGAACCGGTAGGAGCGCAGGGCCTTATCCGGCCAAATCCGACACAAACAACGCACTTTTGGCTGAATAAAAAATTTTCGGACAGTGTCATATCGCATTGGTTTTTTATGTATTTTTGCCATCGGATTCCAGAATTGCATAAAAAATGAAGATTGACTACATCAACAGGGAAATCGAGAAAATCATACAAGAAGCGTCTGATTACTATTCAGTTATATCCGTAACAGGGCCAAGACAATCCGGGAAAAGCACATTGTTGAGACATCTGTTTCCTGATTATAAGGAATTCAGCATGAAAGATGTGCATGTCAGGGAATTCGCTATGAACGACCCCGTTGCCTTTCTGCAACAGACGGCTGACGGCATGTTTATTGACGAAATACAGAAGGCGCCTGTGCTGATGGAATACATACAGGGCATTGTGGATCGCGAGCCGACAAGGAGGTTTTTGCTGACGGGCAGTTCCAATTTCGAGATGATGCGGGATCTGTCGGAATCGTTGGCCGGCAGAGCCGGTGTTTTCGAGTTGATGCCCATGTCGTTGTCAGAGACAGAGGCACAGCGCTCCGCACAAGACCTCACTCAGCAACTTTTCAACGGACTATATCCAGCGGTAAGTGCAGGTAAGAACACTGCAAAGTTTTTCTATCCTTCATACGTGAAAACCTATTTGGAGAAAGATGTTCGAGACCTGCTGAATGTCCAGAACCAAATGCAGTTTCTGAAGTTCATAAAGCTTTGTGCCGCCCGAATCGGTTCGATTTTCAATGCGGCAGAACTGTCCGCCGAAGTGGGGGTGGAGTCCAAAACCATCACCCGCTGGCTTTCCGTTCTACAAGCATCTTATTTGGTTACGCTGCTGCCGCCCTATTACGAAAACATCTCCAAAAGACTGGTCAAAAGTCCCAAACTTTACTTCAACGACACGGGATTGGCCTGCTATCTGTTGGACATAGAATCCCCCCGCCAACTGGATAGAGACAAAATGCGAGGCCCCTTGTTTGAGAATATGATTGTGACGGAAGTGATGAAACACCGGTATAACCGGGGGAATGACGGCGGGGTGTTCTTTTATCGTGACTCCAACCAGAATGAAGTGGACATTTTGCTAAAGCAGGAAGGTGAAATCACTGCCTTGGAGGTGAAATCTTCCATGACATACCATCCGTCCTTTGAAAAGACGTTGCGCCAACTTCCGGAATGGATCAAAACGCCGGTAGTGAAAAGGGCTGTCGTTTACGCCGGGGAGTTTGAAAACAGCGTTTCTGATATCAGACTGCTGAATTACAACAGTCTTGACCGGATATTGTAAAAACAACAATCCGTCCAAACCGAATACAGCGGGCGCATCCAGCGGACTATCACGATGGAGGATTTGTTCGCGTAAGAAGGACTTTGCCTGTAAGGTTGACAACGCGTCGCCGTACTCCGAAAGAGTGCGGGGGCTTACAACACGATGCGGCTGTCTGTCGGATCGGCACGCCGCTGTTGTGCGGGCCATCCCGCAGCCTCCGCCCGTATTAGGACAAAATAGTATCAGCGTGTTCACTTCTCTAAACTGTCCTCCTCCATCAGGAACTGCCGGAGCCCCATCGTGACAATACCGCTGTCATCGCGGCGCAGGAGAATGTCCTCTTTCACAACGACAATCTTCTTGAATGAGTCACCCACTGCGCGCAGCGGGCGGAACTCCTGCTGGCGCTTCTCCTCCGTGGGCAGCGCGTATGCTGACTGTATATAATACCGCTGGCTGCCCTTGTTGACCACGAAATCGATTTCCATTTGTCTGCGCGCATCGCCCTCACGGTATTCCACCACCCCTACATCCACACTGTAACCGCGCATCAGCAGCTCATTGTAAATCACATTCTCCATGATATGCGTCTCCTCCACCTGCCGGAAATTCAAGCGGGCGTTGCGAAGCCCGACATCCGCGAAATAATACTTCGAGGGAGTTGAGATATAGCGCTTCCCTTTCACATCGTAACGGTCGGCACGACTGATCAGGAAGGCATCGTCCAAATAGTCCAAGTACTTTTTTATGGTTGCCTCCGACAACTCTGTGCGTCCTAAACTGCTGAACATGCGCGACAGTTTCGAAGGATTGGTCAGGGAGCCCACCGACGACGAGATGATGTCAAGCAGCATCTCCAAGGCAACATCGTTCTGCACGTGGTTACGCTCGATGATGTCGCGCAGGTACGTCTCCCTGAACAGCAATTTCAGATACTGTTCCCGATCCGTGTCGGAGGGGGATAGCACCGTCAACGGCAGGCCGCCGTAATTCAGGTAGTTTTGCCAAAGCCGGTCCCACTTCATGTCGGGCATTGCTTCTGCAATTTCAGACAGCGACAACGGATAGATGCGTATTTCGTCCCCTCGGCCGCGGGACTCCGTCATCACATCGCGTGACAAGAATTTGGAATTGCTGCCGGTCACATACACATCAACATTGTCCATTTTCACATAGCTGTTCAGCACGTCTTCAAATTCCTCCACTAATTGTATTTCGTCTAACAAGATGTAATACATGCCCTTGTCCGTCATACGTTCATCGATATATTTCATCAAGGCATCCGGATCGCGAAGCATTTTGTTCCGGCGGTTTTCCAAGTCCACGGCGACAATATGGTCTTCGGTCACTCCGTTTTCCTTAAGGTGATTGTAAAAAAGGTTGAAAAGCAGGAACGACTTTCCGGACCGGCGGAGTCCTGTCACCACTTTGATCAGATGGTTGCGCTGATGGGAGACCAATTTCTCCAGATATCTTTTTCGTTCGAACAACATGGCGTTTAAGATTTTTTCCGTTTACGGCATTTTTCTGAAATAATGCGCAAAAATACAAAAAATAGGAAATTGGTTTCATTCAATGTGAATATTTTTACAGAATATTGAACATCAATATATTATGAACGGATTTTACAACTAAAAAGTGTGAAATTAAAATAGGATTGTTTTAGATTTTTTCCGTTTACGGCATTTTTCTGAAACCGAGGCCGGACCGGCAGGATGTGCTGACGAGGTTGGCTATCCCATACGCATAAACAACACAAAAAAAGTGTATATTTTGTTTAAAAATAACACAAAAAAAGTGTGTATTTGCAGTCTGAAACAATCAGACAAGAATGGAGAGAAGCATTTATAAAGACTTGCTGCACTGGAAGAACCGTCCTGACCGAAAACCGCTTATCCTTTTAGGCGCCAGGGCCAAAGACTTCGAACTGGCTTTGCAGTGGCTGGTGGATGCCGGTTTGGTTTATCGCGTGGAACGTTGCGTCAAACCGGTTCACCCTCTCAAATTCTACGCCGACAACAGCGCATTCAAGCTCTACATGCTCGACTGCGGATTGTTGGCCTGCATGGCGGAGGCAAGCCCCAATATGTTGTTGTTAGACCACAAGCCTTTGTAGAGTTCAAAGGGGCTTTTGCAGAGAATTTTGTGCTTCAACACCTGAAAACCATTCCGAACAGCTCCGTGTTCTACTATAGCAAAGACAATTCCACGTTAGAGATTGATTTCTTGTTTCAAACGGAAGAGCGTATCGTTCCCGTTGAGGTGAAAGCCGAAGACAATGTGCGCAGCCGTTCCTTGTATCTTTTTGTGAATGAGGATTTTAAAAATCAAAATTACAAAGGACTGCGTTTTTCCCTAAAACCTTACATCCAACAGTCCTGGATGGAAAACATACCCCTGTATGCGATAGAAGGTATCGTGTAATTAGAACAAAATAGAACCGGCGTGCGCATGGCTCGAATGGCTATCTTTGCCGTCGTTTCTCGAACCATTTAGATGCCGCGGAATTGACCGCTATGATTAACAGGCTATCAGCTGACATCCTCATTATGACCGATAAGATTCACCACCACCTTCACCATCACGTCTTTTTCCTCGGGGCGGCTTTCGGCAATCATCAGTGTGAGCGCAACAAGGGTGCCGTCGGCAATGCGCTTGGAACCGTCAGGGGTGTACAGTATCCTGTTGCTATTGAGGAACCAAAGGAAAAGCGTGGCTGCGATGCGCTTGTTGCCGTCGCTAAAAGAGTGGTTTTTCGTCACCAAGTAGAGCAACATCGCAGCCTTCTCCTCCACGCTGGGGTAAAGTTCGATGCCGTCAAAAGTCTGGTAAATCTGCCCGATGCTGCTTTTGAAAGAGCCATCCTTCTCGTGCCCGAACAAACCGGATCCGCCGAACTTGTCGCGCAAGCGTCCGATCTCCTGCATGGCGTTCTCGTAGGTGGCGTGAAATGGTTCCTCCTTGGTGGTGTTACCTATGGTTAGCCGCTCGTAGTCATAGTTGTCGAGGGTGTCAAGGGCGTAAGTATAGTCCACCACTACGTCGAGGAGATCTCGGCTTTCGAAGTTCTCCGGCAGTTCAGGCAAACTGAGCGTACGCCCTACCATCTGCACCAACTTGCGCAGTTCGCCAATCTGCTCTCGGCGGATGCGATCGTGGACGGCATAGCCTTTTACCAAATACTGTTTAAGTACTTGATTGGCCCAGATGCGGAATCGGGTGCCATTCGGGCTTTTAACTCGGTAGCCCACGGAGATGATAACATCCAAAGAGTAAAATGCCACAGGCTGCTTCACCCCATCAACACGCAAAAAATGCGTGTTGATATCTTTGGGCACTTCATTTTCAGAAAAGACATTGTTGATATGTTTGCGCACCGTTTTTTCATCTCGACCAAACAGCACCGCCATCTGGTTGGCGCTAAGCCATACGTTTTCGTTCTCCAAGCGCACCTCCAAAGAGGTCTGTCCGTCTTCACTCTGATACACTAAAATATTGTTTTCCAAGTTCATAACACCTTGTTTTAAGTTGAATAATATTGTTGTTTGTTTTAACGATGCAAACTTACGACAAAAACAAGCCGTTGTCAAGTGTTTTGAAAAACATTTTCAATCATTTGAAAGTTACTTTCCTTTCACGACCGCGCAAGCACCACTTTTCGGAGTACCCGCAGCTGTCCCCGCAGCCCGAATTAGAACAAAATAGAACCGGCGTGCGCATGACGCGAATGGCTATCTTTGCCGTCAAAAAAGACAGCAGGAGACGATGACGGTCCGAAGGGGATTCCCCGATATGAATTGCGCACGCCAGGAACCTCTGCCCCGATATGGCAGAGGTCGGCGCTATCTTTGCCGGCGAAAAATAAAAAAAGGAAAGGGTATGCCGAACGGAAATATTTGCTATTTTTGCCCAATATTTGAAGATAGCGTAAGCTATGGTGTGGCTGTAGAAAGAAATCGCCAATTTTCAGCAACAGAGCACACCGATAGGTACGTCCGCATAGGCGTACTCTTTTCGGTTTTTCAGTTGTTGCGCGGCGTTTGGCGATGCCTTTTCTACCTGAAGGCGGGAGGGGTGCGCCGTTTTCGTGTTAATTGAAAATTGAAAATGGAGAATTGAAAATTGAAAATGGTGGTGGGTATGGAGCCGTCTGCGTCCCGCAGACGGGAGAGTTGCGGAAAAGAGAAGTAAAGTATTAAGATAAAGATATAGGATAGGATATTATGAAAATCAGAGGATTGTCGTTTTCGTGGAGCCGATTGTTGGGTATTGCCGGGCTGAAGAGCAAGGTGGCCCGCAAAACGGGTGTGCCCACCACAAGGGGCGGAATGGAGAGAAAATTGGGACGGATGCTGATTGAGCTGGTGTTTGGGAAAAGGAAGTAAAATTAAAAACATATCTATATGAATATCATTTCAGAAAAACAGTTCAAAGAATTTGCCAACAAATACTTTCCTGGCAAAGCAACTCATTATGACGAAACCTACGCTTTTATACAAGCGGGAAGCATGTATGGTGACCGACTGCACTATGAATGTGATGAAACATCTGTAAACCTGCACATTGAATGCTCGGAATGGCGTCCCATCAGGGACTATTTGAGGCAAAACCTGAAAAGAGACAGGCTTACGCCAAGCCACTGGAACCGTCAAGACTGTCAATGGACTATTGACAATGAAATTCAAACTGTTAAAGATTTGTTTCAGGCATTTCTTGAAATACGCAGTATCATCGAGCCTGTGATTGAAAAATTTGAAGGAAAAGAACCGCAGGATTACAGCCACTACACGCTGGTTGAAGCCAAAAAACAAACTGCTGAATCAAAGACATCGGCCAAAACGCAAGAAGAAATCAATTTGACACTCCTCACTGATAAGGAGATGTTGGTGTTATATGACACAAAGATCGCTAATATCCAATTCGTATCAGCCGCTCTTTGCGGAGGCTGGATGGGGACTTCCGTCATACCCGAAGTGTATCAGGTTAAGCGTAACAAAGATGAGTTGACGGTGCAGATGCACCTGTATGCTGACAATTACTGCAAGGGGGTGCAACTGCTGCTCAAACAAAATGGAGATGACATCTGCGGCAAGATAGAATGGGCAAAAGGGACAAAAAGAAGGGCAGAAAGAAATGAAAGAATCGAGAAAATCCTCCAAAGCGACTGGAACGACACCTCCGATGCCGATGTAGCCAATTTAGACACGAACATTCCTATTGGTAAAAAAGGCTACGGGATTGAGAAAATTATCGTGGATATAGAGCCACAGGAAGAAGTGTCCAAAGAGGAGGCGAAAGAGCAAGAGGCGAAGCCTGAAAAAGCAATGAAAGTTGCTGACAAAACCAATGAAAAAGAGAGCAAAATAGCATTGGCTAAAACAGAAACTAATCAAAGGATTAAAATCACCCCAGTTGATTTGCCGCCTGTCACAATTGAAAGGGAAATCGACCAATTAGGAATAACACTGACAAAAACCTACGACAAATTTGCAGAGGCATCCATACAAGGGGTGGATGCGGCAGGAAGAAGAACGAAAGACATCCAAACACTTACTAAGTTACCAGAGTTAACTTCATTGAAAAAGGTTCAACTAACCGGTCATATTCCTGTTTCTGGAAACAAAAATGAGGTGGTTAAGAAACTATTCAATACAGTACAAAATACAGGTAGGCCTTCATACGAGAAATCCTTTTGGGAACATCTTGCAAAAGAATGTGACAGTTCAACATTTGTAGTTGAAACAGGCCATGAATTAAAAAGTACGTTTGGAGTCGTATCGATTATTCCATCCTTGAGGCATTCATTTTCTGTCGCGGATGATAATGTTGTAAGTACTCTGCCCACATTCTGTTTTGATAATAACTATTTCGATTCACAAATCGATCCAGAAGATATTACATCTTTATTTTCTGCAGAGAACGCTGTTGAGATTAAAGAGGACGAAATCATATTTGGATCCAGCTTTTTCACTTCCTCCTCCCCAAAGAAATTCCAAAATCTTCGCACCATTATTGGTTCCTACAAAACACCCAGGAGTTTCAACAACTCATGCACATGTTGCGGCGGAGAAGCGAAAATTCGTTGTAAGATTTGTGACGGATCAGGAGAAGTGCTTTATCAAATAGGGGAGCATAACGACGGGCGTCCAAAAATGAAAACAAAGCAATGCGGTAATTGCTATGGACGTGGTTTTTTTGTTTGCAAAGATTGCAATGGGACAGGTAAAATAGATCAAGGCACAGGGATGATTCAGATTTTGGAAAACGCGACAATCGAATTGAGACTTAGGGAAAACATTGTCATATCTAACTCATTTTTTAATTCAAATATAAATACTGGAAACGATATTAAGAACATAAAAAAACTCTCTGGTGAATCATCCGACAGAAAAAAAAGGAAGAAAGAATTATACCAAAAGCTGAAAGAAACATGTAAAAAATTTGTTGAGAATTGGGAAGAATTACTTTTGCGTTATGAAGATCTTGATTTTACAACGTATCATGAATCAGACTTCAAAGATGTAGATGATGCAAAAGGACTTATTTCTGATTGGGAAAAAACCCAATATGGATGGATATTTTTTCCAGATGGTTACTCTGATGTTGAATATTATATCAGCGAAATAGAAGAACTGTCCGAATCGAAGACCTCAATAGAAAACAAAATCAACAGTCTATTCAGCAATCTTTTCCATAAAAAAGACGTAGAGGTTATTTTTAAAAACCAACAGGAAATTGCTTATGACAACAAACATAAATCAATTCCTTTTAAGATTTCTGAAGGCGACATGAACAATCTTTACCTGAAAAATCTGCAAAAGGCTCACGATGTTTTTAAGTTGGACAATCAAGACGAAAGAATCCTCTGCATCTTGGAAAAGCATACGATTGAAGATAATTTGATGAAAATCACGATTCCATTAGAAGCAACCCAATCGTTTGTTGTATATTACTCAGAAAAGAACAATCTTCTGTTTTGTTCTAAAAACATTCCTGAAATAGTATCTGTCAGGAAGCAATTCGAAGCAGAAGAGCGGATAGAGCAACAACAATTTGAGGAGCAACGGAAACGTAAGGAACAAGAGCGGCAAGAACGCGCCCGAAAAAAGGAAGAACAACGACAAGCACATTATTCACAATCGATGGACGCTCTTTTGGGAAAAGAGCCGACGAAGAAGATAGGCATGTTCTCCAAACTTTTCAAGACTGACTCTTATAAAAAGGCATCAGATGCTGAAAAAACGATTAAGTTGTTAATTTATATGGCCAAGGCTGACGGGACGTTGGACATTGACGAGAAAGAAAGTCTGACAGCTGCTATTCTTAATACGTTTTCGGACGCATACACCGCAGAAAACCGTCAGATATTCATTGATATGTTAGACAGCGACTCTCTACCAGAACTTATAAAAGAAGACGTGAACTTTAGCTCCATAAAAGCCCTGAACGAAGCCATCAAAAAAATGAAAGAAATGGCGGAAATCGGTGGAATTACCCCAAAAGAGAAAGAGCTTTTGGAGCGGGTGCGCGAATTGACAGGAAATAATAAATGAATAGCAAGTGAGGAAGAAACCGATTATTTAACATCTAAACAGCAAGGAGAGAATATGGGAAATGATACAGTGGATTTAACTGAAAAACAAAAGGATTGGCTCCTTGAACGATCTGGCGATCCCGTCCAACTATTCTCGCTGAAACTATGCGACATTTTTAGATTCGGCGTATCACTTCACATACCCGAATACCAACGGATTTATTGTTGGGAGGAAAAGAATGTAAGAAAATTGTTAGAAGACATTTTTAATATCCGGCACGGTAATCCTTACCATTTAGGAAATATTATCCTTCAATTCAAAGAAGGTAGATTTGATATTATTGATGGGCAACAACGACTTGTCACATTGGCTCTGATTCTTTCAGAACTGGGCAAAAAAAACATTCCACTTCTTAACGAAAGTTTTGAATCCAATGAGGCGAGATCGTATGTGGCATACAATAAATATATTATCCGTAATTTCATCGATAAGTTCATTGAAGAAAAAGGTAGAACGCAATCAATAGATTCACTATTGAACAAGCTTATATTCAGTGTTTTGGTGCTCAACGACAAATCATTGGAATTAGCCTATACCTTTTTCTCTAACCAAAACTCACGCGGAAAATCATTGACAGATTACGAGTTGTTGAAGTCTCATCACCTGCGATTTGTTTCATCAGAGGAACAGGCAAAACACTTGTCTATGAGATGGGACAATATGCTGCTGAACTACGAGAATGACGAGGGAGAAAGAAACGTAAGCCGTACATTGGAAACATATCTTTTTCGCTTGAGAAAATGGATGCGGAAAAATGAATGGTTTGATAATGAGCAATACAAGGTTAAAACAGAATTTGAGGCCGCACCGATCATTGCTGAAATCCCACCTTTTGGAGAACAATTCGTTTTTAATGAGGCGATACAAGGTGGTAGTCATTTCTTTGCATACGTTGATCATTTCATGTTCAAATTTGAAACATTCAAAAATACGGCTGCATACAAAGCCACATTAAACCTAAACGGTGAGACCCATAGTTGGTACCGCGATATTATTCAGGCTTTTTTGTTTGCATATTACTTGAAATTCGACAACTTGTATTTGGAGGAGGCTCTTGTAGGCATCTCGAAAATTGTTTCTCGTCACAGATACGAAAATGGGCGGACTAATTTCCGTCAACTTATGAAATATGCTGGTGATTGTGAATTGGTTCTGATACTTGACAGAGCGACATCCCCTACTTTCTTTTTGGCCGAGTGCGTTGAGAGAGCAAAACAATTTCCAAAATTACAGCCAAATGAACTGATTGGTATTAGAGCGCGTTTCTTCAACCTGGAAAATCGAATGTTTGCTTATGATGAAGTAGCAAACTCCATTAAAAATAACGGATTTGTCGAATTTTACACGAAGGGAGAATAATTATGGACAACAAATACACCCCTGCAACCATCGGGAATATGAGATTCCGCATTCCTTTGTACCAGAGGCTATTCGAGTGGGACAAAGAGCAAATTGAACAATTGCTAAGAGATTTGAAATCTGCTAAAGAACAAAGCAAAGAGCAGTATTACATTGGGATGTTTACAACAAAACAAGAAAATGACATTTTGGATCTGGTGGACGGACAGCAACGATTTACAGTCTTAATGCTTTTGGGCATTGTGTTTGAATGGAAAGATTTTCTGTTAGTGGACAATAAACCCCGATTGTCATTCTTTGCCCGCATAAAGGATGAAGAATATCTGACCAGCAAAATCAACAATAAAGATTTTGGGTATTCAAACAAAAAAATGGAAAATGGCATTCGAGTCATTGAACAGTTTTTGGATAAAGAAAGTAGCGAAACCTCAGATTTCAACAAATACGATTTTGCCGAGTACATATACGAACATCTGGCATTTTTTGTATCAGAACTTCCGCCCCAATACGATATGGTTGACTTGAACAAGTATTTCGAATCCATGAATGCCACAGGCAAAGGACTTGAAAGCCATGAAATATTAGAAGTCCGATTGCTTAAAGAGTTAGACGCTTCTTTCAATAAAGATAATTATACCCGAATATGGAATTGTGTTTCTCAAATGGACAAGCAACTTGTTCGCCAAAGAACTCACAGGAACGAATCTGTTGATTCGTACAACGATAGATTCTTGAAGGCTATTTGCGCGGCAAAAGTACGGAGTGATATTTTTGGAGAAAGGGGCAAATGCCTTATTAATGATTTATATAAGGAAGAATCCTCAATACCCAAAGACGAGAAGTGTTTTAAATCTATCAAAGAAATACAGGAAACCAGTCAGAAACCTACACAACAAATGCGAAGTGAAGGGGACAGAAGTTTTATGAACTTTTCCGAATTTCTTTTGCAAGTTTTATTCCTAACTTTGTCAAAAGAGCAACGTAAACAAGTTACGGTAACCGATTTCTTCGATGTTCACAAACTATTGACCACTTTTGAGATGTACGAGAAGATTATTAACATTCCAACCTTTTTTGATAATTTGTTGATTTACAGGCTTCTTTTTGACTATTTCATTATACGCATCAAAAACGATGATGGGACTTACTTGCTGAAAAACATCAAAGATAATGATATCGAACAAAAAGAACGACTGATGCAATATCAGTCTATGCTGTATGTGTCTTCCTCATCCTTAAGCTATCATAAATGGCTGTCTCCCCTTTTGATAACATTATATGAAAACCATAATCTTTGTTCGAATGAATTGCTTTCTCGCCTAAAAGATAACGACAACGAGAGACATAAACTCGATTTGCTGAAAAAGAACAGCAATGAAGAGTATTATTTAGATGAACTGGATGTGATATTCAACAAGTTGTCGTATAAAAACTGTGATCGCTACTGGTTCTGGCGGTTAGACTATTATCTGTGGGAAAACAGAAACGAGCATTTCCTTGATCAAAAACAACGCAATATTGCAGAAAAATACATTTTCCGCCGCAATCGTTCAATTGAACACGTTGCCCCTCAAAATCCAAAACATGATGCTGCTGATAGTTTGAAATGGGATGTGGACAATCCTCAAGATATTGCAATTCGGGATTGTTTTGGCAATCTTTGTATGGTTTCTGGAGGACAGAATTCCTCTCTCTCTAACGAATCATTTAAGGTAAAACGTGCATACGTTGAATCTTTCATAGACGGAGACAAAACAGGTTCTATTGAAAGTCTAAAATTATTGAAAGTACTTCAATACAAACATTGGGACAAAGAAAAAAGCATCCGCGAACATGGTGAAGCTATGCTCAAAATCCTCCGCGATTCATTTTCACCCAACCCCACAAATTCCTAATTGCAAATTTCTAATTCCTAATTAACAAAACGCCCCCGCCGAAAAGCGTTCAACAGAGTAGGCACAAACTAAAATCCTTAAAACTATGGGAAATTTTAACCAACAGCTGGTTGCCCTGACGATGGCAACCCTTCGTGCCGACGGCAAAGTGGATGCCGCCGAAATCGATGTCATCAAACGTGTGGCCGCAGACCTCGAATGCGACGCCTCCGAAATCACTAAACTCCTGTTGGAGGAGAACGAAAAACAGGCCAAATGCCCCGACATCTACAGCTACATCGCGGAAGTGGGCAAAACGGTGGAAGACCCCGCCGACAAACAGCTCATTATGGAAGCCTGCATCCAAGTGGCCTTGGCCGACAAAACGTTGGCCGAGGAAGAAGTTGGCATTCTTTTGACTGTCTGCAATTCTCTTGAGGCTAATGGTGCCCGTATGATTTGCGACATCGCCATCTTCGCCCAAAACGACCGCGACATCAAGATTGAAGGCAGCGATGCCAATTTCAGCGAGGAAATTGTCGAAGAAGAAAATTAATTATCAAACCCTTAAAAAATCAAAATTATGCAAACGTATAATCAATTCAGCCAAGGCAACATTATGCCGCTGTTAATGAATTTCACAACACCTGCTCCTATTCAAGAGGCGGATGAAATAAAGTTTTCTTATAACGATGGAGAACAGATTTCTTACGATATGAGAACAATCGGTACTAAGAGTTTAAAAACAAATCGTACCTACATTAAGGGGAGACCTGGTAATGGAGTATCTGTAGGAGACAAAGCTAATGTAATAGATGATAGTAAAACTGTGAGATAGATCAAATGGTCCTCATTTTCACCAACAAAGAAGACTCGCACCCCACCCACGTAATTCAGTATCTGAACACGTGGCGGGTGCCTGTCTTTCGTCTCAATTCGGAATGCCTGCTCACGGATTATCAATTCTCGTGGTGGGCAAACGAGCAAGATTGTGATTTTTACATCCGAAATATCAAAAACGGATTGGAAATGTATGGTCACCAGATCACAGCCATTTGGGAAAGGAGACCGGAGATTCCATCTGAACTGCCCATCAGAAGTGAGATAGAGGAAATCAACAAGCACAACATTGAGGAGGCGCACGGATTCTTAAGTTTTATCCGCTACTACCTCAAAGATGTATATTCCATCGGCAGTATTGTGGAAGACCGCCCCGCTTCATCAAAAATGTTGCAATTGTCTATTGCCCACCAATTGGGAATGTGTATTCCTGACACTTGCTTTTCCAATGAAAAAGCACCTATTGCACAACTTGCCGAACGGCATCAAGATTTGTCGCTGAAACCCATCAGCAACGGAAATGTGTATCTCAACGGGGAACAGGAATACGTCTTTTACTCCCAAAAGGCCGCAAGTAAAGACCTGCTCCAGCAGCCCGAAAAGGCGTTCACCCAGACGGTCAGTTTTGTGCAGAACTATGTGGAAAAGGCCTACGAACTGCGCATTACCGTTATCAATCAGGATGTTATCGCCTGCAAGATTGATTCGCAAATCCAAGACGACGACAAGGGCAAAATCGATTGGCGGCAAGGCTACGACTACAATCTCAAGCACGAGATTGTGGAACTGCCCGAGAACATCCGCTGGTTCTGCCTCGCCTTCCTGCAACGGATGAAACTGAACTTCGGCTGCTTCGATTTCATCGTCACGCCCGAAGGCGAGTATGTTTTCCTCGAATGCAACCCCAACGGCCAGTGGCTCTGGATTGAGATGGAAACCGGCTACGACATCTCCAAAATCATGGCGAAAAATCTGGCCAAGTACGAAAATGTGAATTTGTAGGGTGTGCCGCCGAATGGCATACCCTTTTGTTATTTTTGACAAAACTCAATTAAGATGAATCGAATAAAGCAACTTTTCCTTAACGAGAAATTCATCTTCGGTGTCATTCTGCTGAATGCCATTGTCATCTTTCTGCAAGCCAGCAATATCGACAATCTTTGGATACAGATTGTTGATGTGGTCTGCACGCTGGCCTTTATGGTGGAGATGGGCGTGAAACATGCCGAATACGGACTAAAAGGATATTGGTCGTCGGGATGGAACCGCCTTGACGGCATCTTGGTGATTGTCTCCATTCCGTCCATTATCGCACTGTTCATCCCCACGGGACTGATGGATTTGTCGTTTCTGCTGGTGTTGAGACTGCTGCGCGCGCTTCGTTTTCTGCGTGTGCTGCACTTCTTCCCCAACTTTGACCAGATTATCAAAGGCTTCAAACTGGCTTTGAGGGAATCATACAGCATTCTGCTCTGCTTCCTCGTGCTGATAATCGTGTTCGGGCTCGTCAATTGCAGCCTGTTCAAGGATATCGCACCGAGCTACTTCGCCACGCCGCTGGATTCCATCTATTCCGTCTTCCGCATTTGCACGGTGGAGGGTTGGTACGACATCCCCGACGCCATTGCAGCGGCCACTGCTCCGGCTGTCGGTTCTATCGTGCGTTTCTATTTCTGTATATTACTGATTATGGGCGGCATCATCGGCATGAGTTTCATCAACTCCATCTTCGTGGATGCCATGGTGGCCGACAACAACGATGATGTGAAAGCAAAACTCAATGAGATTGAAAAGAAAATTGACCAATTAATCAATGAAAAGAATGAAAAATAAAATTAGAGCACTTGTTCTTATGCTCGTGGCCTGTTTCTTTGCCACGGCAACAGCAATGGCCGACAACTACCGTTGCACCGCCTCACACCTCAACGTCCGTGACACGGCTGACAAGTCAGGAAAAGTCATCGGGCAGATAGCACAAAACGAAAACGTTGACATTCTATCTCTTGACGGCGAATGGGGCTCAATGCTTATGAATGGAGATACAGGCTACGTAAATATGAGTTATATGGAACTGTGTTCATCATCTTCGGAAGAAAGCCAGATTGATGAACCCTGGACGGACAAGCAGAAAGCAATTTTTTGGGTTTGCTTCGCTGTTGCAGTCGGAATATATGCCTTTGCAGTAATCAAAGTTCGGCAGGGCGAAATGGTGGTCATCCGAGGCTGGCTCGACTTCGGCCTGTTATTATTCCCATGGCTTGTTGTGTTCCTGCATCTATATGATGCTTTCTGGGGAGGAATGATTTTCGGAAAGTATGTAATCATCGCGCTTTATGTCATAGCAGGACTGTGTCTCATTGGCAGTTTGGCTCTTTCGGTCATCGCCAACTGGGGCAGTCCTTTTTACGTTGTTTTCTCAGTGATAATGAAATTGGTGGTCATCCCCATTATGGCTTTCGGCTTTTTCTATTTGATTTTCAAAATATGGGAAAACCGTGGATTGAGCCGCAAAGCCGTCATCATCTTCCTCGTCCTCGGCATCCTCATCGGCGGGCTGATGAGCTTCGAGGAGTGACTTTCTACTATCTTGCATTGCGTATTCAGAAATAAAGTGTATCTTTGCCAAATCTAAAGTACAACTTTATTTTTGTCCAAAGTACACATAAAGCTATGTATAACAGGATGTTAGAAAAAGAGGCTCTGCGGTTGTCTGAACTTTTCAGGGTGGTCACCATTACGGGGCCGCGGCAGTCGGGCAAAACCACATTGTGCAAAAAGGCGTTCCCTCACCACAATTATGTCAATCTGGAGGACGAAACCACTGTTGGCGAATTGGAACTCAACAGAAAGGAGTTTTTAGTGAAACACAGGAAAGGCCTGGTGATCGACGAAGTGCAAAAAATGCCCGAAATCCTCTCCGCCGTACAGGTGGTGGTGGATGAGTATCCGGATGCCGCCTTTGTTCTCACAGGAAGCAACAACCTGCTTCTGATGCAGCGCATCACACAGTCGCTGGCTGGTCGCACCGCCGTGCTGACACTCCTCCCTTTGTCCATTGCCGAACTGACAGAGGAGGACAAGTCGGCGGGATTGTACAGCATCATGTTGAACGGTTTTTATCCTGCGGTATGGGCCAAGCATGTCCCACCCCAGGATATTTACCGGCAATATTTCTCCACATACCTGCAACGTGATGTACGACAGGTGATGAATATTCGCCACCTTTCTGAGTTCAGGAGATTCATCGTGATCTGCGCTTCGAGAATCGGCACCGAATTCAACGCACAAGGAATCTCTAACGAATTGGGCGTGTCGATACCCACCATACAGGAGTGGATGAACGTATTGGAGACCTCCTACGTGGCTTTCCGTCTGCCTCCCTTTTTTCGCAACATCGGGAAACGGTTGGTCAAGACCCCTAAAATCTACTTTCACGACGTGGGGTTAGTATGCTATCTGCTGGGAATCCACACTTCGCAGCAGTTGGAGACCCACCCGCTGAGAGGTTCCATATTTGAAAACATGGTGGTGTGCGAGTTTCTTAAAAACCAGTACAACAAAGGCTTGGACAACAACCTCTACTTCTTCCGCGACAAAAGCCAGCACGAAGTCGATTTGGTTTTGGAAGACGGCTTGCAGCTGGATGCGTATGAAATCAAACTTTCATCCAACATTCACCCCGACTTCTATAAGAATCTCAACTATTTCCGCAGTCTGTTTCCCAACGAAACGGTCACCACGCAAGTGATAAACACGGGCCAGGCGGAAAACGACAGCAATGAGAACGGACATCGCTTCTATCTGAATGTGCCATAAGCACTGCTCCTCATCCTCGCCACCGGCTCCGTCATTAACAACTGCCAGAACATCCGGGAAGAACAGCGGAAGGAGACTGCATCATCCTCATCGGCGGGCGGATGAGCTTCGGGGAGTGACAACAACTGTATGTTTCTCGTCCTTTTTTTCGCCCAACATCTATGAGAACACTTTCATCAAGGCCTCCGTCACAGCTGGCTCCTCCATCTTTGATACCACGAACAATCGTTTGCCCAAGTCCTTGAAAGAGGCCCCGAAATGGTAAAAGTGTTGTTGGTCTATGATTAAAAAACGGTCATGCACTTTCCCCATCTCTTTGATTGTGACAGGTGGATATTGGGTGTTGTACTTGCTGATGTCTGTCTGTATTTGATTCGTAATGCGCTCCGTATAAATGGTCGCGCTCACTTCTGCTTGCCGTTTGCCCAAAAGCAGAAGCACACTTTCATCTAAATAATTGTCAACCAGTCTGATGTCTTTTTCGGCACTTCGTACCAAATCCGCCACAAACACGTATGCATCAAACGTTTCACCATTGAAAAACAATCCGGCCTTAGGTGGAAGGGCGGTTTGTACTATTTTGTCTATCCGTTGGTTGATGTCCGAAATTTGCAAATCGTGTCTTTTGATATGCTGTTCTAATTGAACCAAATGCGGACTCAAAGCATAACCGCGAAACATATACTCTTTCAAAACACCACTTGCCCAATGCCGGAATTGTATTCCAGAAACGGTATTTACACGATAGCCTATGGACAAGATCATATCAAGGTTATAGAAATCAATATATCGGTTCACCGTCCTATTGCCTTCTTGACGAACTACTCGAATTTTTCGAGCAGTTGCTTTCATTTCCAGCTCCCGAATCTTGTATATCTCTTTGATATGGTAAGTTACAGTGTTCTCTTTTACACCAAACAACATCGCCATCTGTGCCTGTGACAGCCAGGCAGTGTCATCGGCCACACGAACTTCAAGATTGATATTCTCCGCCACATGATAAATTACAACACCTCCGTAATGTGTTGTTTTCATAGGTTTTATTTCCTCCATAGTTCAAAATATTTTTCCGTCGCAAAAATACAAAAAACATAACACATTGATTATCAATTGAATTTAACAATTTTTAGTTAAAAACAATGTGCAAACGTTGTGCGAAATGTCTCTACAATCAAACACAAACGGTTCTTCAAGCACCTGATTCAACCTCGCCACCGGCTCCGTCATCAACAGCTGCCAGAACATCCGGGAAGGACAGCGGAAGACGAAAGAATCATCCTCACCGGCGGGCTGACGGGCTTCGGGGAGTGACTAAAACCCTCTAAACCGAAACAATCATACAGAATTTGGCGGTTATAACCGAAAAGATTGGTATTAGTATTGCGATTTGAATGATTATTTGTATCTTTGCCGAATAAAAAATCATCCCTAATGATACAGAGAGAAATTTCGCAACTTATTAAAAATGACTTCTTTAAAGGAGATGTAATCGTACTGATGGGCGCTCGCCAGGTGGGAAAGACCACGCTGCTCGACCACATCGTGTCTTCGGAAGACAATGTGCTTCATCTCAATTGCGATGATTACGAGGACAAAATCCTGCTGGAAGAACAGTCCTCGACAGCTTTAAGACAAATCGTCGGCAACCATCGTGTCGTTTTCATCGACGAGGCGCAGAGGGTGAGGAACATCGGTCTTACTGTGAAGAAATTGGCAGACCTCAAATCAGACGCACAGATTCTTGTCACAGGTTCCTCCTCGTTCGCCCTCGCCAATGAGATCAACGAACCGGCTACGGGGCGAACCATAGAGTATCAACTATTTCCACTCTCCCTG
>CALDIA010000217.1 GCA_937901455.1 uncultured Bacteroidales bacterium | reverse complement strand
TCATGAAGTTGAGCTGCAACGTATTGATTGGATTGATGGTCACATCCACTGGAGGCAGTACTGCCAAGTTGTAGGTGGAAGATGAGCTATAGAAATAGAGAGAGGCATTACCACTATAGTGGTAAGAGCTGCTCATATACGGATAATGGGTGGTGGTGGAGTAGTTATTAGAACCCGTCCAGCACGTTGGCAAAACACCAGATCCGGTTCCTAAACTGTCAAAATTCTGGGTATAGGGTATTGTAATAGCAACACAAGAAGTATTCAAGGAGACGACATGACTCCAGACACTGGTGTCACCGCCACCGCAATCAGCCTGCACATAGAAATCATAGACGCTGGAGGCATTGAGACCCGTAACTGTGTAGGGGTTCGTTGTGGCCACAACTGTAGTTCCGGTGCCTTGTACAAAGCCTCCGGGGCCATATTCGATATTCCACGTGCCAGCAGAGCCTATTTCTGTCCAGCCCACCGTAATGCTATTCTCTGTGGCCATTTCGGCATGTACATTCTGCGGTTTCGGACAAGTAGGCAGCACATCCAGTACCACATCATCGACATATACCGAATAGGTGCTGCTGGTGTTATACAACTTCAAGGCCACGTAAGCTCCACTGCCGGCATAAGTAGCCAACGGGACCTCCATCTCCTCGAAGGTGGCGGTCACAGAGTTTGTAACGGTGTCCACAGGGATAAAGGTTGAGATGTCGTCAGGATTTGTCATCACGCCCACAACAATGTGCGAGGTGATACCGCTGGTGGATCTCATCATGAAGTTGAGCTGCAACGTATTGATTGGATTGATGGTCACATCCACTGGAGGTAGTACTGCCAAGTTGTAGGTAGAAGATGAGCAATAGAAATAGAGAGAGGCATTGCCACTGGTATGGTAAGAGCTGTTCACATACGGATATTGGGTGGTGGTGGAGTAGTTATTATCCCCCGTCCAGCACGTTGGCAAAACGCCAGATCCAGTTCCTAAACTGTCAAAATTCTGGGTATAAGGAATAGTAACCGACTCACAGCCAGTGGTGAAAGTAGCTATCTGGCTGGCCAGTTCCGTGCCCTCGCTGCAAGTGCCTACCACATACCAATCATACTGCGTGATGGATGTAAGACCAGTCAGCTCGTAGGTAGAGTCGGAACCTAAGGAGACATTCGGAATGGACTCCCATGTGTTACTATTTGAAGGTTTATAGTACAAAGTGAAATCCACCGCATCAGACGTCCAGGTGAGTTGAACGCTATTGGCCAACGGGTTGATGGCTTGCAGATCCATAGGGCGCAGACAAGGATTAAAGGAGATCGATATATTATCAATATATGCGGAGTTGTAATTGGCGGTAGAGGGCTGTATGCCACAGAGGTAGAAACGATTACCACCTCCGGCGAAATTCGGGAATATGAAGCTGTAATGGCTATAGGTCGTAGATGTGATATGGATAGTATCTAACGGTATCACATTGGCAGGAGTCATATTGGCTGGTGCAATACCCACCTCCAAGTTGAGCGTATAGGAAGTGCTGTTGGCTCTGGCATCGAATGAGAGTTCCAGCGTATTCATGGCATACACGGAGGTGTCGATCTCAGGAAGAATTGCGTACTGGTTCGCGTATGAAGTGCCTGTGTACATATAGAATCTCATCGAATTGGATCCGCTCGCCGCATACGTAGAGGAACTGTATATGATAGGATATCCTGAATAGGAGGTACTGGTACCTACATTGTAATTATCCCAGCAATTAGGCAAGTTATTGGTAGCCACGGAATAACTGGTGGAACCGACATAGGTATCGAAGTTCTCTGTATAAGGCAGCGCTGTCATCGGCGCGCAGCCGGTTCTAAAGGAGTAAATCTCCCAAGCACTATATTCACCATTGTCGCAAACGGCACGCACATAAACATCATACAAAGTATTTGGTGTTAAGTTGTTGAACGTTTCAGTAGCACTATAAACCACATTCGGAACATCAGTATCCAAATCCACATTCGTGCCCATCAAAATCTCCCAAGATGTCTCATCTCCACCAGGGGTCCACGTGATGTCGGCTGAATACGAGGTTATGTTAGTGGCCCCTACATTAGTTACATGGTCACAATATGGGATATAATCCACAACAACATCGTCAATATACATATAGCTGGTGAACCAAGACGGAATACGGAATGCTATGTAACGGCCATCGCCCGAATAGTTCTCAGTGGTGAACTCAATACGCTCCCATGTAGAAGTGGCGGAAGGTGAATACTGACCAAACATCTCAAATGTTGACATATCAGTAGGATCCGACATAAATCCGAACTCTATCTTATAAGAGGCAGAGGACTTATATGCATAGAATGAAATCAACAGATTGTTCATGTCAATATTGTCGTCAAAGCGAGGAGATGTGGCAATCGAGTAATAGGCAGAGGTACCATAGAAATAGATGGAGTACGGTGCCGAATGCGCATACGTGGAGGATGGATAAGGATAGGCCGTGGCACTGTTGGTGGATTTTGTCCAACAGGGTATCGTATAGGCGGAACCGTTACCCAAGGCCATATCAAAATCTTCAATATAAGGTAACGTACTGATTTCACAAGGTGTTTCAAAAGTAACTATCGACCAGTTTGAGGTTTCGTTGCCGCAATCAGATCTCATGCGAAGAACATATTCTGTGGCGGAAGTCAAGTTGTCAAGAACATAGGGATTAGTGGTATTGGTTCCGAGAGAGGTCCAGACGCTGTCATCGGCAGCCATATATTCCATTTCCCATGCTGTTTCATATCCACCCGGAGCCCAATCGAAAGTAGCGCTGGTGGCTTGTAAATCAGAAATATACACATTAGGAGCAATACACACTACTGAACTGTCGCAGTTAACGCCAAAGATTACATTGCTACGATTTCCAGAGCTATAGCTACTATTCGTAGTTACGGCAGTAGGATCCGATGGACTCGGGTTATTACTGTCGCTATAATAGTAAAGCGATCTGTTGCCCCCTGCACTATGCACGTAAAATGTATAGGCGCTACCATCATATTGGTTGCTGTTATCATCCACAGCCAAAACAAGATTGTCCGTACCATTATAGTGGAACACACTGTCAAAATCAAAGGTATTCCACCCTTGAGAGCAATTCAAGTTGCCGGAGTACACCAAATGGAGTGTCGTGTCAGGGATATAGTCTGACGTGCTGGAAAACTCCTGTTTGGTTGTATGGCCGAGATATATATTCACATTAGTCTTTTTGGTTGAAGCAGTAGTATGCTTATAATGGAAGGAAATACTATGGATGTTAGCCTCTCCACTCATTTCAGAAGCCAAATAGATTTGTTGTGAATAGGTATATTTATAATAGTTATTCACGGGTATGTAATAATTGGCAGTTGTTCCTTGTCCCACCTGGTGTTCGCCACCCTGATTACAAGTCGTCATAAAACCAGCAGTAAGGGTATCGGTATATGAGTTGGAGCACATGCCATAGAGGATAACCTCATAATTCGTGAGTTGGTCAAGACCGGTCAACATAAAGCTGTTGCCGCTCACCACTTGGGAGATGAAGTTACCCGTGCCGAGTTCTGCATACTCCACCGTATAGTCCGTCACTCCGTAAGGAGCTTCATCCCAGGTCAGGAGTGCGGAGCTTCCCGCAACATTGGAAACAGATAAATTTGAAGGGGAGGAACAATCTGGCAGGTAGTCCACCTTCAAATTATCGAAATACACATAGTTGGTATTGCCCATAGGAGCCTCGACAGCTATATAGACAACTTGCTGATATGCTTCTTGTGGTAAAACTGTTGAGAAGGTGTACCATGTAGAGTTGGCTGCCAAATCAGACGGATAAATGGCTTTCAACAAATGGAAAGTGCTCATGTCGGCAGGATTGGTCATATAGCCTACATTGAGGCGCCCGTATGAGCCAGTTGTCTTATACACGTCAAAGGAGACTTCCAAGCTACCAGGCACTTCGGAGGAAAGATCCAGACCTTGGCTGGCTCCGTAAACACTCACTGTAGATGAACTGTAGAAATAAAGCGCTGACCCGTATGTAGTAGAAACGTAGGGATAGGTGGTTGTAGTACCTGTTTGGAAACGAGACCAGCAGTTAGGGTAAGCAGTGGCACCGCTGCCCCACCCGTTAAAATCTACCACATAGGGAATAGTGGACGAGGGCAGGCACTGCGTATAGAAAGAGTTCACTGCGGACCAGTTGCTTTCTTCCCCACCGCCACAGTCAGCTTTTACATATACATCGTATTGGGTATTGTCCGTCAGGCCATATACATGGTAGGGATGAGCATAGACATATTCAGGGGTGCTGGCATCGGGATCCGTGCCATGGGCGACTACCGCCACTTGCCAAGTGGACTCTCCATTGCGCGGGGTCCAATCAATGTCCGCACTGTTGGCTGTAATCTCTGAGACACTAACACTTACGGGACGCATACAGGATGGGGTTACAAACAATTCCACATCATCCACATAGAAGGATTTGGTAGAAGTATTGTCCCCATTCACCATAATGGCAATATATTGACCAGTTCCTTGATAATTGCCAAACAGGACCTCTTTGGGTTCCCACGTGTTGATAACATCAACCTTAATGGTATCCACAGGGACGAAGGTGGCAATATTGTCGGCCGAATCCAGCACACCTACATACAGTTCGTATGCCAGCGAGCCCGAGCGTGCATTGAATGCCAAGGTCAAGGTGTTCACGGATATAGATGCATCAATCTCAGGAAGGACTGCCGCGCAATAGGTTGTAGATGAGCTATAAAAGTATATTGAGCCTACTCCCGAGTGATGCGTGGCAGAAATATATGGATAAGAGGAATTATAATTACAAAGTTGAGTCCAGCATGGCATAAACACCGAAGTTCCTGTACCATAAGTATCCATATCTTCCGTATAAGGCAGATCTGTTATAGGTGCACAACCAGACATAAAAGAGAGATTCTGCCAATAACTATAGTCGCCACTTCCACAATTGGATCTTACATATACATAATAGTGGGTGATGGGATTGAGATTATAGAAGGTAAAGAATGTGTCGGTTGAGGTATAGTCTGGGATGGTGGATGCCATAGGGACTATACCCGCGGAATCATATATCACAATATCCCAATTAGTCTCTGCAAAGCCCGGCGTCCACGAAATGGTAGCCGAATAGGCATCTATGTCACTCGCTGTCAGGTTCGTGGGATGCAGACAGGATTCCTCGGTAGAAAAAACCCGTGGCGCAGACCATGCTCCTGAGCCATCCGTACAATGATATTTCAGATAGGCTGAATAACTCGTGGCCGCCTGCAATCCAGTAATATTGAAGAACGTGTCTGTGACATTGGAAATCAGTGTGCCGCCTGACAGGGTATCAAAAGTTCCAGTCGCTCCATACAGAACATCATATGAACTTACATTCTGGCCATAGTTCATCCAGCTCAAAGTGGCTGTATTAGTCCCAATATCGACCACAGTTGGTGTCAGGCTGAAGCACCCGGATAGCACATAGGTAATTCTCAGATTAGGACGATTGGGACTGGTTGTCCCTGCAATGGAGCTGGTTGGATAGCAATAGTTAATGTCTGACGCGTTAAGACGACGCAGATGGGCATTATTACCTGTACCCTGAGTGGTATATCGGTAACCGCAGTTAGGGTTGTTGGTAGCATAATCGGAATGTGGATTTCTGAAAGAGACACCTATCGTAATATTACTGACACCATCCCAAACATAGGGAACATCGAGTTGGATTTCAAACCAGCCAGTATCCGTGGTAACCCAGTTGCCTGAGTCCACTGCAATAAGAGCGGAAACGGGAGTCCAGTCGGTAGTACCACTGAAATACTCTGAAGAACGTCCGCCCATATAGGTCACCAAATTGGACATCGTGGTGGCGCCAGTGGCATTATAAAACCAGATAGAGGTGATAGTGGCGCCAGCAGGGACATTCGCAGCCGTCAACTCTGAGGCTCGATAAATCTGCTCCACATAAGAGTATGCATTCCCATAACTCATGGGAGCTCCGGCATTTCCCTGTATGGTAGTGGCAGTCGTTGCCGTGCCGAACGTGGCCGTAAACTGTGCATGCACGACCCTTGGAACGGTCAGCAACAAAACAAAAAGTAAGGTATAAATCTTTTTCATAACAGTGTATATTTAGTGAATATTATTACCAAAAAATATAGTCAATCTCCACAGCTCGCAGCACCCAAATCCGCACCACAACAAACAAATCAACGTATTAGAGCGATTGTAGCGAACTGCCGCCTTTACGTCTTCCTATGCTAAAACAAGCAGCAATAATAAAAAAATAATCAATATGCCGCATTAAAAAAAAGCAGCTAGTTATTAACAGTTTACAAACAATTTAACTGTCCGGCAGCATAAAAGAAGCAGAAATTTACCTCTTGTCGTACTGCTCAAAAACGGAGTTATTACTGATAAACTCGGGTACTATTTGTTTCATTTTCACCACCATATCGGGAATATTCACCTTGACAGACAGGTCTTCCAGTTCCAGAATATCAGGCAGTACCTCCTCATACACGTACTTGCGTGCTTTAGCGATAAAAATGCTTTTATGTTCCGTCTCGATAGTGTTTTCGCTGTTGGAGAGCACCTCTTCATAGAGTTTCTCGCCGGGGCGCAGTCCTGTGTACTCGATCTTGATATCCACATCGGGTTTATATCCGGCGAGTTCGATCATTTGACGGGCGAGGTTGTCGATTTTGACCTGCTCGCCCATATCGAAGGCGAAGATTTGTGTACCAGATGCGAGGGTTACGGCCTCCATCACCAAGCGGCAGGCCTCTGGTATAGTCATGAAGAAGCGGGTGATTTCGGGATGTGTCACCGTCACTGGGCCGCCCTTGGCGATTTGCTCTGCGAAACGCGGGATTACCGAGCCATTGGAGCCCAGCACATTGCCGAAACGCGTGGTTACGAAGGTAGTGTTTCCCGTTCTCCTACCCGACTCTAACGCCAGTCCCAACGATTGGATGTAAATCTCGGCCAAACGCTTGGTACACCCCATGATATTGGTAGGATTCACCGCCTTGTCTGTAGAGATCATGACCATTTTCTCCACGCCATATTCGATACATTTGTCCGCCACATTATGCGTGCCATACACATTGACCTGTACGGCCTCGCAGGGGTTCTCCTCCATCAGGGGCACATGCTTGTATGCGGCGGCATGGAAGACTATCTGCGGTCTGTATTTTCGGAAGGCAAAGTCCAAACGGGCGGGCTGGCGCACATCGCCGATGACGGGCACAAAGTCCAGGTTGGGAAAGCGTTCCTCCAGTTCCAAGCGAAACTGGTGCATAGGCGTTTCGGCATTATCGAAGAGTATGAGTCGGCGCACATTGAACTGTACCAGCTGCCGGCATAGTTCCGAGCCTATGGAGCCGGCAGCGCCCGTCACCATAACCACCTTGCCATCGAAGGTCGCCATGATTTTCTCAACAGTGATCTGAATTTCCTTTCTGCCTAAGAGGTCCTCTACCCGCAACTTGCGCACCCCACCCCGCTGCTGGCCGTTCAACGACACTTCGTCAATGGAGGGGATAATGAGCGGGCGCAGGTTATGGTCATAACAATAGCGCACCAACCGGTCGCGCTCGTATTGCGCATCACGATGAGTCGTGAACAGGATAGCCTCCACCGAGAACTCCGTCACCACCTGGTCGATATCCTCATAGTCGTACACAGGCAAGTCGGAAACAATCATCTGGTTACGCTGCTTTTGGTTGGAGATGAAGCCCAAGATCTTGTAGCGGGGCGAGTTTTTCAAACGCATTACCGCCGCCAAAGATTTGTCGGAAGTGCGATACACCAATACGCGCACCGTGCTTTTGGCCTCTTTGCGCTTGCCAAGATAGAACTGATAGCCAGCAATCATCCCCAAACGCAACATCAACATAAAGAAGATAGTCATGAAGAAATCAACCAGCAGAGCAAAAAAGACCCCGTTGAAAAACTCCTTGCAGAGGAAGAGCACCAGGCCCATCAAGATCACCTTGGCCAGCCCCTCCGCCACAAAGCGAATCATGTCGCTGAAAGCCGTGTGGCGAATCACCAGTTGGTGGCTCTTGAAGATAAACTTTGCCAGCAGGGTGCTCCCCAATGACGACAAAAGCCAAATCAGAGCAAAATGGCCGGTAGTGTAAAACGTACCCCTGAGATAGCCTAAAAGCAACAAGGCAATCAGCGATGCCAATATCGACAATATCGTATCGACCACAAAGATCACCTCTGCATTGAGGAACTTGTTAAAATAACGAGCTATCTTCTTTACGACAGGCATATCCTTCTTTTTTAGTTAGTTAAACAACACTTTGTTTATATACGCTCCACCTTCTCCACTTGGTCAATCGCTTTCAGTTTGTCAATCAAATTCTTCAATGCCCTGACGCTCTGGATATAGAGCATCATGGTGCCAGTGAAGACATTGTTTTTGCTCTCGATGTTGAGCATACGTATATTGAGGTCCATTTGCGAGGAGACCACATCCACAATTTCTTTGATCATGCCTTTGCGGTCGAAGCCCGTGATACGGATGCCCGACAAGAAGGCTATGTCCTGCCCCTTGCGCCACTTGGTCTTAATGATGCGATTGCCGAATTTGGACATCTGTTCAATGGCATGGGGGCAACTGGTCTGGTGTATGACAATGCGGTTATCGGCCACTTGGAAGCCTACCACCTGATCGCCGGGCAAGGGGTTGCAGCAATCGGCCAGTACATACTTGATCTGCTCGTAGTCATCATCAAGCATAAACACATTGGGGGTTTCGTTCAACTGTTCCTCAATAAGCTGGTCGAGGCTCTTGTTGGCAATTTCCTCTGATACTTTCCGCTGGAACTCGGCCATCTCCTTGGGGTTCTTCATGGAAAGAATCTTCTGTACCCGGTCTTTGGTAATCTTATTGGTTACTATATCATTCCAAAAATCCTCCGTGTTCTTCTTCAAGGTGGCGGTCATCAGCTTCTGCAGATTTTCCTCGTTGTACTCCACTCCAATATGCGCGAAGTAGCCCTTGAGTATCTCCTCGCCAGTGTTGTTGAGTTGTTTTTGTTCATTGCGGAAGAAGTCGCGAATACTCCTCCGGGCCTTGGAAGTGCGCACAATATTGAACCACTCCATCTTGGGCATCTGCTTCTTGGAGGTGATAATCTCCACTTGGTCGCCATTATGAAGTTCCTTGTCCACAGGTACAATATTATAATTCACCTTTGCACCGATGCAATGGTCGCCAAGATTGGTGTGCAACAGGTAGGCAAAATCGAGCACGGAGGCGCCGGCAGGCAGCGTCTTCATCTCACCCTTGGGAGTAAAGACATAGATTTCCTTCAACTGCAGATTCAATCGCACCTCCTTGAGGAATTCCAAGGCATCGGCATCTTTGCTATTGAGAATCTCCCGGGTCCTCGCCAACCAATCTTCCAGTTTTTCGTTCACATCCGAGTTGGTCAGGCTGTCGGGCTCACCCTCTTCCTTATAGCGGTAATGGGCAGCAAGTCCCTTCTCGGCAATTTCGTCCATACGTTTGGAGCGAATCTGCACCTCCACCCAGCGACCTGCCTTGCTCATAGCTGTGACGTGCAACGACTGGTAGCCATTGGCTTTGGGATGCACCAGGAAGTTGCGGTCGCGCGAGGGATTGGTCTGATACAACAGGCACACTACCTTATAGATGTGCCAGCAGATCTCAAACTCCTGATCTTCAGGACTGTCAAACACAAAACGCACGGCAAAGATGTCATAAATATCTTCAAACATCACCTTCTTGCGCAAGATTTTCTGGTGAATGGAATAGATGGATTTGGTACGACTGGAGACCTCCACATGGATACCCTCCTTTTCGAGTTCTTCCACGATGGGTTTGACGAAGTCGGAAATAAGGGTTTGGCGTTCTTCCTCTGTGTCTTTCAGCCGATCGGCAATGGAATAGTACTCGGTGGGGTTCGTATAGCGCATGGCGTAATCTTCCAATTCGCTTTTAATGGAATACAAGCCCAAACGATGGGCAACGGGCACATAGAAGTAGGAGGTCTCAGAGGCTATCTTGAGCTGCTTCTCGGAGGGCATAGACTCCAAGGTACGCATATTGTGCAAACGGTCGGCCAGCTTGATCAGGATGACACGCACATCTTTGAGCATCGAGAGGAAAATCTTCTTATAGTTCTCGGCTTGCAGGGATATATTCTCGTTGTCAATCACCAAGTCGCTGATTTTGGTCAGACCATCAATAATATCAGCCACTGTATCGCCAAAAATCTCGCGGATATCTTCAAGTGTGTATTCCGTGTCTTCCACCACATCGTGCAGCAGGGCACACACCACTGAGGTAGTACCCAGGTTCATTTCCTGGCAACATATCATAGCCACCTCAATAGGATGATAGATGTAGGGCTCTCCGCTACGGCGGCGCACTCCGTTATGGGCATTGGTGGCCAGCACGAAGGCCTTGCGCACTAATTTGCGTTCCTGAGAGGTGGTCCGATGATAGAGCACCTTGAGCAACTCATAGTACTTTCTGACAATAGTCCTATTCTCGGCTTGCTCGTCAGGCACGTATGGCACATGCCCGTTTTGTGTATTGTTCATAGCTTCCACTCGCAATTATCTAACTATCAACTTTTTGGTTATAATCTGCAGACTATCATCCAGGCGCAATATATAGCATCCGGGCGTTAAGTGGCTCACCTCCATCCTGTTCACCCCGGGATAGAGCACCGATTGGCAAACGGTGCGTCCCGACAGGTCATAGACCGTGCACAGGGCACGCTCTTGTTCCGTGAGCATCGTCACAAACAGACTGTTGGATGCGGGATTCGGATAAAGGGTATATTGGGTTTGGGCGGGTTGCACGTGGTCGTCCACCCCCACAGTATTGAGCGCCATCTGCACGGCATGGTGCGCATCCACCTTGCCATGTCCAAAGCGCAACACCCCTGCCGACTGCGTATAGTTGTCTTGATAGGCGCTCTCCGCTATGATGTTCAGCACTTGGGCAGACGACAGATACGGGTTTGCCTGTAGCATCAGGGCACACACACCTGCCACAAAGGGGCCCGACATAGAGGTACCTGACAGCGACACAAAGCGGTAGGTGCGGTCGTTGAAGGTGATGGTCTTGGAATAGGTGCCGGTATAGGTATTGGTAAACGAAGAGAGTGCGGACACCACATTCTTACCAGGGGCAGAAACGGTCGGCTTAGTCACGTTATGAAAGCTTGGACCGGAGCTGGAGAAATCGGCAATATTGCCGCCGACGGAATAGCCGGCATTGTTTAGGAAGTGCGCCTGGTGCGCCGCCACCGTGATTACTTGGTCTATATTGGCCGGGGTACTCACCGCATAGAGGTTGTCGCCCGCCACCGACTTAGGCCATTGGGGAATAGCGTAGAAATCGCCACCCCAGTTACCCCAAGCCTTGGTCAGTTCTGCCAAATTCCAAGCATGGAACGTACCTTCTGAAGCGACAACACCGATTGCAAACTGACAGGCAGTGGTGCGTTTCACCCGCAAGCGCACATTGGGTGCCTGGTTGTAGGGATTGGTGGATGACACGCCGTAGTTGAAGACGATTGTGTCACCATCAATCACAAAGATGGAGTCAACATAGATATCCTGTTGGCTGCTGACAAAAGGTGTAGTGGCCAAGATATTGCGGTTGGCGTCCATGGCAATCAGTTGGAAGGAGAACGGCGAATTGGCCGAATTGGTCATCGAGATGGATGCGCCCCAGTATGCTCCGGAGGCAGTGGGAAAGGCAAAGCGGCTGTACAGGGTGTCCTGCTGGGTGAATGTCTTGCTGATATGAAAGTTGTCGGAACCATTATTGCCGGCGGAGGAGACGAACACCACGCCAAGGTTGGTGAGACGCTCCACCTCTTCGGCCAGCACACCAGTGCCATCCATATTATCCAGGAAATAGACACCCCAGCTCATGCTGATCACCAGACGTTTACCCTCTTGCTGGGCCACATTGTACATCCAGCGCCAGGAGTCGATCACACATTGTACGCTATTGAGGTTGAAGGTGCAGAAGAGCAGATCAGCGCCGTAGGCCACACCTCTGTATTGGGTACCGGCGCCTGCGCCGCCGGCTATCGAGGCACAGTGTGTGCCATGATAGGCCATGTCGTAATCGTTGGCTGTGTCACACTGGGCCGTCAGTAATGCCTCCGGGCCAACATACTCTGTACCATAGTCGAAACCGTCAGGTGCCGGCCCCGACATTTTATATTGGTCCCACGCCCGCAAAACACGGTAATGGATCATCTCCGGATCATAAAACACAGGGTGCGTATAGTCGAACCCCCAGTCGGTGAGGCCAATAATTACGCCTTCACCCGTATAAGCCTGGGGCAGATCCACACCGTTCCACACACTGTCCACCCGCCCGTCAGGCACTGCCTTGTCAAGCCACATCTGGCCAAAAGCAATCTGCAAACTAATTAACAAAACAAGGGTTGTAAAAATCTTCTTCATACACTTGTCGTATTTTATCAGGTTAATATTTCATTCTAAAATTCAAAGTTTGCAAGAAAGACAGCAATCCGGGATTCTGTTCCTTCATGTGTTGGAATTGTTCGTCGGAGGTGAGTACGGCTGTCTCTGTCACCTTGTTCTCGTTCACCACAATCACAAAATCGTCCACATCCATTTTGAAATGGTTGCGCCAATACTCGAGCACGGCACGTTTGCGTTGGTCCAGTTCTTCCTCCTGTATATTATTGGCCACCTCCACAGTCAGAGTTCCTTCTTTCAAGGTTGGAGATGTTCGCTTCAAGGTGTAATAGAGCATCGGCAGATTTTGGAAGATAGCGTCCACCACCTCATCCCAATTGCCCTCCAAGGTCTCCTCCTTTTCAGGTTCTTCCTCTTTGGGCATCGAAGGTTCAAGGGGCTGAGATGGCACGGCCGCGGGCTGGGACTCTTCTGCAACGGGCTGCGATGGTTCCGGAGCCGCAACGACGGGCTCCTTCACATTGGTCTGAGAGGCAGACTTCTGCACCACGTCCTTGATGGAAGGCATCTGCTTTATGACCGGATAGCCGGGGAAACTAAAAGAGGCTGTCGACATCTTCGGTGTCGTGGAAGGCGCCGTGGCAGTATTGATTTGTTGTGCTGCCTGAGCGGTCGGCGCTCCGCTTTCCGGGTTATTTTCGCTCCTGCGATTGCCTGACTTTTTTATAGATGTAATTCGCGTTTATCTGCATCATACACAATTCTATGGTCAAGCGTTTGTTATTGGAACTTCTATAGTTAAAATCACATTGGTTGGCCAACTCCAATGAACGGATCAGCAACGTCCGGTCAACAGTCTGGGCCTGCTTGTATAACTGTGCCTTCACCGATTCTGACATATCCAGCAAAGAGACGGTCTCCGGATTCTGGGCCATGAGCAGATTGCGGAAATGTGTGGCCAGTCCGGTAATGAAGTTTTGCCCATCGAAGCCCCTGAAGAGCAAGTCGTCAAGAATAAGCAGGGCATCCGACACCTTGTCGCTGAAGATGCAGTCGGTGATTCGAAAATAGTTGCTCACATCCAGCACATTGAGTTGGGCTGCCACCTTCTGATAGGTCAGGTCCTTATCGGTAAAGGTTACCAATTGGTCAAAAATGGAGAGTGCGTCGCGCAAGGCCCCGTCAGCCTTGGTGGCGATGATGCGCAGGGCATCTTCATCGGCGTTCACCTGTTCCTGGGCGGCCACATATTGCAGATGCTTGACGATGTCGCGTTCTGTAATACGGTTGAAATCGTACACTTGGCAACGCGAGAGGATGGTAGGCATAATCTTATGTTTCTCGGTGGTAGCCAAGATAAATTTCACGTAGGTGGGTGGTTCCTCCAGTGTCTTCAGAAAGGCATTGAAGGCTGATGCGCTCAGCATGTGCACCTCGTCGATGATATACACCTTATACTCGGCGCCTTGAGGCGGGATGCTTACCTCTTTCACCAAATCGCGGATATCGTCCACGGAATTGTTGGAGGCAGCGTCCAGCTCAAACACGTTAAAGGAGGCAGATTCATTAAAGGCACGGCACGAGTCGCACGCATTGCAGGGTTCAAAATCATCGGTGAGATGGTGACAATTGAGCGCCTTGGCGAAGATACGCGCACATGTGGTCTTGCCCACGCCCCGCGGCCCGCAAAAAAGGAAAGCCTGGGCAACCTGCCGCGTCTTAATAGCATTCTTCAAAGTAGCGGTGATGGCATCCTGTCCCACCACCGAATGGAAGTTGGCAGGCCTGTATTTCCGCGCCGATACGATAAAATTCTCCATGTTTCTACATTATTTTTTCAAGGGTGCAAATATAAAAAAATTTCACTACCTTTGCCGCCTCAATAAAAACACAAACATCATGGGGTTCTTTTCAATATTTTCCAAAGAGAAAAAGAAAGAGTTAGACGACGGCTTGCAGAAGTCAAAAGAGAATTTCTTTGCAAAACTGGCGAAGACCATCGTGGGCAAATCGAAGGTGGATGACGATGTGCTGGACCGCTTGGAGGAGGTCTTGGCCACCTCCGATGTGGGCGTGACCACCACCTTGCAGATTATAGAGCGCATTGAGCAGCGTGTGCAACGCGACAAATACATCGGCACCGAGCAATTGAACTCCATCCTGAAGGAGGAAATTGTAGGCCTGCTCTTGGAGAATGACATTGAGAAGGTCAACGATTTTGTCATCCCCGAGCGTGACACGCCCTACGTCATTCTGGTGGTGGGTGTGAATGGCGTGGGCAAGACCACCACCATTGGCAAGTTGGCCCACCAATTCAAGAAGAAAGGGTACTCGGTGATGTTAGGAGCGGCCGACACGTTCCGGGCGGCGGCCATTGAGCAGCTGGAAGAGTGGGCGCGCCGCGCAGATGTGCCCATCGTGACTCAGAAGATGGGCGCCGACCCCGCCGCCGTAGCCTACGACACCGTCGCCTCTGCCCTGTCGCGCAAAAGCGATGTCGTCATCATCGACACGGCCGGTCGTCTGCATAATAAGACCAACCTCATGAACGAACTCGTCAAAATCAAAGGCGTTGTCAGCAAACTGATACCCGACGGCCCACACGAGGTTCTGCTCGTGCTGGACGCCTCCACCGGGCAAAACGCTTTCGAACAAGCCAAGCAGTTCAGCGCCGCCACAGAAGTCAACGCCCTGGCCATCACCAAACTCGACGGGACAGCCAAAGGCGGTGTCGTCATCGGCATCTCCAACCAGTTCCAGATCCCCATCAAGTATATTGGCATCGGCGAAGGTATCGACCAACTGCAGGTCTTCAACCGCGCAGAATTCGTCGACTCCCTTTTCCCCGACAACTGGCAAGAATCCCTCCTTGACGCATGACCATCCAGATAGACGCTCATTCCGGATTCTGCTTTGGCGTCATCCATGCCATCCAAGCGGCAGAGCACTATCTGCAAGCGCATAGAACCCTCTACTGCTTGGGCGACATTGTGCACAACAATGAGGAAGTCAACCGCCTCACAGCCATCGGACTGCGTGTCATTACCCGCCAGCAGTTTGAACAACTGTACGACACTACGGTGCTCATACGAGCTCACGGAGAGCCCCCTGCCACCTACCTGACCGCCCGCCAAAACAACATCACCCTGATAGACGCCACCTGCCCCGTGGTCCTCAAACTACAACAGCACATTTTCGACTTCCACCACGCCAAAAAAAATAACAATCAGCAAATCCTGATCTTCGGCAAAAAAGGACATGCCGAGGTTGTGGGACTCATGGGCCAAATTGATGGACAAGGAATGGTCATCTCTTCAGAGGATGAAATTGACCACATCGACTACCAAAAGCCTGCCATGCTTTACTCCCAAACGACCCAGAGTCTGGAGGCCTACTACCACCTGATCAGCGCTATCAAGGAGCGTTATGAGGCATGTGGCAACGAACATCTGTTCCAATATGCCGACACCATCTGCCGAAAAGTGGCCAATCGGGCAACGCAAATCGCTGAGTTTGCCTCTCAGCACGACACCATCCTCTTTGTTTCCGACCCAAAGAGCTCCAACGGCATGTACCTCTTCAATACATGCCAAAGACATAATGCCAGAAGCTTTTTCATATCCCACCTCGAACAACTGCAGGAGATCGACTTCTCCCAATCGCAGTCGGTGGGCATTTGTGGCGCCACTTCCACCCCCATGTGGCTGATGGAAGAGTGCGCCCGCCATTGTCAACAAACCGTTCATAATATCAACAACCTATAATACTATTGCAATGAAAAGAGTTATCATTAGCGTAAGCGACAAAACCGGACTGCTGCCTTTTGCGGCAGGACTGATAGAGTGTGGTTATGAGATCATCTCCACCGGAGGCACCAAGAAGGCCCTGGATTCTGCTGGCATCGCCACCATCGGCATCAGCGACATCACCGGATTTCCGGAAATCATGGACGGGCGTGTAAAGACCCTGCACCCGAAAGTGCATGGCGGACTGTTGGCCATCCGCGACAACGCCAAACATCAAGAGGAGATGAAGCAGAACGCCATCGACCCCATCGACATGGTCGTGGTGAACCTCTACCCTTTCAAGGAAACTATCGCCAAGCCTGATGTCACTTGGGAAGATGCCATTGAAAACATCGACATCGGTGGTCCTACCATGCTGCGCAGTGCCGCCAAGAACCACCAGTTTGTGACGGTCGTTTGCGACCATCGCGACTACAGCAAGGTATTGGAGGAGATCCGCGACAATGGGTGTACCTCTTTGGAAACGCGCCGCAAGCTGGCCGCCAAGGTGTTCCGCCACACCGCCGCCTACGATGCCTGCATCTCCGGCTATCTGACTGGGAAAGTGGGCGAAGAAGAACCCGAAAGCATCACCCTCTCCTTTGACCGCAAGCAGTCGTTACGCTATGGGGAAAACCCGCACCAAGAAGCCACTTTCTATAGCGGAAATAAACAGGGATATTCTATTGCATGGGCCGAGCAACTGCACGGCAAAGAGCTTTCATACAATAATATTCAAGACGCTGATGCCACCCTGCAGATTTTGCGCGAATTTGACTGTCCCGCCATGGTCGCCGTAAAGCACAAGAACCCCTGCGGCGTGGGCCTTGGCAGTAACGCCTTGGAGGCATGGCAGCGCGCCTATGAGGCCGACCCCGTCTCCATCTTCGGCGGCATCGTGGCCTCCAACAGAGAAATTGACCTCGCCACCGCCGAAGCCATGAAGCCTGTCTTCTTGGAAATCATCCTCGCCCCCAGCTTCACACCTGAAGCCCTGGAACACCTCTCCACCAAGAAGAATATCCGCCTCATGACCTTCGACCTCTCCAATGAAAATGCCGATGACCACATGTTCATCAGCGTTACCGGCGGCATGCTCACCCAAACCATCGACCGCTACTCCACCGACAACTACGAACTTAAGGTTGTCACCGAAAAACAACCCACCGAAGATGAAATGCGCAACCTGCTGATGGCAATGAAAATCTGCAAACACGTGCGCTCCAATGCCATCACCGTGGCCACCGACAACAAGATTGTGGGCATTGGCGCCGGACAAATGAACCGCGTGGGCGCCGCCCATATCGCCCTCGAAGAAGCCAAAGCCAAAGGATTTACCTCCGGACTAAGCCTGGCCTCCGATGCCTTCTTCCCCTTCGACGACGTGGTGAAAATGGCCGCCCAATATGGTGTCACCGCCATCATCCAACCCGGCGGCTCCGTCCGCGACGAGGACTCTATCAAGGCCTGCAACAACCTCGGCATTGCAATGGTGTTTACAGGGGTAAGGCATTTTAAACACTGATGGGTTTGTGAGAACTGTTGGCTGAAAATCATTATATACACCTTGCTTAATATACTTGTTCATGGCTATAAGCAATTGTGCTTCAATCTCAAAAGCAGTTCCTATACTGTTGAATACGAACAAATAAAAGCATACCCTCAACCTCATGGCTCAAATCAACCCCCAAATCGAAGCATCCTGGAAGCAGGTCCTCTGGGACCAGTTCCAGGAGCCATACTTTGCGGCATTGAAGCAATTCTTGGTAGAAGAAAAACGTCAATACAAAGTGTTCCCGCCGGGACCGTTAATTTTCAACGCTTTCAATTCTTGTCCTTTTGACAATGTTAAGGTCGTCATCATCGGACAGGACCCCTATCATGACGACGGGCAGGCGCATGGCTTGTGCTTTTCGGTACAGGATGGGGTTCCCTTCCCGCGTTCCTTGGTCAACATCTTCAAGGAGCTGACCGATGACGTGGGCTTCCAAGTGCCCCAGAATGGCAACTTGCAGAAGTGGGCCAACCAAGGGGTATTGTTGCTCAATGCCACGCTAACGGTGCGCGCACACCAAGCGGGATCTCACCAGAACCACGGCTGGGAGACCTTCACCGACTGTGCTATCCAGCGACTGTCGGCGCAGCGGGAGGGCATTGTCTTTCTGTTGTGGGGCAACTTTGCCATCCGCAAGCGGGAGTTGATTGACGAACGCAAGCACCACGTACTCACCGCGGCACACCCCTCCCCACTCTCTGCCGCTCGCGGCTTCTTCGGCTGCAAACACTTCTCCAAAACCAACACCCTGCTACAACAAATGGGCAAAGAACCCATAAACTGGCAACTGTAAACAGGCCCTCTCCCATCATCACTTCATCACCACCAACTATACTTTACTTATTCCCAAAAAAATGTCAAAGCACCAACACCGACCTCTGAAATCTGTAATATCTCCCAAGCCTCGACATCTTCTATAAATGTCTCTAAAAGGGCATTTTTCACCTCCCTTTGAATATTTAAAATTTATATCTTTGCCCCACTATATAATCTAAAAATCACTCAAAAAAGTACCCTGAAATGAATCAGAAGACTATCAGACAGGCATTAACCTCGCGCGCGACACCCTGCAACGGTATCCTCGGCACGCATGTTATAGGCATCGTTGTGACACAAGCCTATTAAGCGTACCCTTTTATTGTACCTTCCCAAATGACATTCCAAAAACACAAATTAAATATACATTAATAGATTATGAATAAAATTGTAATGATTACAGGTGCCACCAGCGGTATTGGGCTGGGTTGCGCACGGAAATTCGCCGCAAATGGCGACAGACTGATTCTAACAGGCCGTAGGGCGCAGCTTCTGGAGGAAATTTGCCAGGAGTTGACGGCCAATGGCACAGAGGTGCTGACTTTGTCATTTGATGTACGCGACCGCGAGGCGGCCACCCGCGCCATCAACACGTTGCCTGAAGCATGGCGCAACATTGACGTGTTGGTAAACAACGCCGGCCTTGCACTCGGCTTAGAACCTGAATATGAAGGCAGTTTCGAAGACTGGGAGACGATGATTGACACCAATATCAAGGGTTTATTGACGATGACCCGCCTCATTGTGCCGGGAATGGTAGCCCGCGACCGCGGACACATCATCAACATCGGATCCGTGGCCGGTGATGCCGCCTACGCCAACGGCAACGTCTATTGCGCCACCAAATCGGCCGTGAAGACGCTGAGCGACGGTTTACGCATCGATGTGGCTAACAGCGCTGTACGCGTGACAAACCTCAAGCCCGGATTGGTGGAGACAAACTTCAGCAACACGCGATTCCACGGCGACACCGAGCGCGCCGCCAATGTTTATAAGGGCATCAAACCGCTCACTGGCGACGATATCGCCGACGTGGCCGTCTATGCCGCCAACGCCCCCGCACACGTGCAAATCGCAGAGGTCCTCATCCTCGCTACCCACCAAGGCAGCGGAAGCGTGATTGTCCGGAAATAGAATAAAAAGCATTCTTCGCATATAATATCTAACTCCCAATGAACAATATAACCCACCAAGAGTAAGAATCGAGGTCGGTTGGATATCAATTCCTCCGGCAACTTCGGAGCTTCTTATGGATGGGCGCTCACACTACACAGAAGTCTGCTATTTATCCCCTTTCAGACTGAATTCCCTTTTCATAAATACGACGCAAAAAAACCGCATCAGAAGTCTGATGCGGTTTTTGTTAGACTACAAATCTATCTATTTCGTTCTGGAATAATATTCGATGCGGCGTTCCAAAATGGTACCGTCATCCTCTTCTACAGGGTTGTACGTAATCGTCCAGACAGAAGCATCCCAATCTGTATTGGCATCTACAACGCGCATTTCCAGTGTACCATCATACTTGACTCCACGCAGGGCAAACTTATCGTTATAATAGCACATATAACCACCCGACTGAAACGCTCCATCTTCATCGGCATGGATGTACTTGCAATAGTTTTCAGGATATTTTTCTGACAGATAGACAGTGTCGCCCGTCATGCCATTTACAACATTCAAGTCTGAGGGGAAGTTGTATTTAGATGGGTAGAACGTGTAAGACCATGTTTTCAACCCTTGGTCGCTGCACAACATAAAAGACTGCTCATCTGGTGACATATAGTTATAAATAACCAAGATAGAGTCGAGTTTCCAAGTCATTTCTTGCTTCACCATATTACGTTCTGCTTTGGATGGTTGATCTTCATTACCTCTATTGCATGAGGAGAAAAGGAGCCCGAAGGCAACTGCTATACATAAGATTTTTTTCATTAATACCATATGGGACCTCTGATTTTACCATTTTCGCGTCACACCTCCAGTCCCTGCGAGGTCCGTTGAACAAGACCTGAAAATATGACGCTGCAAAGATAGCAACTTTATATAAACCCCACTCCCGTTCTCATCAAAATGTCAATGCCTGAAATAAGTTGACCGCCCAAGGTATAAAAACAGTCTAAAAACCC
>CALDIA010000216.1 GCA_937901455.1 uncultured Bacteroidales bacterium | reverse complement strand
CATAGTATTAACCAATAATGTGCGCTTGATGAAGGTATCTTTAATGTGCGGGTTCACGATGAGGTCAATGTAGCGTTGGCGATAGCGTTGCTCCGGATTCTGGAAGGCATCGTACACCACCCCGTCTTTTTCTTTCACAATAGGTAGGGGACACACCGACTTGCAGAGTATGGTGAACTCCTTCACGTGAATACTGGTCTCACCAGTCTGCGTGGTGAATACGAAACCCTTTACACCGATGATGTCGCCAATATCCAGTTTCTTAAAAACGCTGTTGTACATGGTTTTGTCTTCACCGGGACAAATCTCATCACGTTTGGCGTAAATTTGGATTTTGCCGACCGCATCTTGCAAAACATAGAAGGAGACTGCACCCATAATGCGCTGGCTCATGATACGTCCCGCAATGCTGACTTCTTGGAAGAGGGTGTTGTCTTGAGGATACTTCTCCAAAATTTCAGAAGTGGTGGTATTCACTTCATATTCGGCTGCAGGATAGGGGTTTATACCCAATTGCAGGAGGTCGTCTAGTTTCTTTCTTCGGATGATTTCTTGTTCGGATAATTCTGCCATGATACTATAGAGTTTTAAGGGGGCAAAGATAATAAAATTCTGTGAGCTTGCCAATTGTTTGAAAAGGTTTGATAAAAAGGCAAAAAAAAGGAGACCATGGTGGTGGTCTCCTTTACGAATATGGGGATAAAGATATTATGCTTCTCTATATTCTTTCACGATACCTTTGATATCGGCGGGAGCGAGTCGGCCATAAACCTTGTCGCCCACGAGGGCTACGGGAGCCAGACCGCATGCGCCTACGCAACGCAGGGAGGTGAGGGAGAAGAGGCCGTCTTTGTCGGTCTCACCGGGTTTGATACCCAATTCTTTCTGGAAAGCATCCAGAATCTTCTCAGCACCACGCACATAGCAGGCTGTGCCCAGACAAACGGATACGGGGTATTTGCCCTTGGGGTTCATTGTGAAGAATGAATAGAAGGACACCACACCATAAACGGTGGCTGTAGAAACGTGGAGTTGTTCTGCAATCAACTCTTGGGCTTCTGCGGGTAGATATCCTAAAAAGCCTTGCGTTTGGTGTAATACATTGATGAGTTCACCGGGACTATTGTTGAATTTGTTGCAGATTTCAATAATCTTGTCGCGAACTTCTTTCTTGATCGGAACTATGATTTTTTGTTGCATAATCTTTCTTTTTTCGATTGTTTGACTTTAGTTTTCCGAACCAACTTCAACCACAGTTTGTCTGTCGAAGTAGTGTGTATGGAGTAATTCATGGGATTTGTGTCCGCAGGGCTCTCCTAAATACTCTTTGTAGATAGTCTGGATGGACGGGTTCTCATGAGATTTACGGATCGGCATTTCTTTGTCGGCTCTGTAGATAGCTTCCCAACGAGCTTTGATGACTTCGCTGTTGCCATGGTGCAGTGGTTGTCCAGCGCCGTCGATACAGCCACCAGGACAAGCCATTACTTCGATAGCGTGGAAGTTGCACTTGCCAGCTTTGATGTCCTCTAATAACTTACGTGCGTTCTTCAGACCGTGAGCGATACCGATGTTCAGTTTGAGGCCGTCCACATCAATAGTCGCGGAACGGATACCCTCCAAGCCACGGAGTTCTTCGAAGTCAATCTTCGGGAGCGGTTTCTTGGTAATCACCTCGTAGGCGGTACGTACGGCAGCCTCGATCACACCACCTGTGGTACCGAAGATGACGCCAGCACCAGTGGACTCACCGAGCGGACTGTCGAATTCGGAATCAGGAAGGGTGGAGAGGTCGATGTTGGCTTGCTTGATCATGCTGGCCAACTCGCGGGTGGATATGGAGTAGTCCACATCGGGATTGCCATTTACCTTGAACTCATCGCGGCCGCACTCATACTTCTTGGCCAAGCAAGGCATCACGGATACGCTCACCATCTCTTCGCGGCTGATGCCGATCTTTTCAGCGAAGTAGGACTTCGCGATAGCGCCGAACATCTGTTGTGGGGATTTGGCGGTGGAAGGAAGCTCCTTCATATCCGGGAAGTGGTGCTCGAAGAAGTTGACCCATGCAGGACAGCAAGAGGTCAGAATCGGCAGCTTCACGTCTTTGTCGCCGTTTAAGAATCTGGTCAGACGGTCGATGAGCTCGGTACCCTCTTCCATGATGGTCAAGTCGGCAGACCAGTCGGTATCGAATACATAGTCGAAGCCTAACATCTTGAGGGCGGTAACTATCTTGCCGGTCACGATGCTGCCTGGTTTCATGCCGAACTCTTCGCCTAAGGCAACACGTACGGCAGGAGCCACTTGGACAACGGTTTTCTTTTTCTCGTCCATGATAGCGCGGAGGATCTTCGGGGTGTGGTCCACCTCGGTGAGCGCGCCTACGGGGCATACTGCCACACACTGGCCGCAGAAGGAGCAAGGAGAATCTTCCAGGTGTTGGTTGAAGGCGGTGGAGACCACTGCCGGGAAACCACGCTCGATAGCGGAGAGGGCACCCACAGTCTGCATCTCGTTACACATCGTCTCACAACGACGGCACATGACGCACTTGTTCATGTCGCGAATGATGGAGGGAGAAACCTCGATCTGATAGTTGGATTGTTCGCCACCCTCGTACGGGTTGTGGCGGATACCGAAGCGGATAGCCAACTTCTGCAGTTCGCAGCGACCGTTCTTGGCACATTGCAAACAATCGTTGGGGTGGTCGGAGAGCATGAGCTCCAAAACCGTTCTACGTGCGTTGATGACACGCATAGAGTTGGTCTTGACAACCATGTCAGGCATACATTCTGTGATACATGCAGGTGCCAAGTTCCTACGTCCAGCAACTTCTACCACACATATACGACAGCTGCCCGGTTTGTTGTGGACACCAAGTCCTTCCAGCTCAAAATGGCAAAGGGTAGGAATGTTAATGCCGATGGTTTGAGCCGCTTTAAGAATAGTCGTACCTTTCGGCACTTCAACTTCTCTATTATCTATTGTTAATTTTATCATATCCATAGTGAACCCCCTTATTAAATGATACTAATTGCATTAAACTTACATTTCTCGATACAGGTACCGCACTTGATACAAATCTCTTGGTTGATCTCATGCGGCATCTTGACCGTGCCCTTGATGGCGCCGACCGGACAGTTGCGGGCGCATGCTGTACAGCCTTTGCACTTTTCAGGATCAATGACATATTGTTTTAAAGCTTTACATTGACCAGCAGGACATTTTTTGTCTTTCACGTGAGCCACATACTCATCCCAGAAGTTGTCGATGGTGGACAATACTGGGTTGGGAGAGGTCTGGCCTAATCCGCAAAGAGCGGTGTCTTTAATGACACGGCTGAGGTTTTTCAGTTGGTCGAGGTCGTCCATGGTGCCTTGGCCTTTCGTGATTTTGTCCAAAAGTTCGCAAAGTCTCTTGTTACCGATACGACAGGGTGTACATTTGCCACAGGACTCTTCCACGGTGAAGTCGAGGTAGAACTTTGCCACAGAGACCATACAGGAGGTTTCATCCATGACAATCATACCGCCGGAACCCATCATGGATCCAGCTGCGATCAGGTTGTCATAGTCGATAGGGGTGTCGAGGAATTTCTCGGTTAAACAGCCGCCGGAAGGACCGCCAGTTTGAACGGCTTTGAACTTCTTGCCACCCTTGATGCCACCACCGATTTCGTAGATAACCTCACGAAGGGTAATACCCATAGGAACCTCAATAAGGCCCACGTTGTTGATCTGGCCAGCCAAAGCGAACACTTTCGTACCTTTGGATTTCTCTGTTCCGATGGAGGAGAACCATTCCCATCCCTTGTTGATGATGACGGGCACGTTGGCGAAGGTCTCCACGTTGTTCACGTTGGACGGTTTTTTCAGATAACCCTCTTGGGCAGGGAATGGCGGCTTGAAGGTAGGTTCACCACGTTTACCCTCCATAGAGTGGATCAAAGCGGTTTCCTCACCACAGACGAAAGCGCCGGCACCATAGCGGAGCTCAATGTCGAAACTGAAGTCTGTGCCGAAGATGTTGTCACCCAGAAGGCCGTATTCGCGGGCTTGGGCGATAGCCACCTGCAAGCGGTGAATGGCCAGCGGGTACTCGGCACGGATGTAAACGAGACCCTTGGTGGCTCCGATACAGAATCCACCGATAGCCATTGCTTCAATCAAGGTATGCGGGTCACCTTCCAAAATGGAACGGTCCATGAAGGCACCGGGGTCTCCCTCGTCAGCATTACAGATCATGTATTTCTGGTCAGCTTCGTTTTTGCGGCAGAGTTCCCATTTCAAGCCAGTCGGGAAACCAGCGCCGCCACGACCGCGCAGACCGGATTTCTTCATGGTGTCGATAGTAGCCAATGGGTCGTTCTGCTCCAGAACGGTAGCCAAAGCCTTGTATCCGTCACGTGCGATGTATTCCTCGATGTTCTCAGGATCAATGAAACCGCAGTTGCGCAAAGCGATACGCATCTGTTTCTTGTAGAATCCCATGTGCTTGGAGTCGGAGATGTGCTCCTTGTCCTCAGGGTTCTCATACAGCAAGCGTTGCACTTTTCTTCCTTTGATGATGTGCTCGTCCACAATTTCTCTGCAGTCCTCAGGTTTTACCTGGGTGTAAAAGGTATTGTCGGGGAGTATCTTCACGATCGGGCCCTTCTCGCAGAAACCGAAGCAGCCGGTTGCCACCACTTGAACATCATCGGTAAGATTTTTTTCAGCTAAGATGCTTTCAAAATTAGCTTTGATCTTTGGGCTCTCTGATGCCGTACATCCCGTACCGCCGCAGAGCAAAATGTGATATTTGTAGTTTGCCATTCGTAACCTCCTTGTTATTTGGTTTCTATTTTCTCGTAGTTAACAGGGATGACGCCTTCCAGAATCTCGTTGTTCAAAATATACTTGTTCACGAGTTCCTTAGCTTTCTGTACGTCCACATGACCGAATACGATGGGATCGTTGCCAGGTTTCTTCACCTCAACGGTGGGCTCTGCATAGCAATAGCCCATACAGCCGGTTTGGGTCACGACAGCTTGCACATTTTGGTTCTTGCACTCTTCAATGATGGCTTCCATCGTCTGCTTCGCGCCAGAGGCGATACCGCAGGTGGCCATGGCAACTTTGATTTGAACCAAGTTCTCGGCATTGTCACCATTTTCGCGGAGGCCGACCATCGATTGGAGTTGTTCTCTCTTCTTTTTGAGATCTGCCAAAGATTTAATCTTTTCCATACAATGTTGGGTTTTTGTAAGTTGTTGTTAATTTATTTGTTATTAATTCGTTACACGAAAAACGCCTAAAAAAACTGAGTCCTTTTGGGCGTGGCAAAAATAGAAATATTTTTTTGATTTTTCAATATTTGTTTCAATTATTTTTCATATGCGTTGGTAACCATTTTTAGGGAGTCCCCATTTGGAATTTCACCCCCGCTCTGGTCCGTTAACCGGCGTTGCTTCGGCTGAAAGGAATAGTAACCGCGACCCTGCAAGGTCCCAAGAACTTGATCGAAGTTGTTGATGAACAATATGATGCTGATAATCATGGGGTGTTGATTTCAATATATCCCTTTTGCAATCATTTTGCGTTCATTGAATGGAGATAATTAGCGCTTGCCCATTTTTTGCTCTCTTATCAGAATTGGATAAAGGGACAAGTATGGCCATTCTAATAGAGTTCATGGGGGATGTTTGCAAAAAAAAAGCCCGACAATATTGTCAGGCTTTTGGCAGGGGAAGAGAGAATCGAACTCCCATCAGCGGTTTTGGAGACCGTCATTCTACCATTAAACTATTCCCCTAAAGAAGGGGCCTTATGAGCCCCTTGCTTTGAATTGATAAGTTAACCGTTGAATTAGTCTAAGATCTCAGTGATCTGACCAGCGCCCACGGTACGACCACCTTCGCGGATAGCGAAACGGAGGTTCATGTTAAGAGCGATTTCGGACAACAGTTCAACCGTGATTTCTACGTTATCACCAGGCATACACATTTCTACGCCAGCAGGCAATGTGATAGCACCGGTAACGTCCGTTGTACGGAAGTAGAATTGAGGACGATAGTTGTTGCCAAACGGAGTGTGACGACCACCTTCTTCTTTCTTCAAAACATACACAGAAGCTTTGAATTTTTTGTGAGGATGGATGGAACCCGGCTTTGCGATAACCATACCACGACGGATTTCATCTTTGTCGATACCACGGAGCAACAAACCTACGTTATCACCAGCTTCACCTTCATCGAGGATCTTACGGAACATCTCAACACCAGTAACAACTGATTTTAACTTCTCAGCACCCATACCGATAATATCAACGGGATCAGAGGTGTGGATTACACCAGTTTCGATACGACCGGTAGCCACGGTACCACGACCAGTGATGGAGAATACGTCTTCTACAGGCATGAGGAAGTCTTTATCCACATCACGAGGAGGCAGAGGAATCCAAGTGTCAACTGCATCCATCAGTTCTTTGATTTTCTCAACCCACTTCGGCTCGAGATTCAAACCACCAAGGGCAGAACCGCGGATAACCGGAGTGTTGTCGCCGTCGAAACCGTAGAATGACAGAAGGTCACGGATTTCCATTTCAACGAGGTCTAACAACTCAGGGTCGTCAACCAAGTCAACCTTGTTCATGAAAACAACCATTTTTGGCACACCAACCTGTTTTGCTAACAAGATGTGCTCGCGGGTTTGAGGCATAGGACCGTCGGTAGCAGCCACAACGAGGATGGCGCCGTCCATTTGGGCAGCACCCGTTACCATGTTCTTCACATAGTCGGCGTGACCCGGACAGTCAACGTGTGCATAGTGACGATTGGCTGTTTGATATTCAATATGGGCAGTATTAATGGTAATACCACGCTCTTTCTCTTCAGGAGCATTGTCGATAGAATCGAATGATCTGATTTCGGAAAGACCTTCATTCGCCAATACGGTGGTGATGGCGGCAGTCAAAGTGGTCTTGCCGTGGTCAATGTGACCGATAGTACCCACGTTAACGTGGGGTTTAGTACGTTCAAATTTCTCTTTTGCCATTGTTTTATGAATTTTTTGTTTGTAATTTTTTTTTAAACCTTACTTTATAAAAAAAGAGAGCCGTTGATGAGAGTTGAACTCATGACCCCATCCTTACCAAGGATGTACTCTACCACTGAGCTACAACGGCTTTTTACCTTCACATTGTGACAACCTTTCGTTGCGAATTAAAGGCTGGCAAAAATACAATATTTTTCATATAGTCGGCATTTTTTATGCCATTTTTTTTGAAATATTTTTCAACTTATTGATAACCAAGCTTAAACTGTTTTTCCAATAAGGGATTTCGATGCCAAATCTATTTTTAATTTTGCTCAAATTGAACAAAGAATAGGAGGGCCTTTGGGCGGCTGTCGGATATTCTGATGTTAAAATTGCATTTGTCGTGCAGCGGAGTCCCGCTTCTTCCATGATAGTTTTGGCTAACTCAAACCAACTGATGCTGCCTTCGTTCGCATAGAGGAACAGTTCCACGCCTTCAGCCTTCGGCTTCGTGTCCAATATTTGTATAATAGTCTTGGCCAGGTCACCGGCATAGGTGGGAGCCCCTATCTGGTCATATACCACCCCGATACGTTCCTTCTCGCTACCGACTTTGAGCATAGTTTTTACGAAATTGTGTCCATATTCGGAATAGAGCCATTCGGTGCGGATGATGATTCCCCTGCAGCCACTTTGCCTTAAGGCTTCTTCACCGGCCAGTTTGGAACTGCCATAGACAGAAATGGGGTGGGGTCTGTCCTCTTCTGTGTAGGGGCGGTACGTGCACCCGTCATAGACGTAGTCGGTGGAGATGTGCACCATAAAAGCATGGTGTCTTTTGGCCACATTCGCGAGGTTGCCCACTGCCTCGCAGTTAATGCGAAAAGCGTTTTCCATATCCTGCTCGGCCTTGTCCACTGCGGTGTAGGCCGCTGCGTTGATGATGGTGCCAATGGCATGCCCTGTCACAAAGGCTTCAACCTGTGCTTCCTGGCAAATGTCTAAAGTGTCCACATCGGTATAATAACAACAAATGTCGTCCCGATCCTGCAAGATGTCCCGCAAACAGCGTCCGAGTTGCCCGTTGGCGCCAGTGATCAAAATGCTATTATTCATGAGATGAGATGATAGATTATTGTTGATACTTTACGTCCACGCTTCACAAAATTCCGTCTCTCCATAATTATTATCAGACAATTGTTAACTGTGCTACAACAATTCAATGTTTTCCCGGAACTTCGGGACATATGCTTGTTTGAATCCGGCTTCGCGTAGGTGTTGGGCGTAGGTGTCGCGCACGTTGCCTTCGCCATGTACAATGAAGATGCGTTTGAGCTTCTTGTTGTTCTTTTGGCACGACAGGTATTGGATGAGTTCGTTGTAGTCGGCATGACCAGAGAAGGCATCGATACGTTCCAAGTGGGCCTTTACATCATATAGCTGTCCGAAGATGGAGACTTTTTTGTCGCCTCGCATGATTTTGGCGCCTAAGGTGGTGGGGGCGCAATAGCCTACGCAGAGAATGGTCGTTTTGGGGTCTTCGATATTGTTGGCCAGATGGTGTTTGATACGTCCGGCCTCCATCATGCCTGAGGCGGAGATGACAATGCATGGGCGATTGTAGGTGTTCAGTCGTTTGGAATCGTCGATGGTGCGCACATAGGTGAGCTTGTCGAAGCCGAATGGGTCCTGGGTGCGCTCCATGAAGGTTCGTATGCGCTCATTGAAGTCCTCATCGTGCAGCCGGTAGATGTTAGTGGCCGAAAGCGCCAAGGGGCTATCCACGAAACATTCGATGTCGGGCAGGTTGCCAGCGCGCTTCAGCCGGTGCAGGGCATAGACGATTTCTTGCGTTCTGCCGATGGCAAAGGAGGGAATGAGCAGTTTGCCCCGTCGCTTGGCGCAGGCATCCTTCACAACCATCATCAGTCGCAGTTCCGCCTCTTCCAAGGTGGTGTGTAGACGGTCTCCGTAGGTGGACTCGGTGATGATATAGTCTGCATAGGGGAATGGCTCTGGGTCGGGGAGTATCTGCTTGCTGTAGCGGCCAACATCGCCCGTATAGCACAGCGTGCGAGTCTTGCGACCCTCTTTGCAAGTGATATAAATGGCCGCACCTCCCAACATGTGGCCTGTGCAGATGAACTGAATGGTGATCTCGGACGTGATGGTGAACGACAGCTTGTAAGGGATACTTATAAACTGAGACATACACTCTGCAGCGTCCTTTTCAGTGTATATCGGCTCAATAGGCTTCTGCCCTTCTCGGTCCTTCTTTTTGTTAAACTGCGTGGCATCTTGTTCCTGGATACGTCCGGAGTCAGCCAGCATGATGGCACAAAGATCGCGCGTGGCAGGCGTGCAAAAGACCTTGCCCCGAAAGCCTTTCTTATATATATATGGTATAAGTCCCGAATGGTCGATATGCGCATGAGAGAGTAAGAGAAAGTCGATCTCGGTTGGGTCGAAGCCTAAGTCGCGGTTCATGCCGTCGGTTTCCAAGCCCTTGCCTTGGTACATGCCGCAGTCTAACAATATTTTGGTGCCTTTTTTGGTGGTTAGCAGGAATTTGCTGCCCGTAACTTCTTCGGTTGCACCAAGAAAACTCAGTTTCATGTGGAAATACTTTTAGTGGTTGATGGTGTTATGATTTTTTTGGTGGCCATACGTTGCGCCATCCGTAGAAGAAACCAAGGTGATATCTTGCGGCGAAGTAGTACACGACATGCCGTAACTTACCGAAGGGCATGTAGCAGAACAGCAGGCAGCAGGCAATGTAGTAGATGACCACCACAGCCTTTGTGGTTGGGAATAGAAGAAACAGCAAGGTCATCAACTGGAAAGTGGAGGTCAGAAAATTGGCCAGGTAGTCGTCAATAGTGGACCATGCGCGCATCTCCTTGTTCAGGTATCGGCGGCACAACAAAATGTAACCACAAATGCAACCTGCCAAAGGCAGCAATGCAATGAGGTAGTGAATCCTGTCGGTCCCGCCTATCCACCTGTTAAAGAAGGGGAAAAAGGAAAGCACGAAAATGAGCAAGCTCACAAAACTGCCGATATGGAACAGAATGCCAGCTGCATACTCTGGTAGGTGCAGGTAAGCCGACTCCTTGTTCTGGGGCATCATGGCCTCGGTGTTCGAATACACCACGCCTTTGGCAACATCGCCACTTTTCTCAGAAAGATCTTTGGGCTTGCCTAACCTGACTATCTTGAAAAAAAATGTGGATAGCCCGCAAATACAAAACGCGACCGCCGCAAGGGCGATGTATTGAATTGCCGTCATAAGTAGGTGGTTTTAATATATTGTTAGACTATACGCACCCTTCCGGTTTCGGCAGACCAGCTACGCGACAGGCGCCTCTGGCAGGACCCAGCGGAAAAAGCTCGTATATCTCTTTCAACTTGAGATCGGCAGTTTTGCAGATGGTGCGCACCATGGGGGCGATGCCTTTCTCCTCGTAGTTCTCGCGAATGCAACGGATCACTTTCCAATGATTCTCCGTCAATTCGTTAATGCCGTCTTCCTTGGCAATGACGTTGGCCAAATCTTCGGTCCATTCTTCGGGCTTTACCATGAAACCGTCACCGTCCAGCTCGTACGTCTTGCCGTTAAATTCTATGTTTGCCATAATTCTGATGTGTTTAAAATGTGAAGCGCAAAAATACAAAAAAAGTGGATTGCACAACGGCTATTGAATATTCTGTTTGTTCAATACAAAGTGAGAGAAGTCGTTTTTTTGCCAAACACTTTCCTTATAAATCCATAATGGATTGTGCATAGATGGGCGAAAGGCTCAGCGTGACACGTCCCCCAGTATGCGGGTCTGTGAGGATGTGTGGCAATGCGCCAAAAGTGTCCAAAATTTTTCATTTTAGCGGTTTTTGATGTGATAAAAGTACGCTTTTTTTCTATCAATCGCAGTGTTGATACAAATAATTTCGGCATAATTTCGGCATGATGGCATAATTTCGGCATAATTTGGGATTTCTGAAGATAGAGGGATTTTTTTGTTAAAAATGAAAATGTATATTTGCCATCAGCACATCTTTAAAAATTTCGATTATGAAAAAGTTTATCTTATGCTTTTTGTTAACAGTACTTTTAGGAAGCCTCTATTCACAGACCTATTATCAAGAACAGATTTTGCAAGAAGAAGACATTCCACTTCAAGTAGAGGGTGGTTTCTACTCTACATCGTTATTAAATCAATTCTCGACGATAAATGAGGTTCAACAATTTTTATCTTGTATCTCCTCTTTGGATATTCAGAAAAGCCCTGTATGCAACATCCTTGAAATACCAAATGACTCCGTACTATCTTTGTTGTATGATACTCTTATTTATTATTCCAATATGATAGATTCATTGATTAACAATACGGAAGCCTATGAAATTTTCCTTTCCGCAGATAGTTTCCCAACGACCCCCATATTATACATATTTGACTCTTTCTTAGGTTTCTCATCGCTCAGGAGTAAAATAGAAGCCGAATTATTAATATTGGAGCATAATAGAGGCCTGTCCCCATCTTATAACCCTAATAACCATTATATTATATCTGATTATATGCGAAGTTTACTGAATACAGACAATGCCATTATTATTGGGGATGATATTTATCTTTATGGACAAGAACAACAAGTGCTCATTCCTCAAAAGAATATCCAGAATTTAAGTACGGTTTTGTCTTTTTGGTATAATTTTGGTGAGTTTGGAGGTACTTTTAAAGCTTATAAAGAGAGAATCGCCTATCCGATAGTGGACCCCAAATTCGTAGAAGATCTTGATGAAGACGAAGATCCATGTGACTATATGCAACTGATTACTACATTGATAAATGATCAATGTCCTAGAACTTTCCAATTTGAAATTGTTTCCCATCGGGGTATGGTTGATCATATTGTTTGGGATTTCGGGGACAATACAACATCAACGGAGTTAATTCCTACACATCAATATGAAGCACCAGGCAGTTATCTTGTCACAATCTACATTTCTCTTAAGAATGGAGAGTCTTTTCAGTGTTCGCATGTCGTTAAAATATCAAATTGCGTAGTTTTTTTCTCGGATCCTGTATCCATGTTAACAGATAGTGGAATGTTATTTAAGATGGGACTGTATCCACATCATTGTGATGAAGATGCAACGATAGTGAGTTACAACTGGTCCTTTGGCAATGGGGACAATTCTACAGAAGCAGAACCGACCATACTATATAGAAATGACGGGCGCTTTAACGTTCAAGTGACAATTACCTATTCGGACGGCTGTGTTGCTTCTAATGGCTGTGTGATTCCAGTGAAAGGTACAGATAATTGTTGTAAGAATCTTTCCAGAGATATTTCTACGGTTGTTAGCACGGATGATACTCACAAGATATTACATGTTTTTTCAACTTATAATGTTTATCCGTTTCATCGAATTGTGGTAAAGACGACACATTACTCGAAACGTCCAAATGGCAACTGGAAAAGGAGCAATGCTTACAGGTTGCGCAATTCGTTCGGCGGATTCCTTACGAATAGTACAAGCAGGGTTTGCGATGTGTTTACAGAGATTCATCCTAATGGTCTGAGTGTTTACAATAGGAAAGTTAATAATTATGATTATGGGGTCGGACAAAGATTCAGGATTCGAAGAGATGATATTTATTCAAAATATGTGGTTCAATCTAGCGTTACATCAGAAATCATGAGTTCTGATGCGGCTTTGTTCTTGCATGATAAAACCTGTAGATAAAATAGAAAAAAATTGTCAAAAACTTAATAATTATGAAAAAAGTATTGATTTTATCATTAATGTTTTTCTCTGTGTCATTCATGCAGGCACAGGATACGTTACTTACCACAAAATCTTCCAAGGGAGTCCCCTATCATGCAGTTGAGTTGGATGGGTTGTTCAATTTCAATTCCGGTCGTTTTGGCGGTGGTGTAGGTATTCATGAGATTTATGGAAAACAGTTCAATCCCCATTTGGTTCTGGGAGGAGGGTTGAGCTTCGACTATTTGGATTTCAAGGGAGTGGACCACTTTGCCAATCATTATGAGGAATTTGATATTGATGAGTTTGTCTTTCGGCTATATGTCAATTTTCGTTACATCGTCTTGGCAAAGACGAGATGGAGCCCTATGCTCATGTTGAGTGCCGGGGCCATCGGTTTGTTAGATATCCCACAGAGCTATAGAGGTTGTGAACCAGTCAAACTCTCTTCCGAGTTTGGTTTTTTTGCTTCTTTGTTTATGGGTGTCCATTATAAACTGACCAATCGACATGGCTTTTATGGAGGTATCAGTTATGGCATGGATGTTCCGCTGCTGACAGGATTTACATTTAAAATAGGGTTTAGTTTCTGAAATCCCGCCACCCTGTAAAATATTAACCCCGAGCCTATTTCCCAGAATGAGGTCCGGGGTTTGTTCAATACGGTGAAGTCGTTTTTTTGCCAAACACTTTCCTTATAAATCCATAATGGATTGTGCATAGATGGGCGAAAGACTCAGCGTGACGGGTCCGCCAGTCTGCAGGTTCGTGAGGGTAGTGGTAATTGTGTGTTGCTGAATGTTGGTTTGTACAATGTGCTGTATGTTCAACAAAGTATTTTTGTTGATTCTGACAAAGGTGTCTGCAGGTATGTTTTCTTCAATTTTGGACAGGGAGATGTATTGGCACAAGTTTCTGCCGTCGGTAAGATAGTAGTATGAATAGTTTTTCTGGTGGCGGATATATACAATGTCCTTCAAGGGGACCTGAACGGTGTTGTTGTTTTGGACAGCAATGGTGAGCAGGGAGCTTTCAGCGATATGTTTGGTGTTTATTTTGTGCAGTTCAGCGGCATAGTATTGGTCGGTTTTCAGGATAAAGAAAAGGCCGACAAGGCATCCGTCGCGGAGCAGGATCATGACAAACATCTGCAGCATATAGATCGACCGGAGGTCGGGGCGCTGTTTGGCGAAAGGCATGATGTCGTTCCAGAGGAAGCCCATTTCGAAGGCGGTCAGGAGCAGGCATCCTGCCAAGGAGACTAAAAAGAACTTTTTGGTGTATCCGTTCAGGTAGAATCTGGGGACGGTCCAAAAGTAGGTGGCGTAGCAGGCAGCCATGATCAGGAAACCAAGGACCCACTCTTTATAGGGATGATAGAAAGGGTAGGGCCTGAAGAAGTTGCATACGATGAAGATGTAGAAGAAGCTTGCCCAAAACAGGAGATGTAATAGGATGCGCCAAAAGTTTCCAGATTTTTTCATTTTTATCGGGTTTTAATGCGGCAAAAATACGTTTTTTATGTATAATGCCCATGTTGTGGAATGGTGTTTCGGCATAATTTCGGCATAATTTCGGCATAATTTCGGCATAATTTCGGCATATTCGGCATATTCGGCATAATTTCGGCATAGTTGAGATTTCGGGGCTTGACAGGTGTTTTTTGTATTATATGTATTACTAAATTTGCTCCCGAAACCAAACAACCAATGAATAGGCCTACTACTAATATCAAACATACAACCCTTTATTATCCTTATAAAAATTAATAATGATGAAAAAGTTATTCATTTATTTTCTAATCAGCACTGTTCTCTTGTTTTTTGCTGGTTGCGAGAAGGAACCTATGCCTGGGAAAGATTTTGAGACAGCATTCAACCCTGAAGCACTTTCATGGATTGTAGATGCCACAACTGATTGCTGCCTGCAGATTGTTTGTGGAGAGGAATATACTGAAAGTCTTGAGGATGCAATTGCTGGTTATTTTGAAGCCTCTTTTGATTTGCATGAATTTGCAATGCCATCCGTGGATTCGATTTCAATTTTAGAAAAAACTTTTTATTATTTGATTAACAATGATTTTAAACAATACGCCTATCAATATGACATCTTATGCGCACGCATGGCGAATGTAGATACTATGATCATATATTCCAACCTCAGTAATGATGCAAAAATTAGAGTCACAGTTTACGCCTATACATTTCTTGGAATTTCGAAAGCTTTTTATACACTAAGCTCTATGGAGTTAAAGCGACAGTTCCCTCGAGAACATTATAACAATCAAGAGGGTGATACTCGTTTGGAGCGTCAATTGAGCTCCTGCATGACATATCAGCTTGACGGTCATTTCGAAACGACAATAGGGACAATAGCTTATGTTGCGGGGTTGCCTGGGTCAGCATTGGTGGATCTGGCTTTATGCGGAGAGGAAATACTTGGAGGATTGTGGAATCATGTAAATTAGTGCGCTATGAGTAGAATAACTTTGTGTATATTATGTGTTTTTTTGAGTGTGTGGTCTCTGCTGTGGGTCTTGTCCTTGGTGTTGTGCATCCGAAGAATGAGACAAGGTAGGTTCTCACAAACGGATATTGTCCAATATCTTTTCTATATCTTCATTACGGCAGGTATAGCATTTCCATTTGTATTAACCCATAAAAACAGTAAAAACAATGAATAGATATGATATTATTTTCACATGCTATTTTGTAATAGTGATGTTGTTCTGGATATATATGATAGTACTTAGGCTAAAGAAGAAAGTGGATGCACCCGTACTTATTGCATGGCTGGTGGCGGGGAGTAATCCAATAGGCATGATACTCTTTTTTGTTTGCAGGACTAGATTTTTACTTCCAGAGCCTTAGTGGTTAGGCTTCTCTTAAGCAGATGGGAGGCAACTGTTGGCTATAAGCCTTTGTATTTTGGCTTTTTATGACTTGGAAGATTTATTTGCCCAATATCTGATACGCAATTATTAATATCAAAAATACAACCCTTTTATTAACCTTATAAAAATTAATAATGATGAAAAAGTTATTCATTTATTGCTCAACTTTTATTGTTCTTCTCCTTCTTGCAGGATGTAAAGACCAGCATCTTTTGAAGAGCCAACTATACAACTCGCTTCCTGAAGAGCTGCAGCAGATATACGATCAGATGCCCGCCAGAAGATATGGAACAATCAACTTATTGAATGGCAACATATTAAGTTTTAGTACGGTTGAGCAATACGAATATGTGATGAGCCAGCTTACGGAAGATTGCAGGTTATGGGATAGTCTGTTTTGTCAGGCATACAGCAATCTTTCAGAAGAAGAATTGTTGGCTGTGGAAGAGGAGTTGGGATACACCGAATTTCTGCCTGTCAAGATGTTTGAGGATCAATATGGAATTTCGGGCCTGATGCTATTCGATCTTCAGGAGGAACAGACGAGCAGCTGGATGAATAATGGTTGTACAGGAAACAATCCTATAGACAATATTTTCATACTAGAGTCGGAGCAGGCTGTTCATACCCCGTATCATGAAGTGTGTGTGCATGATACCTTATATCAATTCAGGGACAGTGTATTGGTCCTTGCCCCGGTTGCTTTGTTGGACAGCTGGCTGCGGAACAGGAATGCTGACATTTCTGAGTTGCCGGAGAACTTTATTGTAAAAGATGATGTATATGAGGATCCGGATATCGAAGATATGCCGGCATTCAAGAAATTTTCATGTAGCACACCCATCGTCAGACTTGGTTTTTCTGATTTTGAATCAATAGGAACGAATGATTTCTCAGAATGGATGGTAAAAGGTCGTCGAGGTTTGATTATCTCGCATGTGATCACATATAAACTGGTAAATTATCAATATGTGAGAACTAATAATGGCGGGCAGAATGTATATCGGAAAAAACGTCTTCCTTGTTCAATGATGCCAAGTCTTGCCTTAGGGACCAAGGAATATACTCCGTTAAATGTTTTCTTGAGCTGGTCGCGCGATGAAGGATTTTTACACCAACCCCTACCGAATTTGAAAAATGTCAAGTGCTTTTCAGACAGACTTACATACCAGCATACGGGTGTAGATTACATTACATACAACTACTCTTTTGGCGTTTTCACAGAAGATGCTACGGTTGAAGTACGGATAGGAATGCCAGACTCACAAACGTTTGACCTTGAATTTGAATAATCATATTTTTTGAATAATATGGAAAGAAAGATTTTTATTACTTGTTTGTTTGTCGTATGCTTTAGTTGTTTAAATCAAGTTAGCGCCCAGCAGTACCCCGTTTTCACTAACGGATTTCATCTTGGTGTCAACGTGGAGGGCAATGTGGCCGAGAAGATGTGTGTGCATAGGATTGCCGGGGATTTGCCCGAGCCCAAGGCTTATCCAGCCCTGGGCTGGAAGGCGGGTTTGGAGTTCTCTTACCATTTTTGTGACTATTTTGGTTTTTCAGTAGGTCTGGATATAGGTACTACATCTCAACTTGCATTTCGGCAATATTGTACCGAGTTGTTTCCGATGGAGAACTTTAGAGAACATTTTTTCCCGATCAAAGCTCAAGACAGGCGTTATTCTCTACAGATTCCTATCAAGATGGAATTTAGCCTGCCTATAAAACAGAGCAGATGGTCTTTATATGGCAGGATAGGCATTAACTTGATAGATATTATTCAGGCAACCTATTATGCTGTGCGGTCCGACCCTGATGTAGCCGAGGCGATGTGCAGGATGATATTCTATGGTGATGAAGCACATGATTGTTCGTTTTATTTATACGATGCGAATGGTTATAAGCTGAAAGTGGATGCCCAATTGAATCTGGGAGTGTATTACCAGTTGCCTTACCATGACCTTTTACGGTTTGGGGTGGTGGCAAATCTGGCGTTCCAAGATAAATTCTCAGGATATTACAAATACCGGCTGCATCATAACGAATATGGCTCCATGACCTACCGACACAACTATCTTGGTATCGAGTTGGGCTATATACATTGTTTCAAGACGAGGAAGGAACGGATCATGAAGAAAATAGAGAACGCTGAATAATTCAGAATCAAAAGGATCACTACTAATATCAAACATACAACCCTTTATTATCCTTATAAAAATTAATAATGATGAAAAAGTTATTCATTCTTTTGTTCGTAATGTCGGGAGTGGCATTCGGACTTGTTTCCTGCAATGAGGGAACCCAGACACAAAGTGTTGGTCTTAACGAGGTTTTAGAATCCAAGGATAATAAAACCCCCTGCTGCGAGGTGGAGTGCCGGCGTGGCTCATGCCGCACCTATGAGTCACCTTGCAACTGTACTTGTGTGGCGGGCCAGCCAGTATGTGGCGGTCTTGGGAATGGTGGAAGCCCTGGCCAGAAAGGCGGAACTCCCAAGATCGTAGTGGAGGCCACTCCAGAAATGATGGCGCTGTATGACGCCGACATCCAATATATTGAGCAGACACTGCACAACATGGAGGCGGCACAGGCATTGCGCAATATCAAGCAATTGCTCATTGACAACCAGTATGTGCTCAGCACCAGCAACGCGATAAGCGCGTATGTGGATAATGTGGGCGTTTACGAGCGGTTCATCAACACCCAGCCCGATGAGGTGATTGACCGCCTGAGCGAATGGGAGTAGGAACTGCATGATGAAGATACTAAATAAATATAGCAGTTAATTTATAACATTGTACGTTTTATGAAAATAAACTTTTTTTAAACAATTATTTTGGCTGTAGCAATTATGCAAATGCCTATTTGTTGCGAAAGTCAGGTGCTTGATGAATCAATCACGCCGATACAAGAAGAAGCATCTTTCTATAATCCAACTCTTCTGAATCAGTTTTTAATGAGGAATTAGGTTCTGCAATTCTTAGAAGATATAGATTCTTTACATATACGTAATAATACCACTTATAACGTGCTGCAAATACCGAATGACACCATACTTGCGTTGTTGTATGACACATTGGTTTATTACTCCGAGCTGATGGATTCCTTGATGGAATTAGATGAAGATTATGCCGTGTTCAACACTTCTGACAGCTTTCCAATTTTTCCGATCTTATACGTATTTGATGCTCATTATAATTTTTCATCATTGCGAAGCAAGATTGAAGCCGAGGTGTTAACATTGGAGAGACAAGGCAGACTCTCTTTTCGGAATAATCCAGAACAGCACTATATAGTGTCAGAATGTATGCGGAGCATTCTTAATACAAATAGCGTTGTCTCCGTGGGGAGTGACCTCTACCTGTTTGGGGAACAACAACAGGTTTTAATACCCAACAATGATTACCAAGATCTCAGTACGGTTTTATCACTTTGGTATAATTTCGGAGAATTCGAGGGGACATTTAGGGCATATAAATCTGGAATTGCAAGGCCATTGGTAGGTGATAAGAGAATAGAAGACATTGAAGGTGAAGATGCGCCTTGTGACCAAATGCTATGGCTTGTTCAATTGGTGACAGATGGCTGTCCGCGGACTTTCCAATTTGAAATAGTTTCACATTTGGGGAACATATCATCGATATATTGGAATTTCGGTGATAATACTTCGTCATCAGAACGTTATACGGTTCATTATTACGAGACATCAGGAGAGTATGAGATCACAGCCAATGTCCAATTGAGAAATGGAATAAACATGGAATGTTCTAAGACAATCAAGGTTCAGGACTGTATAGCTTTCATTACAACACCTGTTTTGACAATGACAGAAGAAGGAGTATTATGCAAGGTGGGAACATATCCACACCATTGTGACGAGGATGCGCAAATCATAAGTTATAGTTGGTCATTCGGTAATGGCAGGGTGTCATCAGAGGCCAATCCTACTGTTCTGTTTGAGAATGACGGTAATTTCACAATAGAGTTAATGGTGGAATTTTCTGATGGGTGTGTTGCGAGTGATAAACAGACAGTTTCCATATCAGGGACAGGGAATTGTTGTAAGAATATTACTCGTGGTGTCACATTGATTATAGATGTTGACAATAATTACAAGTTGGTTCATTCTTTTGCCACGTACAATATGATATTTCATCGTATAATCGTTAAAACGATTCACTATAAGAAGAAAACAAACGGTAGTTGGAAAAGAGAAAGAGCCCACACTATTTTCAACTCTTTTGGAGGAGAGATAACAAGTAGTGGTAGTCAGGTTTGTGATAGTTTCTCAGAGGTCCAACCGAACGGGCATATTGTTCATGGTATGAAAGCAAATAATTATGACTTCGGAGTAGGTCATCGTTTCAGAATCAGACACGATGATATATTTTCATCTTATGGAATTCGGAGTGATGATTCCTCCATATATGAGACAAATGATGGGGTCCTGTATTTACACAATCTTGATTGCAGATAAGTTGAATATTAAACAGTGAAAATATGAGAAAGATTTTATTAATAATTACAATGTTGTCAATGGTGATTATGTTGACGGCACAGGACTTGGAAGGAACACCAAAGATCAAGAAAGGAGAATCCTATCATGCCATAGAATTGGATGGATTGTTTAATTTCAGCATGCATCGTTTTGGCGGAGGGGTCGGTATTCAAGAAGTTTATGGAAGACAACTGAACCCGCATCTCGTTCTTGGGGGCGGGGTCGGGTTCAGCTATTTGGACTATAAGGTTGTGGATAAGCAGGATCTGGAACTGGGGAAACACGATATTGACGAATTTGTTTTTCGTTTATATTTTAATTTGCGATATATTGTATTGGCTGATAAAAAATGGAGCCCAATGTTTATGTTTAGTGCAGGCGTGCTTGAAATCTTGGATGTTTCGCAAAGGTCCCGAGGCTTTAACCCAGTTCGGGTCTCTTATGAATTGGGGGCGTTGGCGTCAGTATTTTTAGGCGCGAACGCTAGGATTAATGATAAGTGTAGTCTGTTTGGCGGAGTAAGCTATGGGGTTGACGTCCCAATGCTGACAGGTTTTATGCTTAAGATGGGCGTTAGTTTTTAGTTCTTGTGATGACAACCAGTATGTGCTCACCACCAGCAACGCGATAAGCGCGTATGTGGATAATGTGGGCGTTTACGAGCAGTTCATCAACACCCAGCCCGATGAGGTGATTGACCGCCTGAGCCAATGGGAGTAGGAATTGCATGATGCTGTAACCTTGGAAGGCTTCTCCCTTTTCTAACTGCCAACATACGTTAGCTGACAAAAACACCTAAAAAGATATCAGCAAGTAAAGTTTTTGGGTGATGATGGGGCGTGTAGGAAAATGCACGCCCCTTTTTGTTTGGCAAATGGACTCCTTTTGTGTATTTTTGCGGCCTGAAAAATGACTTTATGGATGTGCTGGAAATCATAGGCGCCGTTATTGGCATTATCTATCTTATATTGGAATATAAGGCCAACGTTTGGCTTTGGCCCGCAGGCATACTGATGTCACTATGCTATGTGATCATATTTTTTCAAGGCAAGTTTTATGCTGATGCGGCTGTTTACCTCTATTACATTGGTGCCAATGTGTATGGATTGTGCGCCTGGCTCAAGCGCTCGCGTGCAGGATATGGCAGTCTGCCGGGAGAAAATGCCGCCATGGCCGATCCTATACAACATACCCCGAAAAGCATGATTCCAAAACTTACCATTATCTTTGTGCTGGTGTACGCGCTCATCGCTTTTGTACTGGTGCGTTTTACCGACAGCCCCGTGCCTTTTGGCGATGCCTTTACCACCTCGCTCAGTATTGTTGCCATGTATATGCTGGCTAAGAAATGGCTGGAACAATGGCTGCTCTGGATTGTGGTCAATGTGGTCTCTACCGCACTTTATCTTTGGAAAGGCCTCTATCCTACGGCAGTGCTCTTTATTGTGTATGTGGTGGTGGCTGTCATGGGCTATTTTAAATGGCGCAGGGATATGCTCGTCACAACCTCCAACCTCGAACCGCTTAAAAAGAAACAATAAATACAATCGTATGTGTACACTAAGTCCCCATATACGCCAAGAACTGATTCTACATCTGGAACAATTTGTTACTGAACCACGACAGGCACGTCTTAAAGAAGTTCTGCATCTAAGAACCCGCCACATTGCCGTGGTGTTGGAAGACCTATATCAAACACAAAATATCAGTGCGGTGATGCGCTCCTGTGAGTGCTACGGCGTCCAAGATGCTTATATTGTGGAAAACAGGAATGAGTTTAACGTGCACAAGGATATCAGCATGGGAGCTGACAAATGGCTCACACTGCATCATTACCCCTATGCCGAGCATAATATGAAACAATGTATTGATGACCTACATACCAAGGGCTACACCGTGGTGGCCACACTTCCTGATGAGAAACAAAAGACTATTTTTGATATTGCTGTGGCACAGAAGACCGCCTTCCTCTTTGGCACAGAACTTACAGGATTGTCAGAAGAGGCCGTGGCCTGCGCCGACTATAATGTGCTCATCCCAATGTATGGTTTTACCGAGAGTTTCAACATCTCCAACTCCGCTGCCATTATCCTGTCGCATGCCTCCGAACGCCTGCGTCACTCGGATGTTGCCTGGCAACTGACCGATGATGAACATGCCGACCTTTATCTGGAATGGCTTCAGAAAAGCATTCGCAACCCAGAACCTATTGTGCGCGACTTCCTTGCCAAACATACCATGGGTTATTAATTATTAAATATTGTCGTTAGTAATTTGTTTACTTCTTTTGAGAAGTGAAAGAGGTAAATGTTACTTTTGCCCCTATAAGTTCAACTTGGAAAGTTATAAAAGCGGGTAAACAAACAAGCCCGCCGATC
>CALDIA010000215.1 GCA_937901455.1 uncultured Bacteroidales bacterium | reverse complement strand
CTCGTTACAAAGGTGATGTAGAGAATCCGAAAGGCGGGGTTAGGGGAGTGATAGCTATGAAACAACATTATTAAAAATTGATAGAAATTGCTATATATGGAAGAAAGTATCAAAGAGAAACTAAGTGAACATGTCGAAAGCATATTTAAGAAATATGTTTCACCCGGGTTGCACATTTGTGATATTGCCACAGGCGGTGGTAAATCTTATACCATAGGAAAACTGACATGTGAATACTATCCCGATTTTTATGACCGAATTATAATCCTATGTGTTCAAAACAAATTGGTTGAAGGTATGAATCGAGAAATAGACCGTTTTGTCTTTTCTCCATATAGTCGCATCAAGCCTAAAGATAAATTGGTGGTATTAAACAACAAGGAAGTCCTTTTGGAAGCGATTGATAAAGGTTATTTGTCCGACTTGTTAGATGAGATGTGGCGGGATATTTGTGACCAAGAGAAAGACAATAAAAATGTCAGAATTAATGATTTGCGTTATAGTTTTGGATGGGTTAAAAAAGTGGCTGACGGTATTATGGATTTGGTCAAAACATATTATGACAACAACCAAAACGACTATATCCAGCAACAACTTGACGAAGGCGAAACCAATCTGCGCAAGGCGGTAAGGTCTTTTTTTGAACTGTTCAAGAAACATTACGAACATACGAATCAAGGGAAAAAGATTTCGATTTCTTCCCTTAAAAAACGGTTTCCTTCTTTGGCTAAAGTCTATCCCCAGGTCGAGTTTAATGACAAAAAGGTTCTTCTTATGACCGTTCATAAAGCTATGTATGGAATAGATCCCATTTTGTCAGATAAAATCAAAATGTCGGATTTTCCGAAAAAAGACAAAAGGACATTGATTCTCTTTGACGAATCCGACCAAGCCGCAATCGCCATGAGAGATGCTATCATCGACCAATCAATTGACAATGGAGGCGGCCAAAAAAGATATGCGAATGGGTATAATGGTTATTTGCAGTATAAAACACTTCTTGAAAGTCCGGAACATATCTCCAACGAATACTATGGTGATGCATTGGAAAGTTGCATTTATAAGTCAAGGTCATTCATAGAGAAGAATTGGGAGAAGACCTTTGAAGGCGTAAAGCCATACAAAAGCATTTTTCTTGATGGGAATGAAGATGTTGAGGAATACCGTAGAGGTGTGTTTTTCTCTGGCCCGGCGGTTAGGCTGAATATTGCCAAAAGTAATGACCAAACCAATTCATTTGTCTGTTATCGAAAAGGAGAGAGGCATTTTAGACTTGTTCACAGCAAGGACGCGATGTCGTCGTTGAAGGAAAGATACGATATCGTTTGCCCTTTAGATGATTTTCTTTCATTGATTTCAAGCAATATCAAGGTCTTGAAATCGCAGTTCAGCAAAGTCATTGGTGAAGCATTGGGAAACAGCAGGGAAAGATTTAATGCTGAAATAAAGAAAATTGCTAACAACACGGCTTCAAAAGGCAATTATTATGGTTATCCTACTCTGGAAAGGGAAATTCATACTTTTTTCTCGCGGTTTGAAACAGCATCTGAATATCAATTTGAGCAACAACAGTATGAATTCATGACCAATCGAAAGAATCAGATTGAAACCAAGGATGAAAAACCTTTAAAATTGCCAGATTATTCAGTTTATTCCCAAGGCGTTCAACTGTTTCAGGAAGAAATTGATGAAAAAGATAACCAACATAGAGTAAGACTGTCTTGTCGCGAGATTTCTATCACTCCAGAAAAAATCATCCTCGACCTTACTCGTTTTGACAATTCGACTGTAGTGTTTTGTTCGGCCACCGCATCAAGCATGTCCGTAGTGAGCAATTTCGACATCAAGTATCTGGAACAAATATTGGGTGAAAAATTTCACACGCTTTCAGAAAAGGATAGGATAAAATTTGATGAATTGAACCAAAAAGCATATCCATCCCGACACCAGATTGAAATAATACCTTTGAAACACTTTGAGTTTGAAGAAAAAAGAGAAAACCATTTAGAACTGCCCCAAAAATACAGAGAAATGTTTTCAAAGGAGGCTCGTCAAGAAGGCTTGGATGATCTTTGGTTTAGGAACACATTAAGATTGTTAAAACGAGCGGACAAGAATTTGAAAGATGTATGTTACCAACTGTATCGTCTTTTCCAATTCATAGAAGCTTATCATTGGTTTATCAATCATGATGATGTCCATAGCATGATCTTCTTCCAAAACAGAACGGGCGACAAGGACAAAAACCAAATCCAAGTTCTGAGTAGCCTTATTGATGGTTCTTACGTTTCTATGCCGTCGAAAATGAGCGATGATATTCCAGATGACTGGGATAACACCCATATTCGCATTACAAAAGAATGGGAAACGGTTGAGAACAACATATTAAAGGAACTTGGAGGCAATAAAGACGCTAAAATAATGTTGGTTTCTGCTTATAATAGTTTCAAGGCAGGCACAAACATGCAATATAACATACCTGAAGGTTTGGACTTCGTTTCTGGCGATAATTGGGAAACCGACAGATTGAAGTTGAAAAAGGATTGGGACGCTGTTTATTTGCAGTCTCCTACGGCATATCTTATGATGAATGAGGATGACACAGAAACATCGTATGAGAAGAGCATTTACAACGCCATGCTTGTTTTGATGATGTTGTGCGAAAGAGGTTGCTTGTCAAAATTTGATGTTGCGCAGTGGTTGTATAAGGCTTTGTCGAATGTGTTTTATTTTAGTGAAAAGACCGAATTGGGTATTGCAGACGACAAGGCTGCATGGGCTCGGAACATTATTGAGCAGGCTGTTGGAAGGTTATGTCGTACAAGGAACAAGCCGAATACAACATATATTCTGTTTGATGAATCAATGGAAACATATTTTGATGCATCGAATACTAATAAATCGATGACGATGGAGTTTAGGTCTCTTGCGGAATACATCATCTATAATAAAAACATTGAGAAAAATGATATTAGTTCATCGGCAGAAGTCAGAAGATGCCATGATGCTAATGAAGCTCAAAGAAGGCTTGACATGGTGCGCAGGCAAGCCCTTAGATTTACTCCTCACGATGATTGGGATGGCGATGAATATGATGAAGAAGAGGACCTGAACGACATCCCATACATTGTTCAAAGAAGCCAACGGATGATTCAGAGTTACAAACAGACAATCATCAAAAAACCAGTAATATCAAGTTGGGAAGATTTGGAAGATGAAGATAAATATTTGACATTCATTCATAAATGTTATGGTGAATGGGAACGAAATGAATCAAGCGAGTTTGTTTGCGCGTATGACCAGAACAAAAGGATTTGTCCTATAAGCAAAGGTAAGCAGTATCCGAGTTCCATCTCACCATCTTTGGTTAGACTTGATGTTCTAATGAAAAATGATGTAATTAGAAATCATTTTGAAAAACATGGGTTTGCTAAAGGTTGGAAACGAGACGGCCGTATACTTCACCCAAATATTCTCGCAACGGATTATGCAGGTGAAATAGGAGAGGAGGCTTTCAGAGCATTGTTGCTGCATTATACCCAGTGTACAGAAGTTTCGCTAAGGCATTTGGAGGGCAAAAACTATGAATTGGCAGATTTTGTTGTTTGTCGTGAAGATGGAAGTTATAAAATCGCTTTTGATGTTAAGAACATGAATCCTAATGCAGACCATTCAGATAAAAAAGGCGATATTCCTACTGCGAAAAAGCGAGAAATGAAGAAAAAAAGGCTTGGTTGTGAATTGATAACGGTGAATATGCTAAGAATGAAAGATTCTGGTATGGATGAGATTCGGGAGATTGGCGGGTTGATAGATGAAGAAGGGAAAGTCATTCCTTCGGCAATCGAATTGTTAAGGAAGCTTGTTGAAGAGGGGGGGTGAATAGTATGAGAAATGACTTTGAAGAAATAAAAAAATGGCCTCTTACCACCAACAAAATTAAGGTTACGGTTGATGTAAAGAAATTCTTCTCCGAGTATTCAATTGTTTCGTATTACAGTGAGGTTAAAGAGTACAAGAACTTGGCTTATGAACAATTGTCTGATTTGTCTTTTTTATCAGTTAGTGGAATCAGAGCGAGATGGGCGAAGGGTAGTGTTTCAATCAGTGTGTCCTCCTCCGCTCAGGGATGGCGGATTCCTGTCCGCTATGACGGCAAAGGAGCGCAGGCCTTGCCGTTCCGCATCGGTGCAAGGTAGGCCTTGCCCATCCAAGCCCTGAAAGGGCGACAAGATTTCATCGGGCGATTTCAATCCCCGCCTCACCAAGCGGCAGCCA
>CALDIA010000214.1 GCA_937901455.1 uncultured Bacteroidales bacterium | reverse complement strand
CTCGCAGCGACCGCGGGGAGACCACCCAGTGGGCATCCAAAAGCTACTTTGCCGAAATGCTCAAGGCGGGGGTCAGAATCGGGGTGTACCAGCCCGGCTACATGCACTCCAAGATTATCGTCAGCGACGACACCGTGGCGGTAGTCGGCTCGTGCAACATCGACCCCCGCAGCTATCTGCTCTGCGAGGAGATAGCCGCCGTCATCGAATCGGCCGCCTACGCCCGGGAGCTGAAGGCCATCTTCTTGGCTGACGAGGCGCAGTCGCTATACATCGAGGCCCACGAGTGGGACGCACGTCCATTCAAGAATAAGGTCAGGGAGGCCGCCGCCCGTATAGTGGCGTCACAGCTGTGAAATTCATCCTAACACCATAATCATAAAGGTCATGAGTAAGAATCAAAAAAAAGAGAAAATATACCGTCTGCACACTGCCAACACCGTTCTGTTCTGGATTTTGGCGCTTATGGGCGTCGCCAACGTCGTATGGCTCATAGCCCATCAAAAACCATGGGACGAGGTGGTATTCCGCGGGATGCAATATGTGGCCATGCTGCTGCTGATGCGCCTGCCGTCATTCCTGAAACGCAGGCTGAACGTGGAAGTCCCTTGGCTTTTGTCCGCCTTAATATTCATTTTCTGCTTTTCTTCCCTTATACTTGGCGACGGCATAGACTTGTACGGGAAATTTCCCTGGTGGGACAAGCTGCTGCACGCAGAGTCGGGCATCCTATTGTCGATGGTCGCCTTGTGGCTCATCCATATCATCATGGCGGAAAATGACAAATACATCTACTTGAACAAATGGTTTTTGGCTCTCTTTCTGGTGATGTTCTCCATGGGGTTGGGGGCCTGCTGGGAAATCATTGAGTTCACCTACGACAGCATCATGGGCACCAACACCCAACAGTTTATGGCCACCACAACCAGTTCCATTATTTCTGCGGAGGACGTGCCGCTTTGCGGCCACGAGGCACTGCGCGACACTATGCTGGACTTAGTTCTTGACCTGTTCGGGGCGTTGGCCGTCGCCATCTATGGCCTGTTCCAGCACGACCGGCTGGTTGAACGGTACAAGGCCTCGCTCGTTGTTGACCTCAAAAAAGCGGATACGGATGGGTGAACCGGATCAGCATGCGGTAGGGTTTGTTGGACGGTTATTAAAAGGAAATCCACGAGCTGCACGCCAGGATAGGCCAGCCAGACATGATGGTGGACTTCCTAAAAAAAGTTGTGACCGGCATCCCCCATTAGTGTGCTCAAGCGGATAGTGGAGTCAAATCATTCGAGCCTCAGCATGTTGCAGCAATGCGTATTTCTGGGCTTGTCACGGTCGAGTTACTACTATAAGCCTGGGGGAGATGGACATCCTCTACATTCTTATGCATCACGGCTTCGTGCACCTCGCGTCCATCATCGATGTGTACAGCCGTCGCATCATGGACGGGGAGTTAAGAAACACGATGGAGGCGAAATTGTAATTCAATTATATTTTTTATCATTAGATAAGTTCAACTTGGAAAAACTAATGACAAAATCCAAAGAAAGACAGTTTGTCCCATTTCTGTTCCGATTCAAAAGCAAAAATCAGCAAACCACGTTTGTAATTTGCTGATTTTTATTGTTTTGTAAGACTTTGAGCGGAAAACGAGACTCGAACTCGCGACCCCAACCTTGGCAAGGTTGTGCTCTACCAACTGAGCTACTTCCGCTTGCTAAATTCGGCTGCAAAAATACATTTTTTTTCAATTCGCCCAAACAATTTGCAAAAAAAAATATTACTCATTCTATTCATATTTTTTTTATCTTTGGCGCTTCAAATTTTTGATTGAAAATTATCTTAATAATATGTCAGAACAAATAAAAGGAAAAATTTCCCAAATTATTGGTGCTGTGGTAGATGTGCACTTCGAAGAGGATTGCAAACTTCCTAACATCTACGATGCACTGGAAGTGACTAAAGTAAATGGTGACAAATTGATTTTGGAATGCGAGCAAGATATTGGCGAAAATACGATGCGTTGCATTTCCATGGATTCTACGGATGGTTTGCATCGCGGCATGGAAGTGGTTGCTTCCGGCCGTATGATTACTATGCCTACCGAGAATATCAATGGCCGCCTCTTGAATGTTATCGGTGACAGCATTGATGGCATCGGTGCGATAGAGAGTGCCAAGCGCAGTGACATTCACAGGGATCCGCCCACATTTGACAATCTGTCCACCTCTCAAGAAGTTTTCTATACCGGCATCAAAGTCATCGACTTGATTGAGCCCTATGCCAAAGGTGGTAAGATTGGTCTGTTTGGTGGTGCTGGTGTAGGCAAGACCGTGTTGATTATGGAGATGATTCACAATATTGCCAAGAACTACGGCGGTATGACCGTTTTCACTGGTGTGGGTGAACGTACACGTGAGGGTAACGACCTATTGCGTGAGATGCTCGAATCCAATGTCATCCGCTATGGAGATGATTTCTTGGAGAGCATGAAGGCTGGCGGATGGGATCTTTCGAAAGTAAATATGGAAGAACTTGCCAAGTCGCAGGCTACATTGGTGTTTGGTCAGATGAACGAACCGCCTGGAGCACGTGCGCGTGTGGCTTTGTCGGGACTGACTGTAGCCGAGGGCTACCGCGATGGTGACGAGACCACTGGTGGCCGTGACATCCTCTTCTTCGTCGATAACATATTCCGTTTTACACAGGCTGGTTCTGAGGTTTCTGCTTTGCTGGGCCGTATGCCTTCTGCTGTAGGTTACCAACCTACACTGGCCACGGAGATGGGCACCATGCAGGAGCGCATCACCTCCACCAAGCGCGGCTCTATCACCTCCGTACAGGCAATCTACGTGCCTGCCGACGACTTGACAGACCCTGCACCTGCCACCACCTTCTCGCACTTGGATGCCACTACGGTGCTGAGCCGTAAGATCTCCGAGCTCGGTATCTACCCAGCCGTTGATCCTCTTGACTCAACCTCTCGAATCCTCTCTCCCGACATTGTAGGTGAAGAGCACTACAACACCGCCCAGCGCGTAAAAGAGACCCTCCAGCGCTATAAGGAGTTGCAAGATATCATTGCCATCCTCGGTATGGAAGAACTATCTGAAGAGGATCGCAAAACTGTGCACCGCGCACGCCGCGTGCAACGTTTCATGTCCCAACCCTTCTTCGTTGCTGAACAATTCACCGGCATACCTGGCAAGTTTGTACGCATCGAAGATACTATCAAAGGCTTCAATATGATTATGGACGGCGAACTGGACCATCTGCCCGAAACCGCCTTTTCTTTGGTGGGCACCATTGAGGAAGCCATTGAAAAGGGTGAAAAAGAGTTGGCCGCATCAAAATAACGCACTATGAACCTTGAGATCAGAACTCCAGCCGAATCCGTATATACTGGTGAAGTGACGCTTGTGCAACTGCCCGGCATCGACGGATTGTTCGAAATCCTCGAACACCACGCCCCTTTGGTGGCTGCTCTCCACAAAGGACAAGTGAAAATTGAAACCAAAGACGACCATCAAACGCTTTTTTTCGATATCAACGGTGGTGTAGTCGAAGTATTAAACGAAAAAATTCTCGTTTTAGCAGAATAATCAAACTCCTGAATATGCAAAAGAGGGTGCCATGCCCTCTTTTTTTATAAGTAATTATGAAAAAGACCTTTTCTTTCGCACCAAACGAAACTTTTGGAGCATCTCTGGAAGATTTGTACACCCTTCGGGAACGATATGAACAGTATCTCCAGAACTATGCCGAATTGGTTTGCTCCATGGAGGATGATGCCTATATAGCCAGAGGCAACGGGTTCTGCGACTCCAAGTTCAGCGAAAGCTTCCTCGAAGAGCAAATGGCTAAATACCGTACCCGGATAGAGATGATCAATCAATGGATTAAGACATTCTAATATGGCGGTATTAAGAATCATCCAAAAACGGACTAAGTTCTCAATGAACATTCCTCACAAAGTCGCCATCAACGGGCAAGTGTTGGGTGTAATGCAAACACCGGAAATCAACATACAGATGCCGGCCGGCACTTATGTGCTGACCATCCAGAGTTTGATCCCCTTTCTGTCGGCCTCCCAGCACATCCATGTGCAGGAAGGAGTCATCAACTGTGCCGAATTTCACGATCGCGAAAAGTGGTGGGACTACCTTTTCATCATCGACATTGCACTGTGGTTCGCCGACTTTTTTTTCACATTGCCACACCCTTGGGGCCTTGTATATAAGATTTTCACCAACGGATATTTTGTTGTCTGGCTCCTATATGAGTATTTGATACGTAAAAAGTACTTTATCATCAATACCTACTCCACTCTTTCGGGCAGAGAAAAAACAGAAGAGGATGACTGACAAGCCATCCTCTTAGATTTGCTACATATATAGTATTGTATAGTTACTTTATCTTTTTGCCTTTACCGCCTTCCACTTGACTACCAACACGAGCCATAGCACAACGGAATCCAATATAGTCGGTAGCTTCATCCTCATCTAAATAGCGGCGGGAACCAGGAGAGGACCAGTAAGGAATATCGCGCCATGAACCTCCCTTGTACACGCGTGCCTGGTCGCTAACCAAAGAAAACTCGTAGTTACTGGAGATGTTTTTGCGATACATCTGTTCGGTAGCTTCCGTATTGGTTGTGGCAGCGATCCAGCTATCCATGTCTTGCAGTGACTGCCAGTCGCCATCCAAGTAGTTTTTGTTGTCGGCAGCACGGTAGTTGCGTCTTCTGTCGTTCTTGAAGTCAGAAACAGGGACCATGGGGATTTTACCCACGCTGTCACGTTCGGCAACGGTACCATCTTCCAAGAGTTGTTTGGTTTCAAAGTAGTTGCCACGGAAAGGATTGTATTCAGTAACATCGTCATGGGAGCTCTGTCTATACACATCCATAACCCACTCAGCCACGTTGCCAGCCATTTGATACAATCCATAGTCATTGGGCCAATCTGAGTTAACCTCCTTGGTCTTAAATCCGCTATCATTCAAGTCACCGGCTATACCCATATAGTCGCCACGACCTCTACGAATGTTAGTCATAAAGGTACCATAGTATTTCTTGTCTTCGGTACGGAGTTGTTGACCATTCCAGGGATACACCTTGCGTTCAAGTACGCGCTCATTTAAGGTGTTTCCAATCAAGCCATAGGCGGCATATTCCCACTCAGCCTCGGTCGGCAGACGGTATTTGGGCAGAAGGATACCATCTTCCATTTTCACATTACGATACTCACCAGAAGAGATATAGCGGAGACGTTTTTGACCTTCAGCCTCATAAGTTTCATAGGTGAGGTACGCATCGGTACTGAAATAACCTTCAGCGGTTGGTGTTTCGGCATATTCCACATAGCCTCTATCGGCCAAAATCTTCTCATTTACACGGTCGGTACGCCACGCGGCATAGTTAGTAGCCTGCAGCCAGTTCACACCTACCACGGGATAGCGACGGTACGCTGGGTGACGGAAGTAATATTCCACATCAGGTTCGTTGTAGCCTAAGCGGTCGCGCCACACATTCTCATCTGGCACAGCGTTGTCGTACACTACCTTCAGATCTTGAGGAATAAACACTCTCTCAAGCCAGTAGAGATACTCCAGGTAGTCCAAATTGGAAATTTCGCACTCATCCATATAGAAAGAGGCGACAGACACACGGCGCGGGGTGTTGTTCCAATCTTTCATCACATCCTCTTCCATTTGACCCATCACAAAGGTACCGCCTTCAATAAACACCAACCCAGGGCCTGTGGCTTGTTCCTCAAAGGGAGCAACCTCAAAACCACCGTTCTTGGCGTCATTGTACGTCCAACCTGTTGTTGGAGAAGACTCTTTCTTACAAGATGTCATGCCAAATACAAGAGCGACAACAAAAAATAAACTTGATACTTTCTTAATCGTATTCATTGTTTTGATATTATTTGTCTGATTTAATTGTATGTAAAGATTATGAGTGATTAGAATGAAGGACACTTAAGATCTTTGAGTGCCTGACGTTTTTCAGGACATGGCAGGAGGATTTGCAGAGAAACCTCATGGCTGCCACCGGTCACATTGGCCAGTTTGCTGATAGTTACATCATAAGAATATCCTATCTTGAACCATTCGTGTTCAATACCGAACATAACGATGAAAGCGTCCAGATTATAGACTTTAATATCTTCGTTATCGTTCTTGTAGGTGAGACCATGTCGGAACCACGTACCCACGGTGAATGGGTAGAAATTCAGATAGAAGCCTTCATTAAAATAGTTGAAGCACATTTGGTGCTCATAGATAAAGTTGGGACTTATGGAGATATCTCCAAAAGAGGTTTCTTTTTTGCTCTTGCGTTTCAGATCGAAATAGGCGCCAACGTGGGCAGTCCATTTAACCGGAAGTCGAGCTTCAGGGGCATCGGAACCGCTTTGGACGAGGAATCCCTGATAGGGACGGGTGATATGATGAGCGGCGGCGCCGAAGAAGAAGTGCGGCGTATAGCCCAAAATACCGGCGGCCATGTCGAAGATACCGCGACTAAGCTTGGCGGGTTGTTGTTCATTCGTTTGATACACAAAACCATACTTAGGGTCTATCATATCCCCGAAAGTCAAGGCATTCCAGTTCAAAGTCTTATTTTGGTATCCAGCCTGCAAAGCCAAACGCATATTGAATTTTTTAGCAATCTTCACCTTAAAGGAATACATGGCGCTTGCGTTATAAGTGTTGATACACCCACCCTCGCCGGCACGGTCACCGAACAACAACACTCCGACACCACCGGAAATCTTGTCAAAATGCTCATCATAGGATGCCGTATAGGTCATGAACGTGCCTGTTGCGGCGGGCCATTGATCGCGAAAATGAAAAGCAAGACGCGGACAGACATTGGTTCCTGCCATCGCCGGATTCAAATACAATGGATTCGCATAGAACTGTGAAAACAGTGCATCTTGCGCATCTGCCTGGTGGAAGGCTATTGCAAATAACACGGTGATTAAAATGATTATTCGGTTTCGCATATCTGTAAATCTTTAATGGCTGGCAAAAATAATAAAAAAGTTTATATTATACTAATTAAATATTATTTTGTTACAAACACTACAATAATAATAAAATGATTTCGTTATCTTTGCCGCCGATTGTACTTTAAATAAACGAGCAATGAGAAAGAAATATTGGGTGGTAGCAACACTTTTTCTTATTATGATATTGCAAAGTGTTGATATTCATGCACAAAATTTTGAAAAAAATTATTCTATCCAATGGAAGGAGCCCGTTACACAAACACTTTCCGAGGATAGGACCTTAGAATATCTCAGCTTTGAAAACTGCATATATCTGCGCGAATACCCTTCCCTTCCCTCCGTTTATGAAATCGTTGAAATACCCTCCTTTTTTGAACACTACAACATCTCTGTCTCTTCGGTCGAATACGAGGCACTTAGTGCCCGCGATGTTGCGCTCGTTCCTGACGAGTTTCACCAGGCCCAACTCTGTGTAAATGCCTATTCGGCCTTCGAGCGGAAAAAACCTTACCTGGTCATAACATTTATTCCCATTGTTGAAACAAGCAAGGGTCATTACAGTCGTGTGAAGTCGCTCTCCCTCTCTGTGCAGGGCAGCCAGCCCCGCACACTCAACAGCACCAAGGATCAGGCCACACGCTCAGTACTGGCTTCAGGACAATGGTATCGGATAGCTGTCACCCGTAGCGGCATCTTCAAAGTAACCTATAATGACTTAGTAGCCATGGGCATGCAGCCGCCCATCCAGTCGGCACAACTGGCTCTCTTCGGCAACGGGGGCACCATGTTGCCAGAAAACAACGCCATCTCTCGCCCTGACGACCTCAACGAACTGCCAATCCGTATCTTCGACAATGGTGACGGCACTATCGACAATGGCGATTACTTCATTTTCTATGGCAAGTCGCCACATAGTTGGGCTTATCAATCAAGTGACCAGACATTTCGCCACGCCACCAACATTTATTGCGACTCTTCCTACTATTTCATCACCAACACCGCTGGGGTGGGTGAAAAAAAGCGCATCACTGCCGTGAACAACGCCTCTTTGCAAGCTAACATGACAAAACAGGACTTCGTTTTTTACGATTTCTTAGAAGAGGACAAATACAACCTGGGGGAGAGCGGACGCGAATGGTTTGGCGATTTGTTTGACATCACCACAAGTCGCAACTACCTGTTTGCGACTCCCATTCCAACAGGTGCTCAGGGGCGCGTGTCTGTTGCGGTAGCCACTGTTTCCAACTCCCCGTCAAGAATGAGTGTCAGTGCCAACAACGTCTCCATCGGCCAGGTACCCACCAGCTCTATCACCAGCTCACGTCTGGCGGTGTTGAACAATGTGGACATGTACTATACACCAAGTGGACAAACTTTAAATGTAGGTTTAGTATACAACAAGCCGGGGACCACCTCGTTGTCTTATCTAGACTGGATAGAAGTGGAAATCCCTTGCCGGCTTACCATGTATACCCATCAGTTTCCATTCTGCCAGCCCTCCACCATCGGACCTGGCAATGTGACAGAGTTCGTGATTCAAGACGCTAATACGAGCATCTCTGTATGGGACATCACCGATCCCTCCCAAACCGTCCAATACAATCTGCAGAACAATACCGGTGGAGCTTCCTTTAAAGTGCCTACCGATGACCTGCGGCAGTTCATAGCATTTGACGGAACAGCGTATTATGAGGTGACGCCAGTAGGCCGCGTGAACAACCAAAACCTCCACGCCTCCTCCTCCGTGGACTTAGTAATTGTAACGCATCCCGACTTCAAGAGCCAGGCCCAGCGCCTCGCCAAGTTCCGCCAGGAAAACGATGGTCTGTCTGTTCAGGTTGTCACAACCCAGGAGGTCTACAACGAGTTCTCCAGCGGTTCGCAAGACCCTATTGCCATCCGCGACTACATGCGCATGATCTACAACCGCACCAATGGAGAGTATCCCAAATACCTGTTACTCTTTGGAAGACCATGCTATGATTTCAGAGGGCGCGTGGCAAACACCAAAGTGTACGTGCCTAACTACCAATATCAAAACCAAAACGACTACATTGGTGAGCTTAATTTCTACTGCAATGATGATGCCTTAGGACTGCTGGACGACACCGAAGGGGAACTCATGTCCGGCCTGTTTGATCTGGCAATAGGCCGTTTCCCCTGTTCCACCATGGCCCAGGCGGTAACTGCCGTGGACAAGAGCATCCTCTACACCACGCGCACCAATCTGGTGGAAGAGGGTTCTTCCTCCATCTCCAATTTGGCTGACTGGCGCAATGTGATGGCCTATGTGGCCGATGATGAAGAATGGAACGACTTCATCTCCAACACAGACAGCTTTACGCAAATTGTAAAAGAAAAAAATCCCAACATCAATTTTGACAAAATATACCTAGATGCCTATCAGCAGGTTTCCAATGCAGGAGGACAGCGATATCCGGAAGTGAACACCGACATTAACAATCGGATGAACCGGGGCGCCTTGGTTATGACCTATGTGGGGCACAGCGGCAAAGATGGTTGGGCTGCGGAACGTATTCTGGAAATTTCTGACATCAATAGATGGAACAATTATTACAACATGCCGCTGATGCTCACTTTGTCGTGTACCTTCGGTTATTACGACCGCCCCACCCCCTCGCCCGCCGACTATGTCTTCTTCAACAACCATGGCGGTGCTGCTGCGCTCATTACCGCCACCCGCGAAGCCTGGTCTGGCTCTAACAACTCCTATGGTTACAGTTTCTCACGGTTCATCTTCGACAAAGAAAAATACGGACGCTACCCCACCATCGGAGAGCTGGCCATATATGGCAAAAACGTCTATACCGGAAGCGCCTCCAACCTCGGAATGTTTGTCCTCTATGGTGACCCGTCCATGCCTCTGGCTCTCCCCAGATACAAAGTGGTCACCGACTCCATCAACCATTATGCGGTGGAAGACCTATCCGACACCTTGAGCGCACTCTCCAAAGTGACCATAAGCGGACACATTGTGGATGACAACAACATCCTGCAATCACAGTTCAACGGTACTCTTTTCCCGTCTGTATACGACAAGGCTGTGAACGTAAACACTTTGCAAAATGACCCCAATAGTGCACCATTTAATTTTGAAGTGCAAAAAAGTATTCTGTTCAAAGGAAACAGTTCAATACAAAACGGTCGTTTTTCCTTTTCATTCTACATCCCTAAGGATATTAACTATGAATACGGCAACGGTAAGATCAGTTATTATGCACGCAGCGCACAGAGTGATGCTGCCGGCGCCTTTACCGACTTCATCATTGGGGGTACTGACACCACGGGATTGGATGATCAGAAAGGACCTGAAATAGAGCTCTACCTGAATGATGAGCATTTTGTGGATGGGGGTATCGTGAATAGTACGCCCGTATTGATAGCCAAAATCAAGGACGACTATGGCATCAACACCACCGGCAACGGCATCGGGCATGACCTCACCGCCATCATTGATGGCAGCTCCGACTCCCAGATCATACTGAACGATTACTATCAAACCGAAAAGGACAGTTTCAATATGGGTACTGTCCGGTATCAGATGAACGAGCAAGGCATAGGCAAGCATACCCTCATGTTGAGAGCGTGGGACATTAACAACAACCATGCTGAGAAGGAAATCACCTTCGAGGTGGTTTCTGACGAAAAGCTCACGCTTAGTCATGTGTTGAATTACCCCAATCCGTTCACCACCCATACGGATTTCTACTTTGAGCACAATCGCAGTGGTGGCATTTTTGACATTCAGGTGCAGATTTACACCATTTCCGGAAAACTGTTGAAAACCATCCATGACACTCAATATTTGGAGGGTAACCGCAGCAATCCCATCTCCTGGGACGGATTGGATGATTTCGGTGACAAGATAGGGAAAGGGGTGTACATGTACCGTTTACGCGTCAGAGAACAGGGAATGGAAACTGCTGAGGTTATTGAGAAGTTGGTGATTTTATGATAGATAGAACCCTTTGGGCGTGTCTATAGTTTTTTTTTTACAAAAATAGGGATATATTTAAATATTTTCCTATTTTTGCAAGGTTGTTTTGGTTAACTGATGAGGAGTTCAATTATTTATTCACCATATAACTTTTAGGAGGATTTATTTTGTTAAAGAACAGATGCTTGATAGACCCGGCAGATTTCACACGCGAAGAATTCCGTGAAATTTTTGATTTAGCCCATCAAATCATTGCCAATCCGGAAAAATATAGTAAGAGTTGTGAGGGGAAAATCCTGGCAACTCTTTTTTATGAACCCAGTACCCGCACGCGCTTCAGCTTTGAAGCGGCCATGTTGCGTCTCGGAGGCAAAGTGATTGGATTCTCAGAACCCAACTCCAGTTCCACGGCCAAGGGAGAGAGCATTGCTGACACCTTGCGCACAATTGAATGCTATGCCGACATCGCTGCCATGCGACATCCTAAGGAGGGTGCGCCCCGTATGGCATCTCACTACATCAAGATGCCCCTCATCAATGCTGGCGACGGCGGTCACCAGCACCCAACCCAAACACTGACCGATATTTTGACCATTGAGCGACTGCGCGGTGGCGTGGAGAATAAGACTTATGGCTTCTGTGGCGACCTCAAGTTCGGACGAACCGTCCACTCTCTCGTCAAATTCCTGAGCAATTATGAGGGTGTCAAGTTCATATTCATATCCCCTGAAGAACTCCGCGTTCCCGAATATATCCGCGAAGAGGTGGTCAAGAAAAAGGGCATCCCCTTCCAAGAAGTTGACCAGATGGAACCCTACATGAACCAACTTGACTTTCTCTACATGACCCGGGTGCAGCGCGAACGCTTCTTCAATGAAGAGGACTATATCCGCCTGAAAGACCGTTTCATCCTGGATGCCGAGAAGATGACCTATGCACGTCCTGACACCTACATCCTCCACCCGCTACCACGCGTGAATGAAATCAGTGTCGAAGTGGACGACGACCCCCGGGCTCAATACTTCAACCAAGCCAGAAACGGCATGTTCGTACGTATGGCTCTCATATTAAAACTCTTGGGTATTTACTAAAAAATCATTCGCATTATGTTAGAAATTACAAGTATAGAAAAAGGTATCGTCATCGATCATATCACTGCCGGCTATGGTCTTCAGGTGTTTAACTACCTCAACCTTGACAAGGCAGAATACAATGTCGCCCTCATCATGAACGCCTTCAGCGCCAAAATGGGCAAAAAAGACATTATAAAAATCAACAATGTCATCGACATTAACTACGATTTCCTCGGTCTCATTGACCCCAACGCCACGGTCAATATCATCGAAGACGGCAAAACAGTGAAAAAGGTGAAACTCGAAGTACCCGAGAAGGTCATCAACATTATCCAATGCAAAAACCCCCGCTGCGTAACCTCCGTAGAGCACTACTTCGACCATGAATTCCACTTGGTCAACAAAGAGAAACGCTCCTATCGCTGTGCCTATTGCGATGATATTGTTGTCCCCTTCCCAAAAAAGAACAAAAAATAGAGGACATAAAACCACCTGCATTCTTCCAACCAGGGTTCAGGTGTAACCAACCTGCGCCCTGTTTTTTTCCCGTAATGGGATGCTCTGCAAGAACGAAAAAAAATCTCCTCAAGTACTCTTGCATATCAAAAAAAAATGTATTTTTGCAGCCTCATCATAAAGGTCTCTTGGCCGAGTGGTTAGGTACCGGTCTGCAAAACCGTTGACTCCAGTTCGAATCTGGAAGAGACCTCAAAAAAGAACATCCTTGCGGATGTTCTTTTTTATTCTTCATTGTCAAACCGACAGAATCTTCAAGATAAGTTCTTTAAGCAATTCACCCTCTTCAGCATTACTGCCCACGCCTTTCGTTTTGACATCACACTCGCGCAAGAGAGAAATAATACGCATAAGTTGGCTCATGGAATAGTTCTGCGCATACTTGATAGTTTTATTAACCACATAGCCAGTGGCATTAAGCATGCCCTCCAACATCTTCGGACTCTTGTCTGGAGCCAGGTGGTATTTCAGCATATTGCCATAAAAACGCGATAGCATGACCAACGTTTTCACATTGGGGTTCTCTTTCAGGTGATCAGCAAAATTGAGTGCTATTTTATAGGCTTTGCCAACATTGCGCTCACCCAAAGCGTCTTCCAACTCAAAAATATTATACTCTTTGCTAATTCCGATATTCTTTTCCACTATATCCTTAGTGATCACACTATTTTCCGGCAGTGACATGCGCAGCTTAACAAATTCATTGTAAATTCGTGACAAATCACCGCCAATATGTTCTGCTATCAGCTCGTTAACACCAGCAGCAAGCTTGAACTTGAACTCCTGAGCCAAGTCAGAAACCCATTTTGACACATTATAATGTTTTATAGCTTCTGACTTGAACACGATGGTTGATTTGTCCAATTTCGACATCTGGTCTTTCTTGAGCGTCCCGTACTTAAAGGCAATCACCAGAATGGTTGTGGGCGATGGGGCTGATGTATAGGAAAGAATGGCATCAAAATCACTGATCTTCTTCGCCTCCTTGACGATGACCAGCAGTTTGTCGCTGCCAAAGGGATATTGTTTGGCGTAGGAGACTACCTCTTCGCCCGTTACGTCTTGTCCGTAAAGCACAATTTGGTTAAAGTTGCGGTCTTCCTCAGCTATCACCTCTTGCTCGAAGCGTTCGGTAATGCGGTCAATATAATAGGGCTCCTCGCCCATGAGGAGATATACAGGGGCAAACTTCTGCTGGGAAATCTGCTTAAGAAGGTCTTCGTATTTGATTTGAGCCATGACAATGTGTTTGATGACGGGGCAAAAATACAAAAAATCGGGGAGTATAAAAAGTGAAAAGCTGTTCACGAGGAACAGCTTTTCACCAAAAAATCAAACATTATGAATAATTACACTCATTTCTGTTACTCTTGCGGCATAACGGAAACAAATGATTTGTCTTTATAGGTCTTTCTGAAGGTGACAATACCATCGCAGAGTGCATAGAGGGTATGATCCTTACCCATGCCGACGTTTTGGCCAGGGTTGTGAACAGTGCCTCTTTGGCGAACGATGATGTTGCCGGCTTTGGCAAATTGACCACCAAAAATCTTCAAACCTAATCTCTTGCTGTGTGATTCGCGGCCGTTCTGTGAACTACCGACACCTTTTTTATGTGCCATATCTTCTGAATTTTACTCGTTAATAATTGATTACAAAATGATATCATCAATTTTGATAGCGGTCAAGCATTGGCGATGACCATTCAATTTCTGATAACCTTTTCTTCTTTTTTTCTTGAAAACAAGAACCTTGTCTCCTTTTAAGTGTTTGAGAACGGTAGCAGTTACGGCCGCACCTTCAACGGTGGGAGTACCCACTTTCACATCACCGTCATTACCGATTAGCATTACGCTATCGAATTTCACTTGGGATCCTTCTTCAGCCTGAAGGCGTTGAACATAGACGCGACGGTCTTTTTCAATCTTGAATTGTTGCCCGGCTATTTCTACGATTGCATACATTTTTTATAACTTTTTTATGTGATTAATTTTGGGGCGCAAAAATAAAAAAAAATTCAAATATTTCAACACCCCTTGCAATTTTTTTTATGATTGACCGTTTATAGAGAACTTACATAATATAATAAATAGGTAGATATGAAACTAAGCACTCTTATTAAAACACTAACTATTTGCATTTTAGCATCATCGTTCTCCATATTGGGTGGTCTTGCTCAAGGGAGGGCGGGATATGTAGATTTGACCTATGCAGCGGAGCATTCCATTAATGCTGTAACATACATAAAGACAGAATTTGTGCAAAAAAATTCCTTATGGGATGATTTTTTCAGCGGTTCGTTTTGGGAGAATTTCTTTGGCACGGCGCCGAGCATGTACCCATTGCAAGCGGCCGGTTCGGGGGTCATTGTTTCTTCTGACGGTTACATTCTCACCAACAACCATGTAGTAGAGGATGCGGTGAAGGTTACCATCACGCTTTACGACAAGCGAGAGTATGCCGGCACGGTGGTAGGCACGGATCCGCGCTCAGACTTGGCACTCATCAAGATTGAGGAGCGCAATTTGCCTTTTCTGGAGTTTGCTAATTCTGACTCTGTTCGGTTAGGAGAATGGGTGTTGGCTGTCGGAAACCCGTTGTCCTTGCACACCACGGTCACGGCGGGCATTATCAGTGCCAAGGCGCGCCAGCTCTCCCTGTCGCGCAACAAGAACACGGAAGAGTCTTATCTTCAAACGGATGCGGCCATCAACCCGGGCAACAGCGGCGGCGCACTAGTCAATGCGCAGGGCAAGCTCATTGGCATCAACTCTGCCATTGCCTCTGGCGACGGCTATTTTACCGGCTACTCCTTCGCCATCCCCTCGAATATTGCCAAAAAGGTGTACCTCGACTTGAAAGATTACGGCAAGATGCAAAAGGCCTACCTCGGCCTCTCCATGATTGAGGTGAACGCCGATGTGGCCAAGGAATACAACCTCTCTGAGATAAAGGGCGTATATGTGGCCTCCGTGGATGAAGACGGTGCTGCCAGCCAGAACGGCTTGCAGGAAGGAGACATCATCTACGCCATTGAAGACACACCCGTCAACAGCTTTGCTGAAGTGCTGGGGGTTCTCAACACCAAATCGCCCGGCGACATTGTGCGTGTATCCTTCTCCCGCAATGGGGAAACCCTCTCCAAAAAGATCACTTTACTGAACGAAAACGGCACTACCGAGAAAATCAAAAAACAATAATTCATTAGCTATAAACAGAATATGCAACAATTAAGAATTACCAAGCAAATCACCAACCGCGACAACGACTCATTAGAGCGGTTTCTGTCAGACATCAACAAGGAGACGATGGTAACAGCTGACGAAGAGGCCGAGTTGGCGCGGCGTATCAAGCAAGGCGATCAAGAGGCGTTGGACAAGTTGACACGCGCCAACCTCCGGTTTGTCGTGTCGGTGGCCAAGCAATACCAAAACCAGGGGCTCAGCATCCCCGACCTCATCAATGAAGGCAACATCGGGCTCATCAAAGCTGCCCAGCGGTTTGATGAAACCCGCGGATTTAAATTTATCTCCTATGCTGTATGGTGGATCCGCCAATCCATCATGCAGGCTATCGCCAGCCAGTCGCGTATGGTCCGCTTGCCACTCAACCAAGTGGGCAACATCAACAAGATTAAAAAGACCGCTTCTCGTTTGGAGCAGGAACTGGGTCGTGTACCCACCAACGATGAAATTGCCGAAAGCTTGAACATGACCGAAGAGCAAATCAACGAGCTGAAGCGACTTGGCACGCGCATGCAATCATTGGACTCCCCAATCTCCTCCGATGATGACACCACCTTTGTGGAAACCTTTATCCACCCCCATAATCAAGAAGACACCGATACCATTATGATGAAGGAGTCGCTGTCTTCGGAAGTCAGGGGGTTACTGAACACCATTCCCGAAAAGGAGCAGCAAGTATTGAAGCTCTGCTACGGCATTGATGCCAACTATGAGCACTCCATGGAAGAAATCGGGCTGGTGATGGGTCTCTCTCGTGACCGCGTGCGGCAGTTGCGCGACAGCGGGCTCAAACGTCTGAAGCAAAACAGTTCCAACACGCTGAAATCCTACCTGTAATGAAACAACCTTTCCCCCTGCTGCTCGGATTCGTCCTACTCTGTCTGGTTGCGTGCCACCAGGCTCCCGAAAGCCCCAAACCCATGGGCTATTTCCGCATTGACCTTCCAAAACCGCAATACAAAACAGCTGACACCACCTTACCCTTCACCTTTGAGCAATCAGAATATTCCCAATTGGTAATTACCCCACAACCCCACGGCGACATCTGGGTTGACATGGAATATCCATCCCTGAACGCCTCCATAAAGATGACCTGCATGCACATCTCCTCCGCCGATAGTCTGCGCAAACTCATCTATAGTGAAGAGAAGATGGTGAAATTCCATTACCAAAAAGCGGACGATGTAGAATACTCTGTCGTCAAGGACCCCGATGCCAAACTATGGGGACAGATTTATGACATCAAAGGCAAAGAGGTGGCCACACCTTTCCAATTCTGGGTCACAGACAGTGCACAATACTTTCTGCGCGCTACTCTCTACTTTAACTTCACTCCCAACAACGACTCCCTTCAGCCTGTGATAGAATATCTGCGAAACGATGCTATGCATTTTATCAACACTTTTGAATGGAAAGACGCATGAAAAAACGACTGCATTTTTGCCTTGGTTTAATCTTTTTTATCGCATCCTGCCAAATCGCATACGCTCAGGACATCGTCCGCATGATGCAATACAACCTGATGTATTATACCAACTCATCAGGTATTTCCGACTGCAACAGCACCACAAACAATTTGAGCACCAAAGATGCCGCCTTCAAGACCATCTTTCAGCACGTAAAACCGGATGTGTTATGTGTAAACGAGATGGGTCCGTCCATGACATACGTGAACCGTATCTTGGACAACGTCATCAATGTAGATGGCATCGACTATTATGATCATGGCATGCTGACCAACTATTCGGGCGGCAACATTGTCAACATGGTGTTTTATAACACCCGCAAACTTACTTTGGCCAACAATTATTATATCAGTACCTCTTACCGTGACATCAACGGGTATCGGTTTTTCTACAACTCCACCGACCTGTCTGATGGAGACACCATCTTCATGACCTTCTGGGTGGCGCACCTCAAGGCTGGCAATGGATACGAGAGTGTTCGCGAAACGCAAGTACGCCAACTGCTGCACAAAATAGAGTCTTTAGGAAACCCCAGCAATCATATTTTCTCTGGAGACTTTAACATGGTGGGGGCTGAGGAACCTGCATACCAAGCCATGGTCAACTATGAAAACAGTCTTTACTGTTTTTACGACCCCATTCAGCAGGAGGGTCATTGGAATAACAACTCGCAGTATGCCTCTTTACACACGCAATCCACTCATACATCCTCGGACGGTTGTTTTGTGACGGGCGGTTTGGACGACCGTTTTGATTTGGTCATGGTATCACCCTATCTGTATTACGGTAGCTTGGGTATGCAGGTGCTTAGCGACAGCTACCATGCTTTGGGGCAGGACGGGCAACGCTTCAATGGGAGTATTGTCAATCCGCAAAACAACAGCATCCCCAGCAATGTATCCACAGCCCTATATCAGATGTCAGACCATCTGCCAGTTGTAGTTGACTTTCGAGTGAACGGCACGGTGGGCATTGCCGACCGGGAAAATGATTTTCTGATGCAAGTGGTGACCCCCGTGCGCGAGCAACTACAGTTAACCATGCAAGGGACAGAGGACGACCTTTATCGTTTTGAACTTTACAACATGCATGGGCAACTGTTACAAGTATTTGAAAAGGCCTTTCACGGTGGAAAGCAAACCCTCTCCTTGCCTTTCGAACATCCGGCTGGCATGTATTTTCTGAAAGTGTCTAACAGCAAGCATCAACAATATATTCAGAAAATAGTGAAATAATACAATACATATCAGAAAAATTGTATTTTTGCACAATTATTAACCTATAAAAATCGAATGATATGGCTGAACCCGTAGTTAACCGTTATTCAGACGAAGATTTAGCTGAATTTAAAGCTCTCATAGAAAAAAAAATAGAAGATGCCAAAAAAGCCATGGAGGTGTATCAGGAGGCATATAGTGGTGCTGGCAATGATACTTCCGACACAGCTCCCACGTTCAAGAACATGGAAGAGGGCAACCAAGTGCTCTCCAAAGAAGAGAACAGTCGATTGGCCGGTCGTCTCGACAAATACATCGCCAACTTGGAAGCCGCTTTGGTGCGTATTGAGAACAAAACGTACGGTATTGACCGCATCACGGGCAAACTCATCTCCAAAGAACGTCTCAGAATTGTGCCTCACGCCACCCTCGATGTGGACTCAAAACTGAATGAAAAAAAGAAATAGTCGGTGAAGGAACAAAAAAAATACCGTTTATTGGCCATCGGCATCGTATTGGCATTGATTATCGTTGACCAAATCATTAAAATATGTGTCAAGACGCATATGTGCTTGGGAGAGAGCATTCCCGTAATAGGCAATTGGTTTAACATTTGCTTTGTAGAGAATGAAGGCATGGCTTTCGGGCTCAATTTCGGACACAACATCGGCAAGTTGCTCCTCTCATTGATACGAGTAGTGCTGATTATCTTGCTGTGCTGGTATCTACACAAACGCATCACAGAGCAAAAGATGGACATGTTGCAACTGGTCATCTTTAGTTTGATTATTGCGGGTGCTTTGGGCAACATCATCGACTCACTGTTCTATGGAATCATCTTCACCGAGAGCACGCCGATGGAGGTGGCCAAAGCATTTTCCGGTGGTTACGCACCTTTTCTTTATGGCAAGGTTGTGGACATGTTTTACTTTCCGCTTTTCAAGATTCCGGAGGGGTTCCCTTTGTGGGGTGGCAGCTATTTCTTCCCCGCCATCTTCAATTTTGCCGACTCCTGTATCACCGTAGGCCTCATCCTGATGCTGATTTTCAACAAACGCTTCTTTGCGGATACACAACAAAATCTGGCGGCATCCACAATCCCGAACGATTCAAATAACGATTAATGTTCAATTTAAAAATATACACATCATGCAATTTTTTAACAATCTTAAAAAAAGTTTCCTGCTTTTGTTAGCAGTGGCATTCAGCACCACCACCTTTGCGGTGAACCCTCCCGACGAAGGTATGTGGCTGCCTATGTTCATCAAAAATTACAACTATGCTGAAATGCAACGCCTCGGCCTGCACCTGACAGCCGAACAGTTGTACGACATCAACAACTCATCCTTGAAAGATGCCATTGTACAATTAGGTGACGGTTTCTGTACTGGAGAAATGGTTTCCCGCGATGGTTTGATGTTCACCAACCACCACTGCGGCTATTCCTCCGTGGTAGAACTATCCACCGTAGATCATGATTACCTCACCAACGGCTTCTTTGCCATGAGCAAGGAGGAGGAACTCCCGGCAAATTTCCATGTCAACTTTCTGGAACGTATGGAAGATGTCACTGAAACTGTTTTGGCAGACGTAACCACCAAAATGAGTGAGAGTGAGAGATCCAAGACCATCAAGTCGGCCATCGAAAAATTGCAAAAAGCCAATTCTGAGAATGGTCGATACAAAGTAGTTGTAAAACCTTTTTATGAGGGTAACGAGTACTATATGTTCATCTACACCACTTACGAGGATGTCCGTTTGGTTGTGGCCCCTCCAAGTGCCATCGGCAAGTTCGGTGGTGATACTGATAACTGGATGTGGCCCCGTCACACTGGTGACTTCACCGTATTCCGCATCTATACTGCTCCTGACGGTTCCCCTGCCAAGTACTCCAAAGATAATGTGCCCTTCCACCCGAAGCACTTCCTGCCCATCAGCTTGAAAGGTTATCAGCCTAACGATTACACCATGATCTGGGGTTATCCCGGCACCACTGAGCGTTTCATGACCTCCTATGAGGTTCAGAATGCCATCGACATCACTGGTCCGGCCATCTATGAGCCCTTGGATATCATCCTGCCCGTAATCAGTGATGCCATGAATGCTGACCCTGCCGTTCGTTTGCAATACGCCGATGACTACGCCGGTCTGGCCAACTATTGGAAAAACCAACACGGCATGGTTTCCAGTCTGAAAGCACTCAAGGTTGTGGACACCAAGCAAAAAATTGAGAACGATCTCACAAAGTGGATCAACACCAACGAGTCCCGCAAAGAAAAATACGGCAACTGCTTGAAAGAAATTGAAATGGTATGCAAAAATATTGACGGCAATTCCTACAAATCTGTAGTGGATGCCAGCTTGAGTCTCTCTTCTTCTGCCACCTTGATGGCTGGCTTCCGTCTCAACAGTGCTATGACCCTCGCCAAAGGTGAAAAGGCCTATTCTGACACCAAGCTTCAGCAATTGCAAACTGGCTACAAGGGCTATTGCGACAACAAAGATCCCATGACGGAAGTGAAAATCATCATGGCTACCTTGAAGGCTTTCAACAATGTGCCTGAGAGCTACAGACCCGACTTCACTACAATGCTGAACAAATACTACAAAGGCAGCAAGGAAAACTATGAGAAGGCCCTGCAAAACTCCATCTTCATCTCCGAGGAGAACTTCAACAACTTCTTAGCAAAGCCCAACAACAAGGTGCTGGCTAATGATCCTGTTGTGCGCTATATTAATGCCTTAGGTCCTGTATTGATGGCCAACCAAGGCGTGTTTGCACAGATGAGAAAAGTGGATGTGCCTCGTCGTCAGTTTATCGCCGCTTACAAAGAGATGATGAAAAACACGCCCATCTATCCGGATGCCAACTCCACTATGCGCTGCACCTATGGTACCGTAATTGACTATTATCCTGCCGATGGTGTGCATTATAACTATTTTACCACCACCAATGGTATCTTGGAGAAAGAAATTCCTGGCGATCCCGAATTTGATGTGCCTGCCCGCCTGAAACAGCTCATCATCAACAAGGACTTTGGCCAATATATTGACCAAGACGGCACCATGCACGTATGCTTCCTCTCCAACAATGACATTACCGGTGGCAACTCCGGCAGCCCTATCATGAATGGCAACGGCGAGCTCATCGGCTTGGCCTTTGACGGCAACTACGAGGCATTGAGCAGCGACATCGTGTTCAACACCGAATTACAACGCTGTATCAATGTGGATGCCCGCTACGTGCTGTTTATCATCGACAAGTTCGGTGGCGCTGGCTACCTGCTTAACGAGATGGATATCCGCAAATAACGAGTACTTGCTCGAACTCAAAAAAGGCCCGCGACGACATCGCGGGCCTTTTTATATGTCATTTTGTGTCATTCAAAAAAAAATGTATTTTTGCGCTTCCTAAATTATGCGGCGCGTTGATACTCCTTCTTGTCAACATGTATGCGCTGCAATTCATTGAAACATATAACTATATCATAATCCAACATGATTGATTCAACAGAAAAAAAAGGAAAGAGAAGAAGAATTATGACCAGCAATAGTCTGCCTGCCGCCTCCTCCAACGAGCATACCAAGATTGAGAAGGTGAAGACGGTGGAAAAGACAAAGGAATTGTTTAACAAAGAATTGCAACTTTCTTTCGCTCCTGAATTGGAAGAAAAAGTAATAGAAGAACCCATACATTTTGCCAATCCGTTACCTTTGGCCGAAAAACCCAAACAGACACGCAAACGAACTAAGAAGACCGAGGATGCCATACCGACTAAGGAAATTTCAGAGGAGACAACGGTGATGGATACCGTGGTTGAGGATCAGCCAAAGACCAAACGCAGTCGCACCAAAAGAGAGAAGGCTGCCACTACTGACACACAAGCAGAAGTAACAGAGCCCATTGCAGAGTCCGCACCTGAAGGAGAAGGAGAAGGAGAAGCCGAACCAAAACAAAAAAAGCGGGGACGGCCCAGTAAGAAAGATCTCTTGGAACGCGAGGCCCAGCGCCTGATGTCAGACAAAAAACTTACTGAAGAAGCGGTAGGGCAGAAGACAGAAGAGCCTGTATCTGAAGCTATGGCAGACACACCCGCTCCAGAGGTTAAGCCCGAGAAGCCCCTACAAGGCAAAAAGCATCGTCAAAATCACGATAATGACAAGAATGAGCATCACCCAAAAACTGCTGAGCCTGAGCCCCAAGCTGAGGCGGAAAAGGAGCCGGTAAAGACAGAGGCCGAACTACAGGCCGAGTTTGTTTCCAACTCCCAATATGAAGGGGTTATTCATGCGGAAGGCGTGCTGGAAATCACCAGCGACAACTGCGGATTTCTCCGCTCTTCAGATTATAACTACCTCACATCTCCTGATGACATCTATGTCTCTATGACGCAAATCAAGCTTTTTGGCTTGAAGAATGGTGATACCATTTATGGTGAAATCCGACCTCCCAAGAAGGGTGAAAAGTTCTTCCCACTCACCAAAGTGGAGAAGATTAACGGGTGCGATCCAGAGCAAATCCGAGACAGAATTCCCTTTGATTTCTTGACCCCGATGTTTCCCGACGAGAAAATCAACATTACAGGCCATCCAGGGTGCACCCTATCCACCCGTGTCATCGACCTATTTGCCCCCATTGGCAAGGGACAGCGTGGATTGATTGTGGCACAGCCTAAGACGGGTAAGACTGTTTTGCTAAAGGATGTAGCCAATGCCATTGCAGCCAACCATCCAGAGATATACCTGATTGTGTTGCTTATAGACGAGCGTCCGGAGGAGGTCACTGACATGCAGCGCAGCGTCAATGCCGAGGTTATTTCTTCCACCTTTGACGAGCCTGCCGAGCGTCACGTTAAAATTGCCAACATGGTTTTAGAAAAAGCCAAACGCATGGTGGAATGCGGCCATGATGTCTGTATCCTTTTGGATTCCATCACACGTTTGGCCCGTGCCTTCAACACTATGGCGCCGGCCTCTGGCAAGGTGCTCTCCGGTGGCGTGGAGGCCAATGCCCTGCAAAAACCCAAACGATTCTTCGGTGCTGCCCGCAACGTAGAGCATGGCGGTTCCCTGACCATTCTTGCCACAGCCCTCATCGACACTGGCTCCCGTATGGATGAGGTCATCTTTGAGGAATTCAAAGGCACGGGTAACATGGAGCTTCAACTCGACAGAAAACTGTCCAACAAGCGCATCTATCCCGCCGTTGACCTCATCGCCTCCAGTACACGTCGCGACGATCTTCTGCAAACACCTTCCACTTTACAGAAGATGTGGATCCTCCGTAACCATATCGCCGACATGACTACCATCGAAGCCATGACCTTTATCAAGGAAAACATGGAGGACACGCGCAACAACGATGAATTTTTGAATATCATGAACAGCTAAAAGCTTCTTATATGATGAAACAAGCTGCGATACTGCTAGTATGTCTGCTGAACGCCTTCCTGCTTCGTGCTGACCACTCCTTGGGTGACACCTCCTTCTTGGTCTCTGACAAACAGTTGACATATAAGCCATTGGCAGATATTTTGCAGGTGGCATCGTTGAACTTTGACCTGGACTCTTTAGTGCGTTTGGCTGATGCCATGGGCGAAAAACTCAATGGCACTTTGATTATTGCCCGCAACGACACCATTCTCGTTGAGCGGGCTTATGGATATCTACAACTCTATAAAAGCACCACCAACTATAACGAGGTGCGTGAAGAACAGTTGGATATCCTGCGCGCACAACCCGAGAACAAGATGACGAAGACCGCCCTGTTCGACCTTGCATCGATCTCCAAACAGTTCACCGCCGCCGCCATACTCAAGTTGTGCCTAGAGGGCAAAATGTGCCTGACCGACTCCTTGGGCAAGTTCATTCCAGAGCTGCCCTACAAAACTGTCACCATCAAGCACCTGTTGACGCACACATCCGGCATTCCTGAGTACTTTAACTTCAAGTACGACATTTTCAACACCTCAACATATATTGACAACGCCCAGCTGATACGGGTATTACAACGCCAGCGCTATCCCAAGGACTTCCCGTCGGGCACTCGTTTTGAGTATCGCAACACTAACTACGCCATTTTAGCGGTGGTTGTGGAGCGTGTGTCGGGGGTCCCTTTTGCCACTTATGTGCGCGAGAACCTCTTCGAGCCCGCTGGCATGAACGACACCTTCTTCTTCACCGAGCTGCTCGACACCTCCTATACCTGGCCAGTGGCTAAAAAGGGTGACATCTACACAAATGCAGACCGTTTGCGTAGCGATCTGCCTCAAAAGATAACCAGAGGTCATAAGAAAAACGGTGCCTTGGCTCTTTATGACCGCTTCAACGGCATATTAGGCGACAAGGGCATCTATAGTAATGTAGAAGACATGGTTCGCTGGACAAATGCCTATTTCATCGAATATGCTATCCTGCCTGAGGAGTGGGTGTCTATGGCATCCTCACGACAGAACACCTTATCGAACGGCATTCTGCCCAAGCAGATTTACGGCTATGGCCTCCGCTTAGAGGAGAGTCCTTCTCATGGGCTGCTGGTTTACCACGGCGGACTATGGGACGGCTATCAGAATCTATGGCTCTACCGGCCAAAAGACCATGTACAGATTATCTTCCTTAGCAACTATTATAACGGCGCCCATGCTGGCAAAAGCGATGAGGTGCTCAACATCATGGACAATCTGATCCAGCATGACAATCAATAACTACCACACACACACGCTATACTGCGACGGCAAGGACCCTATGCCCTTATATGTACAGGAGGCAGAATTGAAAGTTCTTGGCCAACTCGGATTCTCGGCCCACGCCCCCCTGCCCTTTGAGAATAACTTCGCCATCACTATCGAACAAATGCCTGCCTACATCAAAGAGATTGACGAACTGAAGGCAGCCACCCCCGTGACACTGCTGAAATCTCTGGAATGTGATTTCATACCTGGTCGCTCCACCCCCTTTGCAGATTTCAAGCAAACATACGGGCTTGACTATATCATTGGCGGAGTGCATCTTGTTAAGCCAGTCAATTCTGATGAACTATGGTTTATCGATGGTCCCAAGCGCGAAACCTATGACGATGGTCTCGAAAAACTCTTCAACCATAATATCCAGAAAGCCGTCACTTCCTTTTGGGAGCAGACCTTTGAGATGATTGAGACACAGAAAATGGACATCATTGCCCATGTGGACAAAATCAAGATGCACAACCAGAATAGATTCTTCCAAGAAGATGAACGATGGTATAAGGTGTTGACCGACAAAGCCCTGCAACTGATCAAATCACACAATCTTATCATGGAAGTTAACACACGGGGCATTTACAAAAAACGTTGTGATGCCTTGTACCCCTCAGTGGAGATGTTGTGCAAAGCCCGCAAAATGGACATCCCTGTTGTCATCAGCAGCGATGCCCACCAAGCCAAAGAAATAGACCTCCTTTTTGAGGTGGCCTATGCTGTATTGCGCCAATGCGGCTATGAGTACCTTATGCAATTTGACCCGCAGACGGGTACATTCAAATTGCAACGATAGTTTAAATCAAAAAATTATCGGCCATTTTTTCCAATTCATCCCGTTGGGCAGGCTTCAACGCCGATTTTATAGACACTACCGGATATTCAATATTGTTGGGTTTCATGTTGGCGAATATCTCTTGCATACATTTGGCAGCCACTGGCGACCAACTGCCATTCTCCACCATGGCAAATGTACGGTCTTGAACAAAATGGGCTTTCACATCCAACAGATAGTTCTCCATGGGAGGATACAAACCATTATTATAGGTCGGAGCCAACAAGACGATACGACGGCAACGGAAAGTCTCGGCCAAAAGATACGAAACATGCGTGACAGAGACATCGTACATTTTAATGTTTTTAACACCTTTATCAGCCAGAATGCCAGCGAGAACAGTGGCCGCCGATTCAGTATGGCCATACATGGATCCGTAAATGATGACAACGCTCTCATTGTCTTCTGGCTCATAGCGACTCCATTTGTCGTACTTTTGGATGAAGTACGAGAGGTTTTCCCGCCAGATAGGGCCATGCAGGGGGCATATCATCTGTATATCCAAAGTGGCAGCCTTTTTCAAAAGATTCTGCACCTGAACGCCATATTTTCCTACAATATTAGTATAATAGCGACGGGCCTCATCCAAAAGATCGCGGTCAAAGTCTATTTCATCGGCGTAAAGATTGCCATTCAAAGCACCGAAAGTGCCAAAAGCATCGGCTGAGAAGAGTATTTTATAGGCCGACTCATAAGATACGAGCACTTCAGGCCAATGCACCATGGGAGCTGCATAGAAAGTGAAGGTGTGATGACCAGTCTCTAAGGTTTCACCTTCCTTTACCGTTTGAATATGACAGGATTCGTTCAAATCAAAGAACTGTTGAATCATTCTGCCGGCCTGCATGCTACAGAGGATTGTGGCCTGCGGATGGCGAACGAGTACCTCTTGCAGGGTGGCCAGATGATCGGGTTCCACATGGTGAATGACCACATAGTCCAACATTCTGCCGTCCAATACAGCTGTAAGGTTCTCCAAGAACTGAGGAGCCACTGCATTGTCGATAGTGTCCAGCAAGACATTCTTGTCATCCAAGAGCAAATAGGAGTTATAGGAAACGCCCTGTGGTATGGGCATTACATTTTCAAAGAGGGACAAGCGGCGGTCGGAAGCACCGATGTACCATAAGTCGTTTTGGATTTTTCTTGATGTATTCATTGCAAAATAATTTAGTTGGAAGAGGATCTCTTTGCTATGTCGTTACTCTCTTGGCGAAGAAGAATAACCTCGAAAATAGAAAACATAAAATAGACGATGATGAAAGAAATGCCAAAATTCCAGGCATCTTTCCTGTTGAGCAGGATATAGAGAAACAAGAAGAGCAGGCAGGCGAAAATCTTGATGACCCGAGACAGCATGTAACTGGACACAAATCGCTGCCCATCCTTGCCTTGGTCATCGCGCAAAACGATGAAGATAGTGAACAAAGTAATGATGAAAAAGAAGAGAACAATAAAAGGCAGTGCGGGGGAGGCATATTGTGGCACTATCCATTGAAACAAGGCCGACAAGCCGGCTATCACAATGGAGAAGATCAGTATGCGTAATGAGAATTTTTTAATAGGTATTTTTTTACTCATCTTTCAAGGATTTTTCGCTTCTAACCAAAGTTTTGATCATCACATACAACGAGATGAAAATGCCCATGAGGGAACAAACAATGATAAACAGTGGTGATGTATGCAGCCACTGGTCCAATGCTTTACCGCCAAACACGCCCACACAAATGAGTACGCCCATCTCTATGGCCATGTTGGAATAATAGGCATAGTTTTTCAGCGCTTTGTTCGTTTTAGGTTTCTCGCTCATTGCACCGTTAAAGGGGCCTACTTGCGCTCACCCGGGGCGGGAGCTGGCGTGGGTGTGGCAGCACGCTGGGTGTTCATCTTGCAACTGCCCGTAAACTCTGCACCCGGCTCAATGGCAATCTTACCCGCTATGATATTACCTGTTACGGAGGCTGTGGATTTCAAGGATATCAACTCGGACACATTCAATGACTCCGTCTTGACACGACCCTCTATCTCAATATTGGCACACGAGATGTTGCCTTCCACCAAGCCTGTTTGGCCAATGATTACCTTAGCTCTTGAGATGACATTTCCATTGACCGTACCATCAATGCGGCAATCGGATGTGGTGGAGATGCTTCCCTGTATCTGGGTTCCTTTGGCGATGATGTTCACAGCGCCCATTTCTCTGATTTCGTTCTCTTTCATAAGTACTTATTTTAATGTTTTAGATAATTTTTCTCGACAAACTCTTCGTAAAATGCCCGACCATCCTGTTTATTATAGTAGGTGGTGTAGTTGGATGCCCCCATAGGGTAAACGATGATATTCTGATTGTTGATGTCGTCCACAAACACTGGATCTTTGACAATGAGATTGTAATAGTCCATGGCAAGGGCAGCGTTGTTGAACTTGGCAATAGTCACCATCTGCTGTTGGTTGTTGATGTAGAAACTGCTGATATTAAAACGTTGCAGACTAAAATATGCCTTGTTGAAGTTATTAAGATTGATTTTGACAGTCTGAATGGGCAGTTTTGCGCTCTTAACCAACAGAATGATATAGTGAACCTCGTCGGGATTGTACACAAAAGGATTGGTAGGCGGGATTACGGACGGGATCTTGGAGGCATCAATATTCCCTTTTTGGTCAGAGATGCTACTCTTCTGTTCTTCGGTGAGCAGTTTGACAGGATCCAAAGAGGCGAGATATACCCGCGCCAATTCGGCCACAGGCTCTTGTGGAAATTCACTGACAACTCGCTGCAATCCTCTGATAAGGGAATCTTCATGATAAACCTGTCCGGCGGCGATGGCTCGCAGGTAACTGTATTTGGACTTCAGTGTCTGGTCTGAACATTGCGGAATGGATACGTCTGCGGTTTCCACTACGGCACGCCACTGTTTGTTCTGGAACTGATCATATACTTGTTCATAGGTCCGCTCCAATTCCTTGTTGCGCTCTGCAATTTTCTGATAGTATAGCGGGTCATTAATAATCTTGGCGTAATCGGAGTTGGGGTATTTCTGTAAGATGATGTTCTTATACTCATTGGCCTTGGCCATGTTGTTCTGCTTAGTGTACAGTGTATAAAGCATGTAGATACTTGAGGGCGTGTACTCTGACTCGGGGAAGCGTTGCACCAATGAGCTGAAGGCTTCCGTTGCCCGCGGGAGGTCTTGCAACAAGTCTTGATAGATAAAGCCCACCTGGAAAAGGTCTGTGGCAATGATATGGTTAGAGGTATCCATTGCTCCGGGCGTCAGTGGCAGATCCTGCAGGTAATACTGCTCCTTCTTAGGATCGGTTTCCCGTTTGGGAATGGGGTTTCCATCCTCATCATATTCCACCGAGTCCCTGGCCAGGCTCGGATCATTCATAACCATCATGTCATCAAAGGAGATCTGTTGCTTGTTGCTGATAAACCAGTTGTCTTCTAACTTACGATTGCCAAAACGGCGGTAGAAGTCCTGCATGCCGGCCGTTACTAAAGATTGGTTGTAGAAATACCACTTGCCGTTGGCATTGGTGTTGACATTGATATTGGAGTAGGAGGAGGCGTTTTGCAAGGCCAGCATACGTTCCGCCTCTTCGGCAGCCGCCTTGCGCTCGGCCTCTGTATAGTCATCAATCATCTTCTTCACCCAGCGGTTACGCTCCGAGGGAGAGAGTTTGGCAATACGCTGCAAACTGTCCTGCAAGTCTATCTCATCCAACTTGTCAACCAGGTCTTTCAAGAAATTGCCCTTCTTCTTGATGCCTTCATAGTTGGGATAGTTCTTGGGTATGGAGAGCATTGCCGAGTCATAATAATGCTGGGCATTGCGGTAGTCGTTCTCTTCAAAGTACAAGTCTGCCAATGTGATAGCAGAGAAAGTTTTCTGGTAATTGTTTTTTGTAGATGACGTCACCGATTTGGATAGGTAGTCTTTTCGTAGATCCACATCTTCATCAATACGGGCAATCTCGGAGCAGGCATAGTAGATCTGATCCTTGAAATCCTCATTTTTCTTTTCTTCCAGCATCTTGTTAAACTGGCGCATGATAGAATTGCGTGCCGACTCGGAGCCGTCATAGTTGGAGGCGAGGTGCATCTGGGCGCAAAAAACCATGTTATAGTCTGAGGACTTCTTGATCACGGACTGGAACTTCTTAGTAGCTTCATCTTGTTGCCCCAGACTTTCGTGCAATTCGCCGGCGATGAGTTGCAAGCGGCTCTTAAATTCACGGTCAGGGTGTGAGGCAATGGCATTATTGAGAAAATCGATGGCCTCCACCACTTCCCCATCGGGAGCTGTGAGATGGTATTCGGCTTTGGCGGCATTAAAGAGCAGGTTAAACTTCTTGTTTTTTTTGTTGGTGGCAAGATAATGCAAGTTTTCCAGCTGCTCATCGGCCAAAGAATAGTAACCCTGCCGCATGGCGGTACGCGCCAACATCACGGCAGCTTCATTGTAGGTGTTAGAGTTGGGATAATTGTGAAGGATGTATTGGAAGATACGCTGCGCCGCCACGTAGTCCTGTTTATAAAAATTAGACTTGCCCATGAGCAAGTAAGCGTCGTCAATGGTCTTCACATACTCCTTCCCTCTTATAAGCATGGAATGCTTGTAGATGGCCTTCGAGCTTTTCTCTATGGTGCGGTCGAGGTACGACAACGCCGGTGCTATGTCTGTCTTGTCGGGATAGTTGTACACGGGCAACGTAACCGTGTAGTTGTCTTTCGAGAGTTTTTTCATCTCAGCCTCTGCAGACTTGAAAGCCTGCTGGCCATTCCACAACACGTTATATCGGCAAGTTACATTGTGATACGCCCTGTTGGGAAAGGTGTTCTTGGAAGTGGAACAACCTGCCAGTATCAACAGCGACACCCACAACAAACTGTAACTGATAATGCGATTTTTTTTAATCTTCAAAGTAGTCTGGTTTTTAAATATCTTGATATAACGAGGTTTCGGTGTTTTTATTTTTGATTGGCAAAATATTCTTCAATAAGATGCTGTACGTATTTGCCAAACACGTCAAACTCAATGTTCACGACCGTACCGGGAACGAAGTTATGAAAGTTGGTTACTTTATGCGTATAGGGGATGATGGCCACCGAAAAACGGCCTTTCTTCGAATCCACCACAGTAAGACTCACACCATTGACGGAGATGGATCCCTTGGGAACCGTGAAATTATTCTTGCTGGAGTCGTAGGTGAAATAGTAGCGCCAGCTGCCGTTCTCGTCCACCACTTTTTCGCATACGGCTGTTTGGTCAACATGGCCTTGCACAATATGTCCGTCAAAGCGGCCATCCATACGCATACTGCGTTCCAGATTCACCTCGTCGCCCACTTTCCAGGTACCAAGGTTGGTCTTGAGCATCGTCTCCTCCATAGCCGTCACCACATACTGTTTCTTTTCCTTGTCTAAACGCACTATGGTGAGACAGCAACCATCGTGGGCCATACTTTGGTCAATGGATAACTCATCAGCGAAATCCACCTCTAAAGTGAAGTCATAATTGGTTCTGTCTTGTTCTATCTTAACTATTTTTCCAGTCTTTTCTATGATTCCAGTGAACATACTTTTCCATTGTTAAAAAAACGTGCAAATATATAAAATTTCCGCGACTTACCGTCTTCATTTTTAAAATACTGGAAATAATAATGGGTGTAATGTTTGAAAAAGCTCTTAGTCATAGGGAAGACAGTTTTATTTAGAGGTAATTGGATAAAAAAAGGCGCAGGAAATAACCTGCGCCTTAGGTATTGGGAAAAGAATGTTTCTACTCATTGATTTTGCAAACAAGGTTTCTGTCGCCATAGGCGTCATCGATCTTGCCCACGGTAGGCCAGTATTTCTCGGTGTGGGGCATCGGGAAGGCAGCCTGTTGACGTGTATAGGGTTTGTCCCAGGTATCGGCACAGACCACATTCATGGTATGCGGGGCATTCTTGATGACATTGTTGATTCTGTCGGCGCGTCCCTCTTCAATGTCGCGGATTTCCTGGCGGATAGCGATCATTGCATCGCAGAAACGATCCAGCTCGCTAAGTGGCTCACTCTCGGTAGGTTCTACCATTAAAGTGCCATGTACTGGGAAGGCTACGGTAGGAGCGTGGAAGCCATAGTCCATCAAACGTTTGGCGATATCGCCCACCTGTACGCCAGCGGTCTTGTCAAACTCATTGCAATCGAGAATCATCTCGTGTGCACACATGCCGTTGGTACCTGTATAGAGTATCTTATAGTGGCCTTCGAGTCTTGCGCGCATGTAGTTGGCATTCAAGATGGCGCAGCGAGTCACATCGGCAAGGCCCTTGCCACCCAGCATCTGCAGATAGCCATAGGTGATGGGTATCAGGTAGGCGCTACCATAAGGAGCGGAGGCTACTTGGCTGCCATTTTTGCCACCTACCGTGACCATTGCATGGCTCGGCAGAAAGTCCACCAAATGCTCGGCCACTCCAATAGGGCCAACACCAGGTCCGCCACCGCCGTGAGGCATGGCAAAAGTCTTGTGCAAGTTCAAGTGGCAAACATCAGCACCCATAGATCCCGGGGAGGTCAAACCCACTTGGGCATTCATGTTGGCACCGTCCATATAGACCAATCCGCCATTTTCGTGTATAATCTTGATAATGTCCAGAATTGCCTCTTCGAATACACCGTGTGTAGATGGATAGGTAATCATGAGACAGGAGAGATTGTCGCGGTATTGCTCCGCCTTAGCGCGCAGGTCTTCAACATCCACTTCACCATGTTCAGTGGATTTCACCACGACGATTTTGTTACCAGCTTTGGCCGAAGAGGCGGGATTGGTACCGTGTGCGGAAGCGGGGATCAGGCATACGTTACGGTGTCCCTCGCCGCGGCTGATATGGTAATTGCGTATCACGGTCATACCGGCATACTCGCCAGCGGCACCGGAGTTAGGTTGCAAGGAAATAGCCTTAAAACCGGTAATCTTGCAAAGCCAGTCGCACACTTCTTGCAACATCTGCTGGTAGCCTTCCGCTTGGTCGGCAGGGGCATACGGGTGGATGTTGCAAGTTTCACTCCAGCTCAACGGCAGCATCTCAGCGGCAGCATTCAACTTCATGGTGCAGGAGCCCAGCGGAATCATGGCACGATTCAGGGAGAGGTCCTTCACCTCCAACATCTTCATGTAACGCATCATTTCTGTCTCGGAATGATACTTGCTGAAAATACTTTGCTGCAAGAAAGCACTCTTACGGGTCAGTTCGGCCGGTATGTTCAGTTCCGGATTCGGGGTGTTTTGGCACACATACGGAGTGAATGGTTTGCCAGCGGCGGTGGCCAGAATCTCCAACATAAGGTTCACATCATCCAGGACGACAGTCTCGTCGAGGGCAATAGTGAGACACTCGTCACACCAATAGCGGAAGTTGACCTTCTTTTGGAGGGCCACTTTTTCCACGTCTTTGGAAGTCATGCCAGCAGGCACTTCCAAGCAGATAGTGTCGAAGAAATGCTGGTTGTGTTGTTTATATCCATATTTCACGGCTTCACGGGCGAGCACGCCAGCGAGCACATTGATCTTAACGGCCTTGTCGCGCAGACCCATAGGGCCATGCCACATGGCATAGAATCCGGCCATGATGGCAGTCAGGGCGCTGGCAGTACAGATATTGGAAGTGGCACGGTCGCGTTTGATGTGCTGCTCACGTGTCTGCAAAGCCATACGTACGGCGCGATTGCCCTGCGCATCCACCGTAACACCAATGATACGGCCCGGTGTCTGGCGCAAATACTCCTCGCGACAAGCAAAGAAGCCGGCTGCAGGACTGCCATATCCCATAGGTAAACCAAAGCGCTGGGTAGTACCCACCACACAATCGGCACCCCACTCGCCTGGAGGTGTGAGCAAAGTCAATGCCAAAAGATCGGTAGCCACACCCACGAAAATGTTAAGGGCGTGTGCCTTTTCCACAAAGGCACGGAAATCGTGAATGGCACCATGCTGGTTCGGATACTGGATCATCGCACCAAAATAGGTTTCATCCAGCTCCACTTTGTCGGCCTTGCCAATCACCAGTTCAATACCCTGCGGGGCGGCGTTCGTCTTCATTACACCAATACAGTGTTGGAACACATCCTCGGAAACGAAGTACTTGCATACGTTGTTTTTCTGCTGGTCGCGGCTGCGCAAGCGGTAAAACATCAGCATCATTTCACCAGCGGCCGTGGCATCGTCCAGCAAGGAAGCATTGGCCAGCGGCATGGCGGTCAGACTGCTCACCATCGTTTGGAAGTTCAGCAATGCCTCAATACGGCCTTGGGAAATTTCAGCCTGATACGGGGTGTAGGCCGTGTACCAACCAGGATTCTCAAAGATGTTACGCAAAATGACAGCTGGAGTGTAGGTGTTATAGTGCCCCATACCGATGTATGACTTGTACACCTTGTTCTTAGCCATGATACCGTGTATCTTGGCCAAGTACTCACCCTCGGTGAGGCCCTCGGGCAAATCCAAAGGCTTCGGAAGCCGGATGGCTGCCGGAATCGTCTTCTCTATCAGTTCATCCATCGTCTGTACACCGATGGCTTTTAACATCTGCTGTTGTTCGTCCTCGCTAGGTCCATTGTGGCGGCGGACAAATTCATCTTTTATTATCATATTGAAAACAAATTAATTAATTATTATGATGCAACTTTATTTAAAGAGGGCAAAAATAGAAAAATAATCCTATCACCTACCCTCGTACATTTTCTTATAGTATTCCACATACTCGCCGGAGGTGACGTGGTTGAACCATTCTTCATTGTTCAGATACCAGTCCACCGTCTTCTCGAAGCCTTCGTCAAAGTGAACTTTGGGCTCCCATCCAAGCTCTTTTCTGATTTTGGAGGCATCGATAGCATAGCGCAGATCGTGGCCCGCGCGATCGGTAACGTAGGTGATGAGGCCGAGAGAGGTGCCCTCGGGACGGCCAAGTTTGCGGTCCATGATCTCTATCAATTTTTTGATGAGGTCGATATTGCGCCACTCGTTATTACCTCCGATATTGTAGGTACTGCCTGGCTGGGCTTTATGGAAGATAAGGTCGATGGCCTCCACGTGGTCTTCTACATAGAGCCAGTCTCGCACATTAATGCCCTTGCCATACACAGGCAACGGCTTGTTGTGCTTTATATTGTTGATAAACAAAGGGATGAGTTTCTCTGGAAATTGGTTAGGACCATAGTTGTTAGAGCAGTTGGAGATGACCGTTGGCAACCCGTAGGTATCGTGAAAAGCGCGCACAAAATGGTCAGCAGAGGCCTTGGCGGCGGAGTACGGACTGTGCGGATTGTAGGGGGTGGTTTCACTAAAGAGGCCGGTATCGTCCAAAGCACCATAAACTTCATCTGTGGAGATCTGATAAAACTTCTTGCCTTCGTAATGCCCATCCCAGATGGTCTTGGCTGCAAACAGCAAATGCACTGTGCCTAACACGTTGGTGTGGATGAACTGCATGGGGTCGGTGATGGAGCGATCCACATGCGACTCGGCAGCCAAGTGGATGACCCCGTCAAACATCTCCCTTTCGAACAGTTCCAAAATGAAAGGGTAGTCCTCAATGTCACCCTTGATAAAATGGTAATTGGCATTATGTTCCACATCGCGCAGATTTTCCAAATTGCCGGCGTATGTTAACTTGTCAAGATTGTACACTTCATAATCGGGATATTTGTTCACAAAGTGTCTCACCACATGTGATCCGATGAATCCGGCGCCTCCGGTAATCAAAATCTTCTTCATTGGAGTAGGCTTTTGTTTATGAGAATGAATGAAAGCGCAAAAGTAGCAAAAAAAATCTGAATGATGTCCACACACCACAAATAAGAAATATGCTTATACTGCTTAAAAGCAGAAAAGATTTCTAAACGAAGAGTTCCATTAAGGGTTTTGTGGCGGTGGCCCAATCGTAGTATTGGTGCACATACTGGTTACCTCTCATGGCCAGGTTTTGGTAATAGGCATTATCAGTGAGCAGTCGGCGTACGGCCTCCACATAATCGGCAGTAGTAGTAGCCATGACGACGGCTTTGTATTTGTCAGCATCCACCAAGGGTTTACCGGCCAGCATCGAGGTGACACAAGGAATCTGCATGGCCATCGCCTCAAGGAGCTTGTTCTGAAGCCCGGTACCCATGCGCATGGGCGCAATGAAGATTCTGGACTGGGCGTACCATTCCGCCATGGAGTCCACCCAGCCAGTCACCTTGATGTGTTCGTTTTCAAGCGCTTTGACGCGAGCGGAAGGGTTGGCACCGCATAGAACAATCCGTAGTTCTGGGAACTCTACATGGAGGTGCGGGAAAATATCATGGCATAGGTACTCCGCGGCATCCACATTAGGCCCGTAGTTCATGTTGCCGGAGAAAATCAGGTCGTATTTTTTCTCTTGGGGCGGGAAAGAAAAGCTGTCGAAGTCCACACCGTTAGGCACCACCACAATCTCTTGGCGGCGCTCATGTGGCATCAGGTCTCGGTCGATTTCGGTGATGATGGTCTTTGCGTCAAATTGGTCGAAAATATCAACCTCGTGGCGGGCAACGCGTCGTGCCTCCATCTTGAAGAAAGGTTTCAAATACCAAGGCGCGCGCTCGTATCGGCGCCACATACCCTTGGAAAAAACATCCTGATAGTCCAGCACCTTTTTGATGGGCTTATCTTTCACATACTCGGCCATCCGGAAAAGTTGACAATAGAGCCAGTCGGGCTGCACCTTCTGGATGATCTGGTTTATCTGTTTCTGTATATGTTTGTTGTAAAAATAACCGCATTGGATAGGCAGGCCACAGAAAAAAGCCCTTCCCAAATTGAAAAAGCGCCTTGCCGCATTAATCTTGATGGGATAGATTTCTTTGCAATAGGGTGTCAACTGTTGTAAGTCTGCATCGGGGACAGCATATTCGCTCAACGCCACCAAATACACCTCATGCTCGGCAGACAGCTGGCGCAATTGATGGTAGGCGCGCAACTTGTCGCCCTTTTCAAGAGGGTAGGGAAAGCGGGAAAGCAATACTATGAGCCTCATTTCGACAAAAAGTTGGTTATGTTTTTTCAGAGGTGCAAATGTACAATTTTTTAGTGAGAAGTGAATAGAAGAATGCCGTTGCGCGGATGCGGTGAGTCGCATCTTCATAACGGCATTCCCTGTTGCTAACAATCCCGTAGAGACGCCATGCATTGCGTCTCTACCCGATTACCTTCTCCGTCATCCTCATCAATCTCTTTTCGAGGCGGTCGGCTTTGACCACATAGTCGTGCGCCTTGTTAATCATCATCTCGGCCCACTCCTTGTCTTTGAGCGAAGAGGCGTTGATTTTGACGTT
>CALDIA010000213.1 GCA_937901455.1 uncultured Bacteroidales bacterium | reverse complement strand
CCCATAGCGGGACGGGAGGATTTTGGCGGGTATGTGGCGGTGTGGTTCATGGCGCGAAGATAAGGTTATTAAAAATCAAAAATGATTTTTGGAAACTTTTGTTTCATAAAATCCTTGTTGTAATGAGAAAAAGTCGCAATATAATTGTATTTAACAGTTTCACCAGTAAACACGTTTACTTTACATACATCTGGCCTATACTCTTCTCCAGGGCAATCGAAACATCTTTCCCATCCTACAAGAACGACGGTGCTGTCGGAGAGCCAATAGCCATCGTCAATGCTTGCTGAGGGACCGAAAAAGAGGATTGGAAGTCTTTGATGATGAGCAATGTCTATGACATATATTTGGATGTCTGTATCCAATACCGCATGTGTTTTAGCACCTTTCTTGTTTAAGATGAGATTATACGAATACAGGTCTAAGGCGTAAAAGCCGTTTGGTGAGTAATATATCTTGTCCCGGTAATCTGAGAAATATTTTTCCGAAATGTCAAATTTTTCCCAATCGGTGGATAGTGATGATTTATAACTACGAACGAGCGCAAAACTGTCTGTTTTCAGTTCTCTTTCCCACGAATTGAGCCATAAGCTGCAATGCTGGTGCAAAGTCTCCTGAAGAGAATCGTCCATCACAGCGATTTCCGAATATGTTTGTGATGTTTGATTATTCTCAATCGATGAAGATGTGGACGGGGGTGTTGAACAATGTGAACTCATCAACATCATAAATAAAAAAGGAATAAATAATTGTCTCATACTACCAGCCTCCCATTGGGTTGTTACCTATTTTTAAATTATCTTGTGGAGTAATCGGGTACATCAATTCGGGCATTTTCAAAGATGGTTGAACAGGCGGACTGGGTTCTTTATTATAAAGGTACTTATAAACACCGAGTGCAATTTCACGCCCTATTTCATCAGCATTTTGAGTCATTAACAAAACATCATTATTGTTGGAAATGAAACCAACTTCAACCAAAACTGAAGCTGTTCCCTTGAATTGATTTAACACGCCCAATTTGTCTCTGGGTTGAAGACCATTATTAAATATCGGGACTATAGACTGTGAAGAGACAATACTTTCTGCAAGTAATTGGCTATTTTCACCATTAATTTTATTATTGGGGTTATAACACACTAAAAAACCGCGTACATCTGGGTTTGTTGTGGAATTAGTGTGGATACTGACAAACAGATCTGCGTCAAAATCATGAGCAACGCTAATACGATACGAAATCTGTTCTTGGTCAATCGTTAAATCTCCTGTGCGAGTCATCGTTGTTTCTAAACCCCATTCTGAAAGGTGCTTGTTAACACTCTCAGAAATAGAAAGTGTTATGTCCTTTTCATAGAAATCATTTCCTACTGCTCCAGGATCGACTTTGCTGTTTTTTGTTCCTTTTATTCCGTGTCCGGGATCAATGGCCACACGATTGTCGTTGGCATTCACGTCCGCTTCCAATCCCTCCAGTTCTCTCGCCCATGTAGGCATGTTCTCCGCAAACGCATACGTACTGTTCCACGGGAACTTCCCCGCCAGCGGGTCCACGCTCCAAAAACGTCCGATGCGGGTGTCGTGCATGCGGTACTCGAAGGCGTGCAAAGCCCCTTCCCCAAGCGCCTCATTATCAGCCTCCTGCCCGTTGAAGAAGTACCGATAACCCCCCATAGCGGAATTGTGGTTGATATGTCGTTGGCAAATAGTCATTTGTGCGGTTTGTTGCTAAGAAATACTTGAAATCTTGTGGGTTTTTATCACTGAAATTTTATGAGAAATTCAACCCGTCTGTTTATAGAAAATTCATATTGCATACACCGTTTACAAGCGCAAGAATCACTTATTTGGTGACAATCTATGAGGGGTTCATAATCATAATAGTTATGACCAACAATGGTTATACCTGGAGATAGACCATTGTTTCTCATATATTGGATGATATCTTCATATATCTGATTATAGTTGAATGAATAATATTCTGTGTATTTTTGGGATAGATGGATCCCGACTTCTATTGAAGTTGTTTTTTTACCAGAGAGAAGTAAAGATAGTGAATCCAGTATGTCTCGAGTTGCATCACAGGAGGTATCCACTTGTGCAAATCCTAATTTGTAAACAATATTATGCGTCATAAAAATAATAGGATCGTCTCTGTCGTATGTACGGATTTGATTAAAATTGTAGAATGTGATAATAGTATCTTTATAATCACACGGTTCAGTTATATTCTGAGCATCAACTATGGAAATTACAAAAATCAAAAAAAATATAGCGATGCTACTGCCTTGTATAAATAGGTGTTTTGTCATTTTTGTTTATAGGGTTTGGTTCAAAAAGCATAATACCGTTTCTTTTATCTTCATAATTTTTGGGTTGTTCGGGATATAAACCAAAGGAAACAGGTTTTCCCCCCGATTTTTGAATGATGTATTTAACATCATCCCCGCTAATATTTTTAAGAAGAACTACTGAAAAATGTGCAGGATAATTTTTTATTTGGTCGTTGTAATAATCCCTAAATGTTTCTTCTGTGTAATTTACAGCTTGTCCCCTATAGACAAAATAAAATTCATCAAAAGTTTCGCTATATGTGATAATGTCACCAATTTTTGCTTCGGAAGGCGATGACACATTTGTAAAATTATTTAGAACCATCTCGGGAAGAACTGAAAATGGAGGAGAGGGGACTCCATTTACATACATAGCAAAAAACATACAATTGTGCTCTGTATTATTATGATTTTGTAAAAAATCATTCATTCGTTTTATGGACGTAATCTTATCAAACGAATAAGATTGACCTTCTACTATATTCAATCCCCTATAATTATCTTCTAATTGTTCCAAACTGATTCCAGATTGTATGCTTAACGTTTGTAAATTATCATCGGCTTCCGCAATAAAACGCACTTCGTTATTTTGAACAAGTGCTCCCGAATCGGGCTTCCAACTAAATTTACCTAACGGATCTTTTAACCTCACCGGGTTCCCTGCGAAGCAAGCATACGGACTCTCATACTCCTTGAACA
>CALDIA010000212.1 GCA_937901455.1 uncultured Bacteroidales bacterium | reverse complement strand
ATGAAAAGCACGCTGCGACTGCGTCCTTTTGCGCCTTTGCCAGCGTAATCCCTTCTTTGCGCTCATATTGCGTAATGTATTTTTCCAGATTCCCGGGGGAATATGGCTTGGCGCCATTGATCCGCATGAGATCAGATGCGATAGTCACTTCCTCCTGATATCGGAACATACGATAGATGGCTCCGTCTTCAACCTTCAAAAGGCCCTGCTCCTGCATCATACAGATTACGCTGCAACCCATTGGAACCGAAGTGCATCGCACTTCTATGGTGACCGACACCTTACATCAGATTGCCGAACAGATTCACCGGCGCTCATTGGTGGTGATTTTCAGCGACATGTTTGAGAGTAACAAACAGTTGGACGAACTGATGCTCGCCTTGGGACATCTGCGCCACAACAAACACGAGGTGCTCTTGTTTCATACCTTTGACCGTACTTTGGAGTATGACTTTGCTTTCGAAAACCGTCTTTACCGTTTTGTGGACATGGAGACGGGCAAGGAGGTCAAAGTCCATGCCAACAATATTCGGGAGTATTATCAGCAGACCATCCAGAATTTCTTTCATGAGATTAAGGTGCAGTGTGGTAATTACCAGATTGACATGATACCGGCAGATATCACTAAGGGCTTCGACCAGATTCTGCTTCCCTATTTGTTGAAGCGAGAACACATGCTGTAGATGTCGGCAGGCAAAACTTCCAGGGTGCGTCTCCCTTTGGCTGATTGGAGTGATCAGGATAAGCCGCGTGAGAAGTTTCTCTTGAAGGGGGCGCAGGCGCTCTCGGGTGCGGAGTTGGTCGCTATCTTGTTGCGCACGGGCAGTGCCACCGAAAATGCACTGGAGCTTTCGAAGCGCATTCTTACCCAATACAATCACTCCCTGAATGACCTCTCCAATGGCACCTTGGAGGAGCTTAGAGCTGTGCGGGGCGTCGGCTTGGTGAAGGCGGTTACCTTGATGGCTGCTTTCGAGTTGGGACGCAGGATGCGTGCTGAAGTGGTGGAACAGGGCCATGTGATCCGCCGTTCTGCCGATGTCGTGGAACTGTTGCAGCCCCAAATGGCCACCCTTAAACATGAAGAGTTTTGGGTGCTATATTTGAATCAAGGTTCCAAAATTCTTAAAGTGGGACAAGTGAGCAAAGGGGGACTTACCTCTACGGTAGTGGATGTGCGCCTGATTATGCAGGAAGCCTTGCTGCAAGAAGCTACAGGCCTGATTCTTTGCCATAATCATCCATCAGGTTCTGTGCGCCCCAGCACACTCGATCAATCGTTGACCGCGCAAATCGTGGAGGCTGCCAAACTGCTGAATATCCGTGTGGTGGATCATATTGTTATGAGCGGTAACGCCTATTATAGTTTCGCCGAGCATGGAGAAGTGTGATATTATTCCAAAATAATTAACAATTGCAGTGTGAACTATTTTTTCATTTGTAAAAATTTATGGAAACAGTATCTTAATGGTACAGGCTCCCTTTTGCGGCGGGCAAGTCAAGGTCTTATGGCACACTGCCTCCCGCACCGCAAAAAGAAACCCTAAGCGCCTTATCCTTTATTGATACTCCTTGCTTTTGACGATATGCTTCAAGATGCCATTGTGACGGATAGAGTAGATAACCCCCATTAGCCAACTGTTACGGTGATATTTTCTCTGGTTGGAACACGGCAGCCGCAATTGTGGATGGCTATGACAATATGGCGATGGAAAATAGGGGAGGGTGTTTTGCTTTCTTCAGATAATTGCGTATTTTTGCAGCCTTAAATTATCTGAAATATGAAAGGTATTGTATTGGCCGGTGGTGCCGGAACACGTCTTCATCCTATCACCCTTGCCATGAGTAAGCAACTGATGCCTATTTATGACAAACCGATGATCTATTATCCTATCTCCACGCTTATGCAGGCGGACATACGCGAGATACTGATTATCTCCACTCCTGAAGATCTGCCAAACTTTCGGAAACTGCTTGGCGATGGATCCCGCATAGGATGCCGCTTTGAATACAAAGTGCAGGAGGTACCCAATGGTCTGGCCCAGGCTTTCGTACTCGGCGAACAGTTCATCGGCCACGACAAGGTGGCCCTGGTGCTGGGCGACAATATCTTCTATGGCGGCGGCTTCGAACAGCATCTGATGGATAATAAGGATCCCGATGGTGGCGTTATATTCGCCTATCATGTCTCTGACCCGGAACGCTATGGTGTGGTGGAGTTCGACGCCAATATGAATGCCATCTCCATTGAAGAAAAACCGAAGGTGCCCAAATCCAACTATGCCGTTCCCGGACTCTATTTTTACGATAATACGGTAGTGGATGTCGCCAAGAACATTAAGCCCAGTGCGCGTGGCGAATACGAGATTACCGATGTAAACAAGCACTACCTCAACGAGGGCAAGCTGAAGGTCTGCAAGATGGACCGCGGTACCGCCTGGCTCGACACGGGCACGTTCAACTCCCTTATCGAAGCTACACAGTTTGTGCAAGTCATCGAGGCACGCCAAGGACTGAAGGTGGGCTGCATTGAAGAAGTGGCCTATCAACACGGCTTTATCGATGCTGCACAGCTGGAACGTATCGCCCAACCCCTGCTCAAGAGTGGCTATGGCGGCTATCTGATGGGACTGCTGAAGTAGTCGCTTCGTCGTTCGATAGCTTGTCGCTAACCTATGTCATGACTGTTAGAACGGATTCTCTCTCTATAACTTCCCGCTCGGAAAGGACAAATTTTTCTTTGTTTGATTGCTCTTTGACGGCTCGGCTGAAAATTTTCAACAAATTATCAACCGAATTGTTTTTGTTTTGATTTTTATGTACTTTAGCACCCTCTTTTGTGAAGTGAAATTCATTTGTATAACAACATAAAATTACGCTTATGAAAAATCATTTACTTTATTTGCTGACTATTCTTATGCTGTCTTTTGTGGCAACACCATTGTTGGCACAAACGGCATGGGACGGTACTGCGGATGTTTCCTGGTATGATGCATCGCAGTCGTCATTTGACATTTCAACGCCCGAACAGTTGGCGGGAGTCGCCCAGTTGGTGAACAATGGCACCACCACATTCAGTGGGAAGACGTTGAACTTGCTGAATGACATTTGGCTGAACTACGACAGTGATTCCACCAACAACTGGGTGCCCATTGGCGGTGGAACACCCACTAGCGAATCGCCTACTACAGGTTACGCATTTCAAGGAAACCTCAATGGTCATGGTCATGCTATTTATAACTTGTATTGTGACCATACGAACTACTTCCACGGAGGCTTGATCTGTGGTTTGCAGAATCCCGGCTCCATTGACTCTCTCGTATTGGTTAACCCAGTGGTGAAGTCGTGCGGCATGATGGGAGCCCTTGTTGGCTATACCAGAGCTGGTGGCGATGTGTATATTCGTTACTGTTTGGTGATAAATGCTCGTATCGTGGGTACTCCTACGGGTGTCGGCCCCAGCGCAGACCATAACAACATTGGCTGTATAGTGGGTGCTTCCTATAATAATAGTAGCCGCACCTACGTGCAGAACTGCGGTGCAACAGGAACAGTGTCTGGCAAATATGTCGGTGGCCTTGGCGGCAACTGTGAACGCGAGACCTTTACCAACTGCTATTTCGCAGGTACTATTAATAATTACAATTCAAATGTCGGTGCTATTGCAGGCTATCTAAGCACCACAGGCGTCATTACGAATTGCTACTCTTATTGTAATATCACATCTGGTAGCAGCGGCACCACCGTATCGCAGACGGATATGCAGTCCCAACAGATGATTGACAACTTGGGACCTGCTTTCAAGATGGATAACGGTATCAATAACGGTTATCCCATTATGTCGTACATGGCGGGCATCGACCCTATGGAGGCAAGCATCTGCAATGGTGAAAGTGTCACTATCAGTGCCTTTGGATTTGATTCCTATTCATGGAGCAATGGTTCCACTAATGAGTCTATTACAGTTTCCCCGACTACTACGACCACCTACACGGTGACGGGCACCAGCAATGGTATAACCACCGTGTTGAGTTCCACCATCACGGTCTATCCGCAGGCTGTGGTTACCGCCACCGTGAACCCATCTCCGGATGGCCAAGTGCATGGCATAGTAACCCCCTCATCAACCAGTGTGCCTTGCGGCAGCTCTGACAATGTGTCCCTTACTGTCACGCCTGACGCAGGCTGGCGCGTAGCCTCTGTGTTCCAGAATGGCACGCAAATCTTCGAGGCCTTCACCTTTGGCCCTGCCACCTTTACAATCAACCCGGGAGGTACGTTAGCCAATGTGGTGGTCAATATGACCGATGCTCCTACCTGCACACAGGTGCTCAATCTTTCCGCTTCTAATATTTTTGGAGCCAATGCGACGGTTTCTTGGAATGCCCATACTACCGGTGCCCTCTCCGAGTACCATGTCGTGGTTAGTGATGTCACAAACGGTACTACGGATGAATATACCACGACCGATCTGACCTATACCATAACAGGTCTTACGGAAAACACCTCCTATCAGATTGGTGTCTATACATCTTGCACAGATGGTTACAATAGTGATACGGTGTATGTGAGTATTCTGACACCCTGCAATTCGCCTGTACCTGTGACTGTCGGTAGTGGCACTTCCTCTACGGATGGCAACTATTTCCCGACTTATACCTATTATAACTATTCTTATACGCAGCAGATTATACCTGCTGCCCAGTTGAATAATGATGCACAGTCATTCAGCTCCATTGCCTTTCAATACTTTCTTGCCACCTCGTTGACGCGAAATTTGGATATATACCTCGCGCACGTGCCAGCCTCTGCCAACCTCTCTTCAGGCTGGATTTTGCCCGATTCCACGAATGGCATCGTCTTTACGCTGGTCTATTCTGGCAATGTGAATTTGAACAACTCCGGCACCGACTATTGGCTTGAGATTCCTTTTGACCAACTTTTTGCCTATAATGGAACCGACAATCTGTTGGTGGCGGTGCTTGACCATACTGGTTCCTGGACAAACAACAGCAATAAGTTTTATACACATAACGATGCTACAACCGCAAATATGTCACGTTATGTCTTTCGTGACGCCTCAACATACAACCCATTTGGTCCTGATGCGACTGGTACCTCTTCCAGTAATGTGAACAACATACGCTTAATCTTTTGCGACCAAAGCACCTGTATTCGTCCCAATACATTGTCTGCAACTAATATCACGAGCAATAGTGCAGATCTTTCTTGGATTTCTGCTGGAACAGAAAATGCTTGGGAAATTGAATACAGAACCGAGCTTGACACTGGATGGAATTACTATGGCCAGGCAAATAGCACGGCTGAAACGCTTGTTGGATTGAATGCCGGCACGCGTTACTATGTGCATGTGCGTTCGCTTTGCAGCAATGGAGACGTAAGCCTCTGGAGTGATCCGGTATCATTCTTGACAGAATGTGGCGCAATTACACAGCTGCCATATTCCACAGACTTTGAAGATGCTTCGTTTATTTATAGTACTACTCAAGACAATTATTACCTGTGTTGGAACAGATATGCCTCTGATCCTGCTCACTATGTTTATATTCCCAGTAATAGTTACGCTCATAGCGGTACGCACTTCTTAGACTTCCATCATACCAATAGCTGTTTTAATATTGCCATAATGCCAGCTTTGGATGCTTCTATAAGCGTGAATTCCACCCAACTGCATTTCTACGCTTGTAAAAGTGGTACTACAGGTACTTTAGAGGTGGGTGTGATGACAGATTATGCTGACTACACCACTTTTGAACCTGTGGATACGATTAATTTGGCTGCTTATGCAACATACGCGTATGCCGAAGAGATTGTTTCTTTTGCTAACTATGCCGGTAGCGGTCAATATATTGCCTTCCGAGTCTCTAATGCCGTTAACTGCGGCTATTATGTGGATGATGTTACTATTGAGGAAATTCCAAGCTGTATGTATCCATCCAATCTTCATTCAGAGGGTGTGGGTGGTAATTATGTCACCATTGCGTGGACTGAGAATGGAACAGCCACTAATTGGAATGTGTTATATGATGTGGCGGGCTTTGACCCGGCAAATGGCGGAACGTTGCTGGCCGCCGATGCTACCTCCATCAATATCCCCAACCTACAATCTTGTACGAATTACGACTTCTATGTGCAAGCTGATTGTGGTGGTATGACCAGCGAATGGCTCGGACCGCTTACTGTGACTACAGGTATCTATATCATGCAACCGACGGGTAGCGACACTTTAACCTCCTGCGGCATGATTATTTATGACGATGGTGGTCCGAATGGAAATTACAGCAATTACTGCAACACAACACTGGTGCTCTATCCAGAAACCTCTGGTTCTGTTTTAATGGTTACAGGTAGTGTTTCTACCGAATCGAGCTGGGATAAGTTCTACATTTACGATGGTGTTGGTACTGGTGGTACACAACTCTTATATGTGTCTGGCTCTAATAGCAATGTGAATGTGATCTCTACCTCTGGACCGCTTACCATTGTGTTTACCTCTGATGGGTCTGTCACCTATTCTGGCTATGCCTTAACGGTGCAGTGTATAAGCTGCTATCCGCCTTCTGGCTTGGCAGTTTCTAATGTGACGAGCAGCTCTGCCGACCTCAGCTGGAACGGTAATACCGGCAACTATTTGGTTTATGTGTATGGCCCGGATACCAATGTGGTTAATGTTGCCGACACCTTCCTGTTATTAGATAACCTCAATGTTAACACAACCTATACCGTTGCGGTGCAGGCATTGTGCAATGATGGTGATACTTCCGTATTTTCTACACCCACCACTTTCACTACGCCAACCATACCTGCCATATTGCCTTATTTCACCGACTTTGAAGATGCCAGCGACAATATCCAATGGGGTATTGTGAATGGCACCCAGACCAACAAATGGTATATAGGAACACCTACCGACCCCAACAGTGATGTGAATACTACCCTGGGTGGTACCAATGGTATGTATGTCTCTAACGACAATGGTGCATCCAATACCTTTACTACCTCCACGAGTCGTGTTTATACTTTCCGCGACATACTTGTTCCGGATGGCACTACCGAGTTGAAGCTCTCTTTTGACTGGAAGGCGCAGGGCGGCAGTGCAACCAACGAATTTCTCCGTGTCTATTGGCTCGACCCGTCCGTGGTAACGGTCAATGCCGGCAGCAATCCGCCGAGTGTGGGTGGCGTGGATTACGACCTCTATGGTATGCCTGGTTATACCACTTCCGGTGCTCATTGGCTCTCACAGCACAATACCTGGCAGCATGAAGAAATGCTGATCTCAGCTACACAATTCGCGGGTATGGGTAACGGTGACCATATCTATCGTCTTTACTTCCACTGGCGAAACACTACATACGGTGGCAACCCGCCAGCGGCCGTCGATAATGTCACTATTACGCCGGTGACTTGTGCCACTCCGCTGAACGTCAGCGTCAGCAATATTGGCCAAAACGATGCTACCATATCATGGACCGGTAGCGCTGATTACTTCAATGTTACCATCTTGTCCAGCGATGGAACCCAAATGGAACAGACAGCCACCGATACCTTCTTGGTGATTAGCGGTCTCTCTGCCAGCACCGCCTACCAAGTGGCTGTAAGAGGCTATTGCGGCACAGATTCTTCCATGGCATCTCAAGTGGCACAATTTAATACCGCTTGTGAATCCATCACTACACTGCCGTATAATATGAACTTTAACAATTACTACTCCATGAATGGCTCCAACTATATCGATTGCTGGTATCGTCATGCCAGCGACCCATCCAATCACTGGGTGTATGTCAATGTCGGTTCGGATTGCTACGAAGGAGGCTCTTTGGACTTCCACTATACGCCCAACTGCTATACCATGGCTGTGACCCCGATGTTTGACCCGAGCATATCCATCAGTTCCATGATGATAGAAGGTATGACCAGAATCCACTTGAACGGTACGGCCGGTGTGTTTGAAGTCGGCACCATGAGCGACCCCAATGACCCGACCACCTTTACACCGTACGACACCCTTGAATATAGTGCCACTTTTACCTGGTTGCCTTTTAATGTCCTGTTTAATAACTATACGGGTACTGACAATTACATTGCCTTCCGTGCCACCAATGGTAATAGCGTTTCTTACCTGTTGGATAACCTTACCTTTGATTATATTCCGAGTTGTTGGTATCCTAGTAATCTTGTCGCCAGCAATGTGACTACTGATGGCGTAACCCTCAGCTGGAGTGGCAACTCTTCAGATTATGTTATTGAATATGGTCCTGCCGGCTTTACGCAAGGTACGGGAACTATGGTGAATGTATCGGGTGCCATGACCTATACGATCACAGGCCTTACCCCCGCTACTGAATACACTTTGTATGTATATAGCGACTGTGGCTCTGAAGGACTTTCTTCCGGTGTCTCTATAAATGTCAAGACTGCTTGTATATCGGTCAGCATCCCTTATGAGGAGAACTTCGACAGCTACACGACCAGCTCGACCTATACCGATGCCAATGGTATTGCCCCCGATTGCTGGACAACCCATAGTGACAATACTTCTTATGGCGCACCGCACATTACCTCTGGTGGTAGTTATCATTATGTGCATAGTGGCAGTAATTGTATGGTCTTCACCTGTAACAGCTCTGGCGCCAATGCGTATGCTGCCCTCCCGCTATTCGATCAACCATTGAACAGCTTGAAGATGAACTTCTGGCGCGCTATGGAGAGCACAAGCTCAGGTGTGCTGACAGTTGGCTATGCTACAAATCCCGCCGATCTGCCAGGTACCTTTGTGTCTGTGATGGCCATTCCTTCTGTTGGCAATACTGGCGATACTATCACCGTGGATTTCTCCAACGTGAATGTTACCAATGGCTACATCTGCTTTAATTGGTTTAAGGATGGTGTTTATTACTCCTGCTGCATCGATGACATCAATGTTACACTCATCGGCAGTGCGCCAGGCGTCACCAATCCGACCGTGACCACCAATTCGGCAACCAATGTGTCATCCACAGACGCTACACTGAATGCTGCTATTACGAACCCTGATAATGTGACTATCACGGCCAAGGGCTTTGAGTGGAAGACCACTACCGGCGGAACCTATGCACAAATTGCCGGTTCTGGTTCAGGTAACGCCTTTACGGCTAACCTGAATGGTCTGAATCCTGCTACGGGCTACACATATCGTGCGTTTATCATCTACAGTGGTCAGACTATTTATGGCGGCGAAATGACCTTCACGACGGCCAACGAGGACACGCCGACCTGCCCGGCCCCGACCAACCTGCA
>CALDIA010000211.1 GCA_937901455.1 uncultured Bacteroidales bacterium | reverse complement strand
TGTATGGCCAGTTGCTGACGGCTCTCACGGCCGATGGCAGCACGACGTTCACCATCAACGTGGCTGACTTGGCCAACGGCATGTACTATGTACGTGTCACGACCAACAGCGGCGTGGTGACCAAGAACTTCGTGAAGAAGTAACTGTTGGCTATTAGCTATTCGATGGCGTGCGGCTTCGTTTGACGGGGCCGCACGCTTTTTTTAGTTGTCAGTTATTAGTTTCAGTTAGGAGTTTGAATTTCAGAGCAAACTGCGTCCTCACAGTTTGACGGGAGTTATGAAGCTATGAAGTTATGAAATTATGTGGAGGGTAGGCAATAGTTAAGTCCAAAGTCAAAGTCCTTTAAGGGAGTATCATGAAATCGCGGTGTGGCGGAAAACCCTGCAATGGATTTTCTCAATAGTGCCTCAACTCCTCCGGCTCAAAATGGAAAACGGATACTCTGATGATGTGTTCGTTTCCGTCTAACAGGAACCAAGGGTTCCGGAAGGGATGGGTTGCGTTGCGCAAGAGATGGATCTCCCGGGCGGGGGTGTTGCCCTCCACACACATGATGGCCACTTTGCCGGCTTTGTTTTTCGCCACATCCACCACCATGACGGCGTGGCCGTACTGGTGCCCGTCACGTGCCGGATACACCAATATGTCGCCCGGCTGCACGTTCCGAATGGCCCTTGGCTCCGTCTCGTGGTATAGGGAGAAGGTGTTGCACATGCTATAGACCTTCCTCAGGAAACGCTCGAAGTCAGTTCGGTTTTTTCCGCCTTGATACTGCATGCATTTCCCATTGACATCCATGAAATGGATATCTTGATAGCGTTCCGTTTTGTACCAATATTCGGCTCGGATTCTCATGGTGACATCGGCGCACTGTTCGGCGTTGGAAAGCAATGCCATATCAATCACTCCCGTGGAAAGCCACTGGTAATTGGCGTCTCCGCCTGTGAAAAGTTGGACTTTGCTGCCTTTGGGTTTCAGAGGCAATGCGCGAAGAAAGGCTGCGTAACCGGCATCCTGAGCCTCAATGCGTTTATAGCCACGAGGTGCTGGGATTTCCCCTACACAGGAGGCCTTCCATGCGTTACTGGCTTGGGATGATTTTATCCACCAGATCCAAGCGCATGCGGCCAGTGCTATGCCAAGGGATGCTATCAGAAATGCAACCCGCCAGGGCGAGCTTTTCTTCATCATATCACGGTAATCTTCTTGTATCTGATCCGTTTCGGTGTGACGTTGCCGAGGCGCATCTTCTTGTTCTCTTCATACTCGGTGTAGCTGCCTTCGTAGAAATAAACCTGCGAGTCGCCCTCGAAGGCGAGGATGTGAGTGCAGATACGGTCGAGGAACCAGCGGTCGTGGCTGATGATGACAGCGCAGCCCGCGAAGTTCTCCAAGCCCTCCTCCAAGGCGCGCAGTGTGTTGACGTCGATGTCGTTAGTTGGCTCGTCCAAGAGGAGTACGTTGGCCTCCGACTTCAGGGTCAGGGCTAAGTGCAGACGGTTACGCTCGCCACCAGACAGCACGCCAGCTTTCTTGTTCTGCTCTGTGCCGCTGAAGTTGAAGCGCGACAGGTAGGCCCTTGAGTTGATGAGGCGCCCGCCCATCATGATCTGTTCGTTTCCCTCGCTGACCACCTCCCAGACGCTCTTTTCGGGGTCGATGACGGTGTGTTGCTGGTCCACATAGCCTATCTTGACGGTTTCGCCCACCTTGAAATCGCCACTGTCGGGTTTGTCCAAGCCCATGATGAGGCGGAACAAGGTGGTCTTGCCCGCGCCGTTGGGGCCGATGACGCCCACAATGCCGTTGGGCGGCAGGCTGAAATTGAGGTCGTCAAAGAGCAACTTGTCGCCGAAAGCCTTACGCACATGCTGGGCTTCAATGACATTGTTGCCTAAGCGGGGACCATTGGGGATGAAAATCTGCAAGGTCTCCTCTTTCTGCTTCACATCTTCGTTGAGCAGTTTGTCGTAAGCATTCAGACGGGCCTTTGACTTGGCGTGGCGCGCTTTGGGGGCCATGCGCACCCATTCCAGTTCGCGCTCTAAAGTCTTCATGCGCTTGCTCTCTTGCTTTTGTTCCATGGCCAGTCGATTTGACTTCTGCTCCAGCCATGACGAATAGTTACCCTGCCAAGGGATGCCTTCGCCGCGGTCGAGCTCAAGAATCCATCCCGCCACATGGTCAAGAAAGTAGCGGTCGTGGGTGACGGCGATTACCGTGCCTTTGTATTGTTGCAGGTGGGCTTCCAGCCATTCCACCGACTCGGCGTCGAGGTGGTTGGTAGGCTCGTCAAGAAGCAGGATGTCAGGTTCAGTAAGCAGCAGGCGGCAGAGGGCCACACGGCGGCGCTCACCACCGGAGAGGTTCCTGATGGGTGTGTCACCCTCCGGACAGCGCAGCGCGTCCATGGCACGTTCCAACTTGGAGTCCAATTCCCACGCATCGTATTGCTCTATCAGGTCGGTGAGCTCGCCCTGCCGCTCAATGAGCTTGTTCATCTCATCATCGCTCATTGGCTCCGCAAACTTCATGCTCACCTCCTCGTACTCCTTCAGCACGTCCACAATCTTCTGCACACCCTGTTGCACTACCTCCTTGACGGTCAGGTTATCGTCTAACACTGGCTCCTGCGGCAGATAGCCCACGGAATAGCCAGGCGAGAAGACTACATCGCCCTGGTATGACTTGTCGATGCCGGCAATGATCTTCAACAGCGAGGACTTGCCCGCGCCATTCAGACCTAATACGCCAATCTTCGCACCATAGAAGAAGGAAAGATAGATGTTCTTAAGAACCTGTTTTTGAGGCGGAAACGTCTTGCTGACGTTCACCATGGAAAAGATAATTTTCTTGTCGTCTGCCATAAGAATGATGTGATTTTTTAATGAGGGAGCAAAGATACACAAAAAAATATGAAACTGTGAAATAATGTAGTTGTGAAGAATTTAGGGAGGGCGGAGAAGTGAAAATGGAAAGATGAAAATGTAGGGGCGATGAGAGGATGAAGAGATTAATAGATGAAGAAATTAAGGGGGCTGCTAAGATCTAACGGCCATAACTCAATCCCAAACTCCTATGGAAGCCCGGTTAATGTTAATAGTTAAAGTTGATGTTCTTGCCTTGGCCCGGCACGAACCATTGTCTGCCGCAGGCGGGCGGATGGAAAGGGGCATTGCGAAGGCCTGAGTACGTGAGCGGGGAGCGTGTTCCCAAGATTGTGCCGATTCATGTTCATTTTGTTTTTACGACACAAAAATACCATCATTTCTTCCGTTTGTCAAGCAATTTTTCTGGTTTTTTATTGGGTGATTGCCAGCTACTTGCACTATTATTCATTAACAAAGCCATTTTTTTATTGTTAACGTCTCTGACCGTTTTCGCGAGAATCGGTGAGAATTTTCCAAACGTATTATTTTTAGAGGTGATATTTTGATGATAAATTGTTATTTTTGCCCCGCTGTTCATCTTGGGCTCCAAAAGGGCTGGAGGTGGGCGCAAACATATAGAAAGGCGTTGAATCAACGTCTTATCTGCGGCGTATCGAACTTCGCAAATTCAGTATCCTGCTGCACGGTAAGGCAATGGCCAATGTCCATGGTTGTGTATTTTTGTGGCGATGATGTACCATCATCTCTACAACGCGGATTTTCAAACGATTCGTTGATATACATCACAGCGTGGGCTTCGACATTGCTTATCTTCAGCAGGAGGGCAATGCGAAGGCCTGATACGCGAGATGAGCGATTTGTCAGATTCCCGCGCTTTTTTATGTGTCCGTTTCTGTGGCGATTCTAATTGTTCCGCAGAAGGGAGTCGGACGGGTAAGGGAAATAGAGCGTGTCTGATATGTATTTATATGGGCAGTTTATGAAACAGAAAGAACCTATTGATTTCCAGAACAAAAACACTTGGCCATACACAAGAACTTTCTGGCTGAATTTGATGAGAGTAAATGTAGAATCCGGGACATGATGTCCTAACCCTATCCAAGGAAGCATGATGACGAGTTCTTGTGCACGCAGACCACATCCCAGACACTGGTGATGTGGCCTGCTGTTTTTACCCCATTCCAATCTTCTTTTTGTGTATATTTGCACCCTCTAAATTTTTATTCAATATGAAACGTTATCCTTTTATTATGTGTTTGATACTTACAACGGTAGTGGGTGCCAGCTGCCGTAAGAACCAGCCCGAATCCGTCTCCGACGACAATCCTTTCTTCAAAGAGTGGAACACCCCATACGGTGTGCCGCCTTTTGACGAAATCCAAAAGTCGCATTATCTGCCGGCCTTTGAAGAGGGCATGAAACAGCAGAAACAAGCCATCGAGGAGATTGTCAACAACAGTGAAGAACCCACCTTCGGTAATACCATCATCCCATACGAATATAGCGGAGAACTGCTGAACAAGGTCGCAGGCGTGTTCCTCAACCTCACAGAGTGCTGCAATGATGATGAGATGAAGGCCCTCTCCGACACTATTATCCCGATGCTTACCCAACATGAGGATGACATTATGCTGAATGAGAAACTCTTCGCCCGCATCAAGGAGGTGTATGCCAACCAAGACAAAGAGAAACTCAACAGCGAGCAGAAACGTTTGTTGGAGGTTATCTACAAGAGCTTCGTCCGTGGCGGTGCCAACATTCCGGCTGGTCAGCAGAAACGTTTCCGCGAGATCAATGAGCGTCTCTCCACCCTGACGCTGAACTTTGGCAACAATGTGCTGGACGCTACCAATGCCTCCCAACTGGTGGTGAACGATGTAAACAGACTCAAGGGGCTGACCGAAGCGCAAATTGAGAATGCCTTGGAGGAGGGTAACAAAAACGATAAGACCAAAGGCCAGTATGTCTTCACCTTGGATGTTCCCACGTGGGAGCCTTTCTTGATGAACTGTGAAGACCGCAAACTCCGCAAGGAGATCTGGAGTCTCTATGCCAACCGCTGTCTCGGTGGCCAATACGACAACAGCGCTGTTATCAATGAGATTGCCAATCTGCGCCTGGAGCGCGCCCAGATGCTGGGCTTTGACAGTTATGCCGCCTACGTGCTCGATGACTGTATGGCCAAGACTCCCGATGCAGTGTACAACCTCCTGCATCAAGTGTGGACCCCGGCATTAGCCAAGGCCAAATCCGAGGCTGCCAACTACCAGAAAATGCTCAGCAAGGATTATCCCGGGGCTGTGCTGGAACCTTACGACTGGCGCTTCTATAGCGAGAAACTGCGTAAACAGAAATATGACCTGAATGATGAGGATATCCGTCCTTTCTTTGCATTGGACACAGCGGTGAAAGGCCTCTTCTATGTGTGCAATAATCTCTATGGCATCACCTTCAAAGAAAATACGGAGATTCCTATCTACCATCCAGACGTGAAAGCTTTCGAGGTATATGACCATGGCGATGTGATTGCCGTTGTCTATATGGATTTCTTCCCGCGTGAGAGCAAACGCTCCGGTGCCTGGATGACAAACTTCCGTGAGCAATACTATACCCGTGATGGCGAGAACCAGATACCAGTCGTTTCATTGGTGTTCAATTTCTCGAAACCTTCCGGTGGCAAGCCTGCCATGCTGAACGTGGACCAGGTGGAGACGCTCTTCCATGAGTTTGGCCATGCACTGCACAGCATCTTCTCCAACTGTCACTACCGCACCTTGTCGGGTACCAATGTGCCGCGCGACTTTGTGGAGATGCCTTCCCAGTTCATGGAGCACTTCGCCTTTGAACCCTCTGTTATGAAAGCCTACGCCCATCATTACCAGACCGGCGAAACCATTCCCGATTCACTTATCATGAAGATCTCCGCTGCCTCTACCTTTGGTCAGGGCTTTATCAATACAGAATTGATTGCCGCCTCTATCTTGGATATGGATTTCCATACCATTACTGAGAAGACCAATATACAATTGCCTGATTTTGAGGATCAACAGATGAACAAAATCGGTTTGATTTCATCAATCATCTCTCGCTATAAGAGTCCCTATTTCCAGCATGTCTTTTCCAATGGCTATGCGGCTGGCTACTACAGTTATACATGGTCGGCGGTGCTTGACAATGATGCTTTTGAGGCATTCCGCGAGACGGGTATCTTTAATAAGGAAACGGCCACTTCGTTCAGGACGAACATTTTGGAGCGTGGCAATACCGACGATGTCATGAACCTCTACATTGCTTTTCGTGGGCATGAGCCATCCATCAATCCATTGTTGAAAAACAGAGGCCTGAAGTAGTATGGAAATGGATGCTGTCAAGGAACAGATCGATCGCCTGACTGAGGAGTTGCATCAGCATAACTACTATTATTACATGCTGGATGATCCCCGGATCAGCGACTATGATTTTGACCAGTTGTTGAAACAGCTGGCCGACCTGGAGCGTGCCTATCCGCAGTATGCGCATCCCGATAGTCCCACGCAGCGGGTGGGCGGTACTGTGACCAAGCAGTTTGCCACGGCGCGGCACGTGTATCCGATGCTGTCGTTGGGCAATACCTATTCAGAGGGTGACTTGTTGGAATTTGACACGCGGGTGCGTGGTTTGCTGAGCCGTCAGCCCGATTATGCTTGCGAACTGAAGTATGATGGAGTGGCCATCAGCCTAATCTATGAGCGGGGTGTTCTTGTTCGTGCCGTGACCCGTGGCGACGGGGTGCAGGGCGATGTGGTGACCGCGAATGTGAAGACTATCGGCTCGGTGCCCTTGCGCCTGACTGGCAACGTGCCAGCCCTTTTGGAAGCTCGCGGCGAGATTGTGATGCCCTTTGCCAGCTTCGAGTCGCTGAATGCCGAGCGCGAAGAGATTGGAGAAACGCCCTTCGCCAATCCCCGCAATGCCGCCTCCGGCAGCCTTAAGTTGCAAAACTCCAGTGAGGTGGCTAAGCGCGGACTTCAGTTCAAGCTCTACTATGCCTTGGGCGAGAACCTGCCCTTCAAGACGCACTATGACGGTTTGCAAACCCTTCACCAATGGGGATTCCGAATGCCTGACGTGCTTGACCTGAAACCCGACATTCAGGGTGTTATGGACTTTATTGCCTATTGGCATGACCATAAGAAGTCGTTGCCGTTTCCTATTGACGGCATCGTTATAAAGATCAACAGTTTTGAGCAGCAGGCCCAGGTGGGCAGTACGGCCAAGAGCCCGCGGTGGGCCATTGCCTACAAGTTCCCCGCCGAGCGGGTCGCCACCCCTTTGCTGTCCATTGATTTCCAAGTGGGCCGCACTGGCATCGTGACACCCGTGGCCAACCTGCAACCCGTCAACCTCGCCGGCACAGTCGTGAAACGCGCCACCCTCAATAACCGCGATTTTATCAAGGATATGGATATCCATTACGGCGACATGCTCTATGTGGAGAAAGGTGGGGAAATTATCCCGAAGATTGTGGGAGTCGCTACCGAACAGCGCCCTGTTGATGCCAAACCCGTTTCTTTTGTGACCCATTGCCCCGTATGCGGTACCGAACTGCATCATAACGAGGGCGAGGCGGGCATGTTTTGTCCCAATGAACTACATTGTGCGCCCCAAATTAAAGGACGCCTGGAGCATTTTATATCCCGCAAGGCCATGAATATCGACTCCCTCGGTGAAGGTAAAATAGATATGCTCTTTGCCCATGACCTTGTGCAAAATGTGGCCGACCTCTACACCTTGACATACGATCAACTGTACGGTTTGGAAAAGGTGGTTGAAGACGAAAACGGAAAGGGTAGGGTGCTTAGCTTTAAGGAAAAGAGCGTCCGAAATATCCTAAACGGCATCGAAGCGTCTAAAAGCATACCCTTTGAGCGGGTACTCTTTGCCCTCGGCATCCGTTATGTGGGTGAGGTGACTGCCAAGAAGCTGGCTCGCCATTTCCATCATATCGATGCTTTGGCCTCAGCTCCCAAAGAGGAACTGATGAGCGTGGAAGACGTGGGCGAGCGCGTGGCCGAGAGTATCATCGATTTCTTCAATAAAACCGAGAACTTAGAAATCGTCATGCACCTGCACGAGGCTGGAGTGCAATTCGCCATTGATGAGCAGCAAAACCGGCCCTCTTCACAGAAACTGAACGGCCTCAGCATTATCGTCAGCGGTGTCTTTTCCATCCCACGCGATGAACTGAAGACCATTATTGAACAACACGGAGGCAAGAATGTCTCCTCCATCTCTAAAAACACCTCTTTTGTGCTGGCAGGCGACAAGATGGGGCCCGAAAAGCGGAAAAAGGCGGAGTCGCTTAATATCCCTATATACTCAGAAGATGATTTCTGGAAAATGATACAAGAATAAACCACAACAACAAGGAGACAATGACAGACTTTTTTCCTGAGACACTCTTTTTGGACCGCGATGGTGTGGTCAATGTCCGCATTGTGGATGGTTATGTGACTCGCGTGGAGGATTTTGTCTTCCTCCCTGGCGTGCTGGAAGCCATGCGCCTGCTTCGTCCCCGATTTAAACGCATCATTATTGTCTCCAACCAGCAGGGCATCGGCAAGGGACTGTTTACGATGGAACAATTACACAAGGTGCATTCCCACATGCAAGCGGAATTGGGAACGCAAGGCACTCCGGTGGACGGCATCTATGTGTGCCCGCACTTGGCCAATGAACATTGCTCCTGCCGAAAACCCAATATTGGATTGGCCTTGCAAGCGAAGAAAGATTTTCCCGAGATAGACTTGAATAGCTCCATTATGGTGGGCGATTCCGTCTCAGACATGCACTTCGCTCTGAACGCCAATATGATCCCTGTCAGTGTGGGACCTGATGATGCACAACGCGACATGCTCGCATCCGAACATTACCATGATTTGTTGGATTTTGCAGCGATGGTCAACGAACTCTTTACTGAAAGTTAGAATGATATGCTGACCTATTTCTTTATATGGTTCCTCTGTTATCCGCTGTCGTTGTTTCCGCTGGCACTGCTCTATGTGCTGGCCGTGCCCGTCTATTTGATTGTTAACTATCTGATACGGTATAGAAGAAGTGTGGTGGACGAAAACTTGCGGAATGCTTTTCCAGAGTTAAACCGTAAAGCATTGCGACGGCTGCGGAACCGCTATTATTGGCATCTTTCACAGGTGGCAGTGGAAATGGTGAAGATGCTTACCTTGCCCAAGAAAGTATTGAAATACCGGTATTATTGCGCCAACCCTGAATTGGTGAACCGCTATTATGAGCAGGGAAGGAGTGTGATACTGATGTCGTCACATTACAACGATTGGGAGTGGATGATTTTGGCGTTGGATGAGATGTTCCAACACCATGGAGTGGGTGTTGGAAAAGCCAACACTGATAAAGTGTTCGAGAAGCTGGTGAATCGGGCACGCACCCGTTATGGCACTGAGGTGGTGTTCGCTGATACCGTGCGCGACACCTTTGCCCGTTATGCGGAAAACGGAACCCCTGTGGCCTATATGATGCTCTCCGACCAGTCGCCCAATAATCGCAACCGTTGCTTTGTCACCGATTTTCTGCATCAAAAGACAGGCTTTATCTATGGCGCCGAACACTTCGCCAGACTCTATGACATCCCTGTGCTCTATTATCAGGTTGTCAAGGAGCGATTGGGTAAATACCGGGTGGAATTGCAATTGATAACCGAACATCCTAATGCCGAACAACCGTATGCAATTACACTACGCTATGTAGATTTGCTGGAGCAAACTATCCAACAGGATCCCGCCTTTTGGCTGTGGAGCCACCGTAGATGGAAATTTAAGTTTTAACAACTATAAAATCAATTGGTTATGAAAGAAATATATTTGGCAGGCGGATGCTTCTGGGGCACGGAACACTACTTTAAGCAAATGGACGGAGTGCTTGCCACCGAAACGGGATTCGCCAACGGAAATACCGAAAACCCAACCTATGAAGAGGTATATACCGACACCACCGGCTTTGCCGAGACCGTCAAGGTGGTGTATGACGAACAACGCATATCGCTCACGTTTCTCATCGACATGTTCTTTCATGCCATCGACCCCACGCTACGCAACCGGCAGGGCCATGACGTGGGTACACGCTACCGCACGGGCGTCTATTATCTGGACAAAGCAGACCGTCCCATCATCGAGTCCGTCTTCAAAGAAAAGCAAAAAGCCTATGCCGTACCTATCGTGACTGAATTGGAACCGCTGCGCAATTACTTTCCCGCTTCCGAATATCACCAAGACTACCTCGACAAACACCCCGATGGATATTGCCATCTGCCTTCGGAACTCTTTCGCTTTGCCAAGGAGGCAACAACAATTCATGGTTACTAACGCTTTCCAGCGTCGATACCCCCAGACCCGTCCGAGAACTCAGATTTTACTATCATTTTGCGGAGTCCTCTTTTCCTTATCTGAGGGCTGATATGAGTGCCGGAACGCCTTTTATGCGGAGGATCTCGCCTTGGGGACAATAGACCAAGTTGCGTTCCGCATCCCTGACAAAGTAACCCTGTACCGCCTTCGCCCTCATCTGTTCGTCAGACATCTTCAAAACCTCGGTATCGGTCACGTCGGGTTTGTATGCTTTTACTTCACAGACCTTTACGTCCAAAAGTCTTTGTAGGCTTCGGGGATGACACCTGCCTCAAGACAGGCTCTCCCACACACACTGCGCGACCTGACGGTCGCTGGTGCGGAGTTATTGAAATTGTGTCCCTCCGGGACACGGCGAGGCTTGGCAACGGCATTCCCTCCTTAACTTCTTAGTTTCTTAGGTCACTCCCTCCGGTTCTCAACATTGATTGGCCTCGCGGGGGATCGATATTGAGGTGCGGTTGTTGGAAGCCTCACTTAATCTATTAATCTTTTAATCCCTTAATCTCTTCATCCCCTCCTCTTAATTCCTCACCACCTTCCTCTCACGGGTGCTCCCGTCGGCCATGTGGGCTTTGACAATGTACACACCGCTGTCGAAATGCTGCAGATTGAGGGTGCCAAGATAGTCATTGACGCTTTGCGTCAGCATAATGCGGCCGAAAGAATCATATATCGTGACGGTCCGGACGGGGCTGCCGCCTGTCGCCTCCACGGTGACGGTGCCGTCAGTGGGGTTGGGATAGACCAGCAGGCCGCCATCGGTGCCGTCCTGTGAGACGTGCCATGGCGCGTCTCTACGAGGGTTTCATCCTTAACATTCTCTTTGTGAAAAGGTTGCCCTCGAAGCCCATCATCATCCTCGCAGTCGGCACATGGCTCTATACGGGCCACAAAATCACTCCCCGCTTCGGCAGTGAAGCCTGGCTGCAGCACAACCTCTTTGTGTGCCACATATTCTGAGGTGTCTCCGGATGAGATGGTTCTCCAGGAAGACGGATAGGCATTGTCCAGGGGCACGCTCGTCAGCGTGGTGAAGGTCTTGGGCACATTCTCATGCGGGTCAGGCGTGGTTTTACCCAACACCGTGTAATAGTTGTAGTAATGTATCCACAATGGCAGGCTGAAGTCGCAGTAGTCTTGTGTATAGGCTGGGTGGATGTTGAAAACGGCTGCTTGTTTTGAGGAAAAATCAAATATGTCCGGCACAATGTCATTCAGAGTAAAATACCCATCTATCATCGAAAAGTCTCCAAAATTGAAGTGAAAATAATCGTTCGTAGTATAACCGTCACATATAAAGGCATGTCCATTACTTGCACCATGCGGATTTTCTCCTCGGTATAACACAGGGTACCCTCTGTCCAAGTCATTCTTCAACATTTCTACCCAAGAGGAAGAATACATTGACTTCTTTCTGTATACTGCGTCCTGGTGATAATTGAATGTATTTATTAATGAATTCCTGGCTGTTGAAATATAAGAGATGCTTATACAACTAAAATATCCATATGACATATTCACAGATTGGGCACACCACTTTAGAAAGGAAGAAATGGATTCCTTTTTCCTTTGATATTCTGGATCAGAAACCAGTAGAGTGTTCCCCATTTTACACCAATCTATCTGACAAGTTGTGTCTGGCAACCAAACAGGATATTTCCAGTAATACATTATCTGTCCCATTGCAACTGCCACACAACCTGCAGGATAATTACCATATCCGCCATATTGGCAAGGACACATCCCATCGTAAAAAGGAAAATAGTAATTATATGCATCGCAATCCATACTATCATTGGAAAAATCTTGCTTCCATGATGATTGAATCAAAGGGCCCACTACACTGAGCCGAACCATAGTATATGTTCAAAAGCAAAATAAGACAAATAAAAAATACTTTTCTCATAAAATATCTTATTTAAATTGAATGTCTTGAACCATAAGTGCAACGTTACGATAGGTACAATAGTTATGGTGCTCTCGTCCTTCACCACCTCGGAAAACTCCAATATCTGTAAACCATAAAAGTCCTGTTGCGTAGCATTTTTTTGAAATATTAAAGTCTGATGGTAAACTGTCAATGCCCATAAGTAATATATGATGTTGAAAAGTCGTATGGCTTGTCAACGTGTCTAATGGATCATCTGAAATCCATAGGAAGTGCGATGGTGTGGTTCCTCCGTTTTTTACCCATCCACAAACTTTAAGCGTGTCACCAATTTTATCATTATAAGGAAACTCCCTAACATCATGAAACATATAAAAATAGTTTTCTAAGATAGTATTGCAAGTATTGTATGATTCACTGGAAATTTCAGGTTTATTATTTTGATCAAAAGGTTGGTCGCATGAATTATCACATCCATACAGAAATAAAAATACTAATGTAATAAACGCATATATCTTTTTCATCTCACCCCTCCTTTCCCCTTCAGTTCGTCAATCTGATTTTGCAGGTCTATGATGTAGAGTGTCAGTTCCTCGATCTTCTGCAACAAGAGGGTGTTCATTTCACCCAACCCCACTCCGTTCTGCTCCACCTCTACAGCGGAAGGAATATTGGGCAGATGCTTGTTTGTATGCACATATCTTTCCAAATCCCGTAACTCCATCAGTCCATACTCTTCCCCAAACACATAATCCGGCCAGCAGGGACTGCCGTTGAGCGACACCCGGACCTCCTTGGCACACACCGTTCCGTTCACCGCCAGCTTTTCCTGCGGGGTGTTCGTCCCGATACCCACATTCCCTTCATTCGACAAAAACAACGCATGGTTGAATCCATTGTAGCCCGTCTCCCACGTCTTCCAGAAGTTCAACCCGTATCCCTCGCTCTCGCTGTTGCAATACTCAATGCCCCATGAACCCGCCGGATCTGTGTTGCTGGCTGCCGAACCGAACAAAATGGAACCGTTGGTGGAACCGGGCGCCCTTGTGGAGGTCTTGGTTATCAAGATGTTGTTATCCACTACATGGATCTTCTGCTTCGGATACTGTGTGTTGAAGCCCACGTACCCGTTGGTGTCAATCACCAAGCCTTGGCCGTTGTTAAGGACGCTGAGGTTCGCCTTCTCAAGCTGGGAGATGGTGACCGCAAGAGAGGACTGATATATCTGAAATCCATCCGTTGACATACTCCCTGTCGTGGGATTGGTCATCTGAAACGATGTTGGCAATGGCTTTGGATTGGACTGATGCGATCCATGTATGTGAAGATTGGCCACCGGTGTTGTGGTGCCTATTCCCAAGTACGGGTTGTCGCTCAGAAGTGCCATACGAACGGTGTTGTTGGTACCGAATTGCAACGGCACTGCGGTCGTGGTACCCACAAAACTAGATGTGGACGCGTTGGCGTTTCCTGTCAGCTGCCACGAACCTGTCTGGCCTTTGGAAACGACAATCCATAACAATACATTTAATAAGAGTATAGTCCTTTTCATATCGCTGTGTTTTAATTGTTATTTTTTTATTTGCATATTGTCATTGGTTATTCAGGTGCAAATTTAGCAATTATCACAATACAAAAAACAGCAGTGTATGGGTAATGCCCCAAATTATGCCGAATATGCCGAAATTATGCCGAAATTATGCCGAAATCATGCCGGATATGCCGAAATTATGCCGAAATCTCATCACGCTCAAAATTGATTTTCGGGCAAAAGATCCTTGCTGAAGGTGCGTTCCGGAGGATTTTCGGAGAGGCACTTCCGCTGATCCATTTTTCTTTCGTCCAGATGGAGCACATAG
>CALDIA010000210.1 GCA_937901455.1 uncultured Bacteroidales bacterium | reverse complement strand
GTTTTTAGACTGTTTTTATACCTTGGGCGGTCAACTTATTTCAGGCATTGACATTGAAGAAAAACGTACCTTTGCAGGAAATTTTTGAACCATGAACGAAGACAATCCCATTGTAGTGAAAAGCAAGGCTTTTGCTTTGAGAATCATAAAGTTGAATGATTATCTCGTCACAAAGAAACTGTTCACCTTGGCAGATCAGGTGTCGAGAAGCGGAACGAGCGTCGGGGCGAATGTGCGGGAAGCTACGTCAGCACAAAGTCGGAGCGACTTCCTCGCCAAGATGTACATCGCGTTCAAGGAGGCCGTTGAAACGGAGTATTGGCTGGAACTGCTTCACGAGAGCGGGAAGATTGAATCTTCACATTTTGAAAGCATTGTTGCCGACTGCCGTGAACTTGTAAGGATGCTTTCTTCCATAACCAAATCAACAAAAGACGGCACTCAGAAACGGCTTCCCGACAATGTCAATGCCTGAAATAATTTCAGGCATTGACAGTTTATTACAGATTGTTTCCACTCATTATACTCTTCCAGCAACGATTGTGTCACTATATTCATAATCAGAAAAATTTTGCGACAAAGTTACAACTTTTTCAAACATCGAATGAAAGGATAATGACAACGATGATCATCGTGATAAATTTTTACATGGTTATTTGCACAAGATAAGAGAAAAAAATGTACTTTTGCAATTGTTAAACTTAAAATTTCAAAACTATGGCAGAAAAGAATGAATCTACCCCTGAACAAAAAGGGTTGATTGAAAAGATTGTGGACAAATTCAAAAGCACCTCCGAGAAAGTGGCTGACAAAGTTGAGGACACCATCGAAGATGTGAAGAATTCTGAATTCACTGAAAAAGTAACCGAGGCTGCACAGAACATCAGCGCCAAAACTAAGGATGTGGTACAAGACGTAAAGGACAGCGAATTTATGGACAAAGTTGGCGAAGTAGCCAAGGACTTGTCCAACAGAGCGAAAGTGTTTGGCGGCAAGGTACTCGAAAAACTGGGCTCTGTTGCGGGTCTTCCCACTCTGAAGAACGCAGGTGAGAAATTACGCACCACACCGGAAGACACCACCGTAAAAGAGAATCAACTTGACGAACTTGACAAGATCGTGGCTGTGATTATTGAAGACGGCGTTGTCACTCTTGAGGAAGAGTATCTGCTCACCCAAAAGGCTGAGGAACTCGGCATCGATGCAAAAAACCTTATCGCCGAGGTACACGAAAAATGCAGTCCTAAAGAATAAGGCACCTGCTACTATCCAGGAATCTTGCTATAATTATGATTCATCACGATGTGGAAACGATGCTCCGAAAATCTCTCCCATACAAAGATTTTCATCGTTCCGGCGGACACCTGACCATCCCTGACTCGTTAGGCACAATACCGATGGTGATTAGCCGTTGATCCTCATAATAGCAAAAAGCATGTGCTTGCATTACCCCTATGTGTTCGTTAGCATCTTGACAAAATGCATCTTGCATACGAACTATAGGGGTAAAATACTCCAGCCGGCCAGGGACAAAGGGATGCTTTGGGTCAGCAAAACGGTCCGACAGTTTGTGACAGATGAGAGAGGATCGCTTATGCCACCGGCAGAAGAAGTTCACGTCCTCTATGACCTCGCCACCGCTAACATTGACGGACGCAAGGTCCCCGATGGTGTCGGAGAAGAAACACCTTGTATTTATTCCTTTGTCTATCAGTAAGTTGTCAACCAATGGGGCGAGGCCTGATTTCCATTATTGGTCGAGCACGAAAAAAAAACCGCCGAAACGGTTGATTCTATCGTTTTAAATTTGTATTTTTGCAGCCAAGTTTCTCATCAATTGTGTATTGACTATTAGGAATAGTAAAAAATAGGTAAAAAACACGAAAATGAGAAGCCTTTGCTAATTTATTCATCAACAACAACTTGCTGAATCATCGCTAAATTTGAAAGATATTTAACGAATTAAAGATTTGTATATTAACTTTGTTATTCTAATAATTATCCAAAACATCTAACTATAAACATTTCGCACATGATGAGAAAAGTACTTTTAGCAGTTTTAACGGGCCTGCTTTTTGCTGGCGCCCCACTATTCGCCCAAAACACAATTCCTGTCACTGACAGCCAATCTTTCACAGAAGGTTTTGAGAACGGCGGATTCAATCTGTGGACCATTGATTCCACTGGTGGTGGTATTTGGTCTATACTCACGGGTTCGCAATCATCGGTCGCCTCGTTTTCATACGAGAACTCGGGTGCAGAAGGCCGGCTCATTTCGCCCGTTCTTGACATATCATCGGTCAGTGAAGCCACATTAACCTTTTCTTATGCCATGATGGGATTCATGGGTTACGACCAGCTTGATGTCTGCTATCGTTCCGCCGAAACAGACAGTTGGCATATTCTGGGCACCCATAGTCTCAGCGACTTCAACAATTTTTATGAGCAGACCTATGTGCTACCCAACTTGTCAGCCACCTATCAAATCTCTTTCAATGCACATGGTCTTGGCGGCCTTTACCTCTTTGTGGACAATATAGAGGTGGCCTCCTCATCCAGTTGCGCCCGTCCCATCAACTTGGCGGTTGACAACATTACTAAGAACTCCGCATTGCTAAGTTGGTCCACCACTGGCGATGAAGTAAGTTGGACAGTAGAGTTGAACGGTGTGGAGACAGTTGTCAACACTCAACCCTACCTTATGGAGGGTTTGTCAGCCCAAACCGACTATACCTTCCGCGTGAAAGCCAACTGCGGCGGCAACAGCGAGTCTGAATGGGCCACACCAATCTACTTCAGCACGCTTTGCGATGTCATTGTTGTTACTGACCAAGAGCCCTATTACGATGATTTTGAGTCCCACTACGATTTTGTATGCTGGCAAACTGAGATTATCTCGGGGACAGACAACTGGACCGTAGATCCTGGCTACTTATTTCCCAATAACACTGCTTTCTTTATCTGGGATGGCGGTCAGGCACGACTCATTTCTGCGCCTTTGGACCTCACAGCTGTAACCGACCCTACAATCACCTTCAAGCACAAGCAGCTGCAAGGAACTTATACCGCTGACTATCTATCAATTTGGTACAGAACCAATGCTGAGGATGAGTGGCATCAGATTTACAACTTCGCAATACCCACCGACAATTGGGAGTCTGTGTTATTTGAACTTCCCAATCCGTCAAGCACTTACCAAATTTCGTTCGTAGGAGAAGGCCACCATGCTGAAGGTGTATATGTGGACGATGTGGCAATTGGCGCCAGGTCTGTAGTCGGCATTGAGGAGAGACCCAGGTCGGAAGTTTCAATCAGTCCGAACCCGACAAGCGGAAGAGTGATGGTGCACAGCAACATAGTAGCTGGCGAGGTAATCGTATATGACATGTATGGCAAGCAAGTGGCTGCAGCATCCATCTCAAATGGTATTTCCGAACTAGACTTGAGTGGTTACGCGAAAGGTGTTTACGTAGCACGACTTATGGGAACTGGCGGAACCGCCACCGTCAAAATCGTGAAAGAATAGCGCAAAAGAAAGGTGAGTCGATAGACTCACCTTTTTTATGTACACAACGAAGCACAGTTTCCTGATCTTACAATTCCACAGCCGGCCAACCGTAGTCCTGATAGTATTTGACGTTGAGGTTGTGTTTTTTCACGTACTCGCGGAGTTGTTCCTGACGGACGGCTTCGCGAACCTTCTCGTTGGAGTGGATGTTCTGGTAGATGTCGAAATACTCGCCGAAGATGCGCCGGGCGCTGGCCTCGTTGCCGGCCCCATTGACCGTCTGATCGAAGGAGACCACCTTGTACTGGTCGCCTTCCTTCTTCAGGGTCATCAATCCCGAGTGGTTGCCGCCGGAGACGCACTTGAGCGTGTCACCGGCCTGGTCGTACCAGAGCACCCAGAAGTCACCCATAAAAAGTTCCTCCTCCTCGTGCACCATGATCATCATAGGGATGCAGCGTTCGCCTTTCAGATAATGCTCGCCGATTTCCTGCACCAAGTAATTGTTGATGGCGATGCGCACCGCCTGTTCCTTTTTGTTGATAGCGATGTGGCGGATACAGTCGGCTTTGTGCCCGTCGAAGTCGGAGATGAGCCATTGGCCGTTCACCTTCTCCATATAGAGTTTATGTTCCTCTACGTCAGAGTTTTCGTCAAACGAGCCGTCCTCCCATTTCTGGCGCACCTTGAGGGTGGCCACCGCGTTGGTGTTGTCGTTTTTTTCCACGCCGGTCACTTCGAAATCGGCGATGGTGCCGCCGTTGCCGGTCACGAAATAGTAGAGCCATTCGTGGTCCATGGCCTCGAACTCCGGCAGCTGGTTGAACATCGTGTCCAGCACGTTGTAGAAATCTGCTGTCATATACGGTTTCGACTTCTCCGACAGTTCGTGGTCGGGGATGTACGGACACAGTTCCGCCGCACGTTTCAGCAGCTGTTTTTCAGAATCTTGGCACGCCGCTAACAGGAGCGCAACGATGGCAAAAAAGAGGATTTTTTTCATCATATTACGTTTTTTAATTGTTATTTGCAAAAATCTAATCTCTACTTCCGGGCATTAGGTCGATGAAGGTTTTCTTGACAAGCTCGTAAGCCTTGTTCGGATTGAATTGTTCAGCCCCTTCGCGGACCAATATATCCATATCTCCTAAAAATTCCGGTGTCTGCAACTTCAGTTCCATATTTTGCACGAACTGCTTGTATGTAGGAACTTTTTCCACCACAAATTCCATATACTTTTGATAGCATTCCAGCACCCGTGCCACGTCTATCTTTCCGCTTTCCAAAGCCACTTGCAAGTCGAACAAGTCGCGCCCCTTTTTTCTTTGGTACAAGGATCGCAACTTAGTCCCAATCAACTCGTTAAGGGTGTAAGTGGTGATTTCGCATCTACCGCTGAACCAAGAGTTATTGACTTCAAACGGCATTTTTTGCAATTCCAGAACGTTAAAATGCTCGTAGCAGTTGATTTCAATTTTCAGTCGTAAAGGTTGTATCGGCGGAACTTCAGATTCCATACGGAAAAACATCGTGTTGTTGTACCGTTTCTGCTTCGTCACTTTGCCAGGAAGCCACGACAGCACCTCCCCAAGACGGAACAAGATGGGTTTGATGGGACCGGGATGGATTTGCACGAGGTCAATATCTTCGCTGTAACGAGATTGCGGAGTAAGGTACAGCTTATGCAGTGCCGTACCTCCCCGAAATGCCAGTTGCGAAGCCAAAAATTCATCACTGAAAATGCAGACCAAGGCCTTGCAAATGATGAGGTCTTGTTCGACCATCGCATCAGTGTTCCAAGGCACTTGCTCGTACCATTCTTGTATGTAGTATTGGGGAATCATATTTCGTCAATTTCAACTTCGTAGTTTATAATAATTTTCCAACGCTTGTCTATGAGCATATCATCGCTAACGGCATACGTTTGCTTCAGTGGAGTCTTTCGCATTATCCTGCCTGTTTGTTTCCATAATGTATAGAGTTGGTCTGCTTGATCCTGCTCTTCAATCTGTTCAAGTAGATAGCCAAGACGTTGAATGGTGGCACTGCTGAAATAACTCAGCAATGGCAGCTTTTTGTCATTCCAGGAGGTTGCCTCGCATAGTTCCACTAAAAGTTCAGCAGCACGGCTCACACCTCCCACTTTGCGTTCTTCTGCCACCACGTCCAAAGCAGTTAACTCAGGTTCTGCCACAGTCATATAGCCAGTCAAGGTCTTCACACGCCTGGTGAATTCAAGTGGCAGATTTTTTCTTAGAGTGAATTGTACTCGTACACCGTTTTTCACTCCTGAACGGATAGGCCCTCCATTGACCGTTGCTTGGAACACCATGGCCCGTTGATGCGAAGCTCCATTCATCGCAGCAGCTGTAAGTAACGAGACGTAGTATTCGCGTTTCAGGAAATTCATCAACTTGTCTATGTAAAACGAAGGAGGAACAACACCTCTCAACTTGTACTCATTGGGTATGATGACGTAAAAATTTTGCCATGGTGACATGATAATGCCGCGATCAGTCAGTCGGGTCAAACTGTTCTGCAAAGCTTGGTCTGAAATGGGCAGGTGCAAATTCAGCACATCTTCCTTTGTGAAAATGTACCGGCCTCTCACCATTTCATGGGTAACCCAGTCTTGCAAATATTTAATCTCTGCCATCGTAATCGCCTTGTTCTCTGTCTATAAGCAAAATTAATCGCTTTCTGATTATTTCTGCAAATTTGTTGCAAAAATACAACAATTTTCGATTCAACCAAATTTTTGTAAAAAAAATATACAGAACAAAACTATTGGATTTATGATCTCTACCGCACGCCGGGTTCCTTAAAGATATTGCCGAGTACTTCGGCATCGTTGCGACAAAGATATGAGTTTATTTCCATCGTTTCCACGCTGGTGACATCGTTTTCCTCCAATGCTGTTTTTAGTCTTTCCGAAATCAACGGATTTGAATGCAATGGGTACAACCAACACATATCGGGGTTGTTTTTCTCCAAATATTCCTCGTTGAAAGCAAATTTCATGACCCCTATTTTCTTTATTCTCCATACTCTTCCGGATCCTCCGCCACCATCGGCAGACTCTCCTCTTCGATGTGAATGTACGATTTCGACCGGCGGTCGAAGGTCTTGATATAGAAGTCGTGAAGCTGGATTTCCACTTGCAACATCGTCTGCTCCAGTTTCTTGGGCTTCAGCTGACACTCCCAAAGCACTATCACTTGCCAACCGTTCTCCTGCAAAATCTGGTAATTCCGACGGTCGCGTTCCTGATTCCGCCGGATCTTCGCCACCCAAAAATCCCTGTTTGTCTTCGGAATCTTACAACACGCAGAATCCTCAATTGTACATTGTACATTGTTCATTGTACATTGTACATCGTGTCCGTGCCAGAAACACCCGTTCACGAAAATGGCCGTGCGGTACTTGCGCATCACGATGTCGGGTTTTCCCGGCACGCCCTTCACGTTGAGGCGGTAGCGGTAGCCGTGCCGCCACAGCCACTGCCGCACACGCTTCTCGGGCGTGGTGTCCTTGCTGCGGATGCGCGACATGCAATAGTGCCGCTGCTGGGGCGTCATCGTGTCGGTCATAGGGCGTTATCTGTTTATACTTTTCTGTATCATCATTTTTCTGTTCGGGTATTATCTTGTAACAAGCATAATCACAGTATTTGCACGGATTGGTCTGTGGAGTTTCGCGGGTGAACAAAAATCATCCATTGTTGACGATGATCCACTCTCGGAAAAAGGGGTCTTCCATCTCATATCGGTCAGTGTAGATTATGTAACCATCTTTCTGCAGGCGTTTTAACGCACTATAAATTGTGCTGGTGCGATGTTCACCCGACTGTAGCGGTTTGCCTGATGAAAGTCGCTGCAAAATCCATTTGTTGGTACGGTTGAAGTTCATCCATAGACGTTCATAATCCAAACCGTGAGTTGTCACAATATGGTCAATTGCGGTCTTGAAGGGATCTCCGTTGTCGGGCTGTAACATCCCTACTTGCCAAATATTGGAAGCCAGTTGCTGAGAGTAATACGGATGGCATAAAGTGTAGTCCAAAATTTGGTTGGCCAAATCTTCGCAAATATCTGGAAAACAATTTTTTAAACGCTCTGAGAGATACTGATGGAACTCGTCGCGGGGCAGTTTCCCTAACCGCATCATCTCGCCAAAATGGTAAAAAGGAGACTTTTTATTCTCGAAAATCTCAGACATCATACTTTCCTGACTCCCCAGAAGGATGTAGTTGATATTTTTTTGTTCCTGCATAATGGAACGCAGTTGGCGGTCGAACTTTGGGGCGAGGTCGCGGATTTCCTGAAACTCGTCCAACACTACGATCATTCTGTCCTTCTCTGAATGGGCCTTTTCGATCAAGGTGAGTACATCTTCAAGTAGCATAGTGCCATCCACACCAGGCTGGAACGATACATCCATTGAGCCTGTCATTGGGTTTGTGGAGACAGTGGGAACGACGCGGAAGTGGGTGATCAGGTGTCGAACACGTTCCATTGGATGTACTTTGAAAAATTCCCGAAGCAGCTTGGACGAGAGATCGGAAACCGACGTGACCTGCTGGAGGTTCACGGTGATGTGCTTACGCTTGCAATTTTTCAAGGATTTCGCTACCACGCTGTTCTTGCCGAACCGGCGCGGACTTGTAAGAATCAGGTGATTTGGACTTTTTACAAATTGGGTGATATAAGCCACCTCATTCACTCTGTCTGTGAAGTAATCCTCCTCCACGATAGTGCCGAATTTAAAAGGGTTTTCCATACTACGCATTTTTTCGTTACGATTTTTTTCGTAATAATCACGATGCAAAAATACGAATAATATTGAAACCGGCAAGGAATATTTTCCTCCTCGTGTCGTATCCCGTCTGCGTATTTCCGCGAGTTCTGCGGGAGAATAATAAGCCCGCAGAACTCGCAAATTAACGCAGATTATCACACCGTTTTTTCAGCAATTCAATCACTTCCCAGTCGGCGGGCAGCCACCGCACGCTGTCGAGTTCGTCGGGGGCGAGCCAGCGGGCGGCCTCGTGTTCGAGGAGGGTGAGCGAGCCGCTCTCCACGGTGCAGAGGAAGCAGTGCATCGTGAGGTGGAACTTGGGGTAGTCCCATTCAATAGTGTGCAGGTGCTCTCCGACGGAGATGCGGGTTTCCAATTCTTCCCATATTTCGCGGCGGACGGCCTCCTCGGGCGTCTCGCCGGGTTCAATCTTGCCGCCCGGGAACTCCCACCAGTCCTTC
>CALDIA010000209.1 GCA_937901455.1 uncultured Bacteroidales bacterium | reverse complement strand
CGACGCTATTTTCTCACGGATGGTTTGCGCGGTGTTTTCGAGGTACTCGAACATCTCCATGACTTGCTCGCTGTCGAAGTCCCTGACCACATCCTTCACATAGCCGCTTATCACGGGCTCCGACACCTCGTCCATCCTTATCTTCTTCGCCACGGCCTTTGCCAACTGCTCGCGCTGGCCTTCGGTCGAAATGGTCTTGAAAGCCTCTTGGATGTATTGTAGCTTGGTGTCGTTAAGTTTCTGGTATTCGGGGGCATAGTCGTTCTTCCCCGTTTCGGCGATGTCGATGGCGACGGCCTCGGTCTTGGCCCGCGTGAAGTCGATGTTGCGGTCGGCCTTGCGCAGGTCGAAGCCTTCGGCGAGCATCCCCTTGGTCAACGGGGCGAGGCTTCCCGCTTCCTCAAAGATGGAGCCTGTGTTGATGCGTTTCTTGAAGACGGGCAGGCACACGGTCTTCGCCGTTTCCTTGAAGGTTTCCTTCATCGGGTAGTGTTTCTTCTTGTCCATGATCTCAGGGGCTGTCATTTGTAGTTCGTCGTATTGGGCTTCCTCTATCCTTTCGTTGTACTGCCGGCTTTGCTCGGTGGCGGTCTCTATCACGGTGTGGATGGTTTCGCCGGTGTCGCCGCTTCCAAGCATCTCCTTGATTTCGGCGACGTCGATTTCGGGGGCCGAAGGCTCGTCGCCCATATCCATTGCCAACTGTTCGTGTGCCTCGGTTTCCGTCGGGGTGTCGTCGTGCTTGCGGAGTTGCTCGGGCTGGGCAAGGCGGTAGTCGCGGTTGCTGAAGCCTTCGTGGTTGAGGCTCTTGATGATGTTGCCGACGGTGGCGTTGAAGTCGTTGGAGGAGGTGAACACATAGCACAGGTTCAGCAGGTCCTGCCGTTGTTTCTCGGCGTAGGGCTGCCTGAGGATCCTTCCCAAGATCTGCTCCACGTCGACGGCCGAGCTGCGGTTGGCGATGGAGGCCAACACGTAGGCAAACGGGCAGTCCCAGCCTTCCTTCAGGGCGTTCACCGTAATGATGAAACGCACCTCACATTCGCGGCTCAGCAGGTCCATGTCCTTGATCTCGTCGCGGTCGCCGGTCTTTATCTTGATTTGCCCTTCGGGTACGCCGATTTCAAGCAGTTGCTCCTTGATCTTCTGGTAGTCGACGCTTTCCTTCGAGGTGCGGGGCTGGGCCTGCAACAGCGCTATCGGGCGGATGTAGCGTCCGCCGTTCCTTTCCTGCTCGATGGCACGGCGTTCCAATGTGCGCTGCATCTGTATAGCGCTCACTAATACTTCGTTGGTCGTGCGGGGGTTATAGACGATGACGGGCAGCTTGACCATGTTCTCGCGTTTCAGCTTCATCGAGTCAACGATGCTGATGATGTTGCTGTTTTTGCGCGGCGTGGCGGTCAGGTCAAGGATGAAGCGCGGGTTGATGTCGCGCAAGGCTTCAACCCGCAAGTCGGCCTTGAAGTTGTGGCTCTCGTCGATGACGACCACGGGGTTGAGGCTTGCCAGCACGCTGATGAAGGCGGTGTCGTCCACTTCGGTATATGAGTTCGTGTGGGTCATGCCCGCATATTCGGCCAGGTTCTCGTTCTCGCGATACACGCGCCTGCCGTCTTTCGTGTTGCTTGCAAACGATTGGATGCTCAGCACGAAAACGGTCAGTTGCTCCCTAATCTGGGTGGGCGAGATGCCTTGTCCCATCAACGCCGACTCCTTGTCGACCACCTGCACGCGCCCGTTGAAAAGGCTGTCGATGCGTTGCCGGTAGGGATGGTTGGGGTTTTTCAGGTTCTTGCAGGTCTGGCGCAGGATAGTGTCGGACGGCACGAACCATGCCACCACTTTGGGCAGTTCCGCCGGGGTGTTGTCGAAGATGGTGCGCAGGGCGTTGCAGGCGATGAAGGTCTTGCCGCCCGCCGTGGGCACTTTGAGCAACACCCGTGGCACGCCCTTGATTTCGTTGTTGTAGGGCCTGAAGAAGTCGTCGTAGGCGCTCAATACGATGCCACGGTCTTCCCAATGGTGCCGGAAGGCGTCCTTCAGGTCTTTCTCGCGGTTGAGCCGTTGGCAGAAGTCCTCCAAGTCGGCCAACACTTCGCTTTGGTATTTCTTGAGTTCCATAGGCTTCAGAATTTTTGTATGTCGCGGGGTATCTTGCGGAAAATGATGTTCTTGCCGGACAGATAGTCCTTGTCGATGGTGCAGGTGTCGGCATACACGACGTAGCTCTCGGCCTTTTCGCCGATGATGCCCAAGCGGTCGTAGGTGAAGGCGGTTTCGCGGCCCGGCTCGTAAAACAGGTAGTAGCCCACGCCGTTGCAAGTGTCGAGCAGGTAGCGGTTTCGGCTTTCGCGCTGCCGGCTCAGGTGGCGTTTGGTCTCGGTGTAATAGACGTACTGGCGGATACGGTCTTCGCCCACGGCTTCGTTGAGTGTGCCATCGGCGTTGAACAGCGTTTCGCCCAGCTCGTAGAAGTCGAAGCTGCCGCCCGTGCCTTCGGTGTCGGCGTAGCCGTTCATCACCCTGCGCACGCGCTCGGCGGTGATGCTGTCGGCGTAGTCTTCCATTTCGACGAGGATGAATTTACGATTGCCGCCGTCGCGTTTGTTGAGGTTGAGGACGGCATGGGCCGTGGTGCCGCTGCCCGCGAAGCTGTCGAGGATGATGGAGTTTTTGTCGGAGGCGATTTGTAGGATGCGCTCGATGAGGCGAGTGGGTTTGGGAGTTTCAAAGGCACCATGAACATCTAATATTTGAGCCAACTCTTTTGTAGCTTCCTGATTATGACCAACTTCATTGTTTGTCCACCAAGTCCAAGGCATAACTCCTTCCATTTCAGACAAAAACTTTTTTTGTCTTGGTCTTGAATTTCCGTCAGTTCCAAACCAAATTCGATTATCTGCTATTAGTTCAAGAAAAGTATTTTCAGCCAATGCCCAACACCGACCTTTTGGAGGATAAATTAAATCTCCATTTGGTGAGGGCACTCCATAGTATTGATTTTCCGTTGCGTGTCCTGTTTGACCTGTTAAATCCACGGATGCCCAATCACCTCGCGGATCGTTATCAGGGTTTTTATATGATTTTGTTCGTTCAGAACTATATGGTAGTTTATGGAATGTTTTTCTTGCGTTTTCCTCATTTTTTGCATAGACCAAAACAAAATCATGAGCCGGACCAAGAAATAAACGAGCATCTGGAGAAGTCCTTTTTTGCCACATTATGTTACCTATAAAATTCCTTGCTCCGAAAATCTCGTCGCAAACCATTTTCAGGTGTGCCTGTTCGTTGTCGTCGATGGAGATGAAGATGGCGCCGTCGTCGGCGAGGAGGCGTTGGAGGAGGCGGAGGCGCGGATACATCATGCAGAGCCATTTGTCGTGGCGCGTGAAGTCCTCGTCTTGCTTGCCCACCACGTCGCCGAGCCATTTCCGGAGCTTGGGGTGGTTCACGTTGTCGTTATACACCCAGCCTTCGTTGCCGGTGTTGTAGGGCGGGTCGATGTAGATGCACTTCACGCGGCCTTCGTATTCGGGCAGGAGGGCTTTGAGGGCTTCGAGGTTGTCGCCGTGGATAATCATGTTGCCGCTGCCTGCAAACGACGTGTCGTCCGTGTTGCCGGCACGATGGCCATAGCGGTGCTCAAGCACGCGGTAGGGTACTTCGAGATGATGGTTGACGACCTTTTCCTTTCCTATCCAGTTGAGAGTGGGCATGGCATACGGGGTTTTGCGTTCGGGTGACAAAGGTAAGGAATTGCCGCGACATGGCAAGGGCGGGAGGGGGAAAAGATTTTTGTCAGAACGCCAGTCGCCACCCGCAGCCGTTGCGCCATTCGGAGCAGCCGGGATTCCCTACACCAATCCCGCCATATACAAAGGCAAATACACCACCCCATCCTCTACCTTCACGTCCGATGAATGAAGCACATATGCCGTTGACAACTGCGGGGCATATTTGTTGCGGAACTTCCGAAGCGACGACAAAGCATAGTTCTTGCCAGATTTCACTTCAATCGGCGAAATGTTGTGCCGACTTGAGATGACGGGCTTGCGGACAAGGAAGTCGATTTCCATGGTGTCTTCCGAGTTTTCCTTCGAGTAACTTGAAAAGAAGTACAGCTCGTGGCCAGAGGCTCGAAGCATCTGAGCAACAATGTTTTCCACCAGCATACCCTTGTTGATTTCCAACTTGTCGAGCATCAGTTTGCGGTAAAGCTCCTCTGTGGCAATGGTGCGCTCGTCGAAGGCAAGGCTGATAAGCAATCCCGTGTCGCCCATGTAGCATTTCATCGTGGAGTCATCCATCTTGAGGCGCAACCCAACGGAAGGCTCAGAAGCACTGTAACATACGTTGACGACCATCGCGTCCTCCAACCACAGGAACGAGCTTTCGTATTCACGCAGGCGCGCATGGTCTTTCAAGGCCGACAGCCTGAATTTTTTCTCGTGTTTTTGCAGTTGTCCGGGCAGAGTGTCGAATATTTTGCTCACCTTGCTTTCGTAGCCGGAAGCATATTTCCTGATGTCGGAACGATAGAGTTGGAGAATGTCGCGCTTCTCGGCATCGGCCTTTTCGAAACTCTTGGTGTCGATGTAGGCTTGTACGGCTTGCGGCATCCCGCCGACAATAATGTATTGCCGCAGATAATCCATCGCCCTGCGGTGAAGTGCCTGACCCAAAGGCTGTTGCTTCTTGAAACAGTCCTCAATATAGGGCATCAGCATCTCCTCGCCCATCGCCCAAAGGAACTCCTCGAAATCCATAGGGAACATCTTGATATGGCGTTCCTCGGATGGGATAAGTATGTCTTTGACATTCTTGTTGATACTGATGAGCGAGCCTGTTTCAATGTAATCGTATCGGCCATCGGCGACAAGATACTTGATGGCGGCACGGGCTTTCGGGTAGAATTGCACTTCGTCAAAGACAATCAGCGAGTTGCGTTCATGAAGCTGCACGCGATAGTACAACGACAAATGCATGAACAAAGCATCGTAATCCGTCTTGTAGTTCTCGAAATAGCCGATGACCTCTTCGTCAACATGGGCAAAATCGATGAGAATGTACGATGCATACTCGTTTCGGGCAAATTCCTCCACGATGTAGCTCTTGCCCACACGCCGTGCGCCGTCAATCATCAAGGCCTTTCGTCCTTGCTCTTCCTGCTTCCATTTCAGCAGGGTTTGATACATCTTCCTTTTCATGATTACACCATTCCAAGATTTTTATACGCCGCAAAATTACACCATTCCAAGATTTTTTGCAAGCCTAATCTTACACCATTCCAAGATTTTTGTCAAAACGCCTTCCTCCACCCGCAGCCGTTGCGCCACTCGGAGCAGCCGTAGGCGGTCTTGCCTTTGATGACGTGGCCCTTGCCGCACAGC
>CALDIA010000208.1 GCA_937901455.1 uncultured Bacteroidales bacterium | reverse complement strand
GCCGCGTGAACTCCACGGCGTTGGGGTTGAAATATCCTTCATGGTCGCTGCTAATCGTCCGTGTGTGGGTTATGAAATCATCAACTCTAATGATGACTCCCTGCCTACGGAACAGCCCGACCAACGCCCTCGCTGTTTCGCTATGCCTCTGGGGAGCGGCGATGGGCACCACGCAGAAAATGTCTCTCCCGTTGGTGGCCCATCCGCAATAGGCTATTTGAGGCAAGGCGGGAAGTTCCCGCTTCAACTCCTTCAGGTCAAGGGTCGGATTGTCGGCTTGCCTGATGTCGAAGTCAAGGAGGCATGAATACGCTATCGGATAATAGAACCCGATGGTGAAGTCATAGCGGAGCGTGCAATAAGGTGTGAAGACGGGCAGTTTGTCATAGATGCTTTTTCTTCCGATATAGCTGGGTTCTTTGCGCATGGCTTCAACCTGCGGACTGGCAGCGTTGAGCAAAGCACCGATGGGCAGCGCATCCCCGTTGTAGTCTGCTCCGTCCACGGGAGTGCGCACGAAACACGACACCAGCCGCTCCGCGATGGGCTTGCGCCTCATCAGTTCGACAGCCTCATCGGATATGCCGTATGGATTGCGCGTGGTGTTGTCGATGGTCGGGTAGAAACGCCATCTTGGAGACTCTTGGCGTTGGGGTCTGTAGATTGTTATCATGCTCGGATTCGGTTTTCAAAATTGTTTGGTTGTAGGTTGTAGGTTGTAGCCTGATTAGATGCTTTATTTTATTGGAGTTTCCGAAAAAACAGCCTACAACCAAATTCAAAAATACGATTGTGGGCTGGTTGTAGGTCAAATTTTCGCAACACCCAATAAATACAAGTGTTTCCAAAAGCTACAACCTACAACCTTACAACCAACTATTTATTTATGACTTTGCTCACATACTGTTGACTCACTCCAATTGATTCAGCGAATTGCGACTGGTTGATGATGAAGTCCTTAAGTCCGAGAATACAGTCCCGTTTCTTTGGTACGCTGCCATCGGTTATAGTATCATAGACCCTCATTGCCGTTTGACGGAAGTATTCCATACAGCGTAACGTGTACTTCATCTCTGCCTCGCAGATATAGATAGTGTCTTGCGTGTCGGATAGTTCGGCATAGCGGAGTATGGCAACTGCCATAGCCCACATTATAGCGTAAATATGCAACTTGCCACAGACAGATAGTTCATAGCCGAATAAACTACCAGCATTGTACCGTTTGGCGGTCTCATTCTTGAAACCATTGTACAAAGCTGCGGATTTCGCGTCAAACATCACTTTGACGGGTTGTTTCCGTTCCATGACGAACCACATTAACTGCCGCCATAGTCTTGCAACATAGGCTGTATCTATCCTAACTCCGCTCTCGTCTTTGCGGAAGTCGTCAGGCTTGTAGAACCACAAGAAACGCGCAAACATACCATCATCGAGCATTTCAGAGTTGGCAAAGTTGCGAGATAAGACTTCAGGCTGTATGCCGCCGATGACGCGAACTATGGGATGCATAATCGTGATTATTCCATCCCCTTTCCTTGCAATGTTATATGGGGCATTGTTCGCGAAAAGCGAAGTGTATATCTTACCATCGTTGCCCTTGTTGTATTTGTTGAAGGTAAAGAAAGTAGGGGCTTCGTCATGTATTAGGGTAACGCCACCACTATTATATACCAATGAACTAAGATATGCCTCTGTTGTGGAATCTTTAAGGATGTTAGTAATGTATGGTGTTCTCGCTCTCTCATCCTTGCTTTTGCCCGCGATAGCCTCTTGGCGTTGGGCAAGCGATATAGTATCGGCTTCCGCCAATGGTGCGAACATCTTGCTTATGGCGTGGCTCTTGCCCTCGGTGCTTGAGCCGACAAGAATAGAGTAGAATTGGGGGTAGTTGGTGTGGATACCGTCACTCCACGAGAAGCGGTCGCCTGCTGCCTGCGCTACTGCTGCAATGGCAGCACCAACAACAAACTCGGTTGGACAATCCAAGGCTTGGGCGTATGTTTTTATGATTTCTTGGGTTTGGTAGGGTAGTCCCTCGATGGGTAAGCGTGGGGATTCGCTGCCCAACATGTCTTTGTCAAGTATGCTCATTTTCCACCTCCTTTCTGCCCAAAGTTCTCTTGATACCACCACACAAACGATGTGAAGTCCTTAGCAATGTAGTAGATGCCACCCGCCTGCTCTACTTGCCGCTGGTACTCCTTTTGCGCTGGACTTTGTCTATCCTTGCCAATCTTCACCTCTATTTTTACCGCCTTGCTGCGTATGACGGCGGATATGTCTGCACTGCCTACGGTGCTGCCGCTTGGTCGCCATGTCAAGCTGCCGATGGTGCGTGTCCTGCCCGTTATGTCCGTTACCTGCCTACGACTGTCTATGGGTATGCCCGTTGTATTTACGCGCTCCGCTTGGCCTCCCATGAGTCGGATATAGTCCACTATGCACCTCGTCAGTCCGTTGGCGTTGTCGTCGCGGTATTTTGCTTTGGGAGCATACCGCGCGAACTGTGGGTGCTTCTTGGCGTTCTCGATGTCGGCCAACTCCTCAAGTTCTTTCACGGCCTGCGGCTTCTGATAACGCGGCTTGCGGGGCTTGGCAGAACCGACCGTCAAGGCGAGAAACATTCCTCCAGTTTTTTTCTCCGATACGGTCTCTGTTTCGGAGATTTTTTCTATCTTTGCCGCTGTCATCCCATACGTCCCAGCGGCTGCACTTGTTGTAGTCGCTTTTTTCATTTCCGGCCTCCTTTCTTGAGGCAGTATGCCTGCGCTTGTTGCTCTATTTCCTCGTCCGTGGCGATGCGGTTGGTCTGGAGCCATGCCTCCAGTTCTTGACGATTGAAATAGCACATCTTCCCCATGGGCTTGTAGTGTGGTATTAGTTGCCTCATGGTCAGCTTGTACAAGTACGATTTCGATATGCCCAAATAACGAGCCGCCTCGTCGCTTGTAAGCACCTCTTTCGTGCAATTGATGATGTTTGCCGTGATAAGGTCGGCCACCTGCTTAAGTTCCTCTGCCATTTTCTTGCGGTTTTGAGGTCGGGGCTGTCCGGGGGTCAGGGGTAACATCTGCCCCCATCTTTGCCCGTGTGTGCTGAGCGTCCAAGGCGTTACCCGTGCCGTGGCTACTCTCACGGTGCAAAGAAAAGAAACATCGGAAAATAAGGATTATGTGTCAATTGTGTGCCACATAAGTAGCACACAAAAAGCTCCCGCAAAAGGTGCTTTCATTCAGTCATTGAAAAGGGCATCTATCATACACCGCCATCCTTGGGGAGTTGTTACGTCCAACGCTGCTCTCAATGTACTATCTAACCGTGTGACACCAAACAATTCTTCCAAAGCCTTAAAGGGTATCGGCCTTGAATTGGTGGGGTCGGGGCTGTAAACTTTCATAAGGAAATAACTCAATGCCGCTTTTGCTCCTCTTTTTATCGGGAGAATCCATTTGTAGCCGTTCCCTGCCTTTTCCATATAACCTGCCTTAATAGCCTTTTCAAAGTATTTCTTTGCCCTGTCTGTCATTATATCCTGTTGAGCGGTCAAAGGTATTATCTTAATTGTTGGCTGCCCATCGTTGGGCTGTTGGTCGGGGTCGGGCTGCTCATCGTCTCCAAACAAGAACTCTTGCACAAGTTTTCCAGTATCGGTGCTTAGTAAGTACCTACAAAACGGCCTCAAAATCACCAAATCACCATCGCCGTATTGTTGATACGAAAAAAACACCTCCTTTTCCATCAAACCACTCCAAACCCATTTGCAAAGCTCCATGCCCTCTTTATAGCCATCGTCGCCCTCGCTTATGTCAACATTCTCCAACCATACAAGAATGCCTTGCAATGTCAGGATTTGGAAAAACAGTCCCCAAACAGGCATTTTGTCAAACTCTTTCACAATGCTTGTTATCAGGTTTTGCACCGCCATTGGCCTTTCGGTGTTGTCTTTGATAAAGCCCACTATCGATTTCAGCGTGTAAAACACCACCTCTGTGTTTTCTTTGCAGAGAAAAGGCGTTGCCCCTCCCACGATTCCAAAGCGTTCTAATTCCTTGTAGTATGGCAACAGGCTACATTTCACGTTATAGCACTCAACCATTAAAAGGCTATCCAATTCCTCGTCTGCCATCGGCCAATCGGTGTTGTTTGGCAAAAATCCGCCTTGTTCCGCCAACGACTCATTGATTATGCCGCTGAATGTATCTTGAAATTCTTCTGGCGCCGCTATTGCGATTGTGACGGGACAGAATTTCCATCCGCCGCTTTCAGTTTGTTTTTGCTTGCTCGGTGTCGGTTGCCCAATGTCTTTATTCATCTTTACTCTCTTTTATTCTTCGGTTACACGTTTGTCATGTCAAATGCCGGGAGGCTGTCGATGGCCTTCTGCTTCAGCTCATCGACCGCCCGTGTGTACTTCTCCGTATGCTTCAGCCCCGAATGTCCCAAGAGGCTGGCCACGGTCTTGATGTTGGCCCCGTTGTTCAGTATGTTCACGGCGAAGGAGTGCCGCCCGCAGTGCCATGTGATGTGCTTCGCGATGCCCGCCCTCGCCGTCCAGTGCCTCAACGCCTTCAGGCACATGGTATGCGACGGCAGGCGGAACACCAGCCCGTCCTCCTTGCCCGTCGCAGGCCGCCCCACCAAGGAGAGGATGCCGTCGTTGAGCGGGATGGTCACGCCGCTGTTGGCCGAGTGTCCCTTGGTCTTGTTCTGCTCGAACTTCAATAGCCGGTTGGAGTAGTCGATGTTGCGAAACGTCAATGCCTTGACATCGCAGAAGCGGAGGCCGCAATAGCAACAGAAGATGAACGCCCTGCGGATTTCGGGGTTCTCGCCTTGGTAATGGGTGTTGATGAGCTTGACGACCTCCTCCGTCGAAAGCACGTCCTTGCGCAGGATCTGCTCGTCCGTGACAATCCTCACCCCCGCCGTCGGGTCGGTGGCCATGTAGTCGTGCTCTATGGCCCACTTGACGACCTTCTTGAAGCGTTGCAGCACACTCTTCGGGGTCTCGCCGTTCCCTCTCGACTTGAGGAACTCCGCAAAGTCAACCATCATGTCCTTGGTGATTTGGCTTGGCTTGATTCCGTCCTTGAACTTCTCGTATCCGGGCGAGGTCTCGATGAACTCCTTGAACCATCGGAGCGACATCTTCACCATACGGACATCGCATTTCGTGTAGTTGTCGATGTAGGACTGGAACAGGGAGACGAAATCCGTGTTCTTGCTCTTCTCCAAGCGGTAGCCCCTTGTGTCCTTGAGGAATTCCTGCTCGCGTTCCTTCCTGATTTCCTGCGCCAGTTGGATGTTCTTGCTGTTGCTCTCCCTCTCGATGGGCGTTCTCGGCCTGCCGTAGATGGTCAGCCCAAGGAACTCCTTCCTTCTGATGGGCTTTATCTTGGTCTGCCCGCTCGCGCCATCCACCACCTTGTTGTAGCCAAGGTAATATTCCAGATAGAGGGAGAAGTTGCCGTCCGACAGCTTCTTCTGCCTCAATTTCGGGTTGTCCGTTACCTTGACATCGTTTCTCGCCATAGCTCAGGGTGCAAATTCCAACAAAGGTCGCTCTTGGCTTCCTTTGGTTTGCAAAGGTACGACTTTATTTTTTTCGGGGCGCAAATAGGGTGCAAAAAATGACGAAAGATAGGAAAAAAAGGGAAATAACAGGAAAACAAGCATTTTGTAACTTCCTGATTTTTATTCGTTTTGTTTCCCTTAATTTCCTTTTGTATATTGGTTTTGTATCGGCCTTCGGTACCCTTCACGACAGCCTTCAGCATTGCTGGA
>CALDIA010000207.1 GCA_937901455.1 uncultured Bacteroidales bacterium | reverse complement strand
CCGTCTTGCCCCGTGATGCCGGTGATTAATGCTGTTTTTGACATATACGCTATTTATTTATTGATAACTTTCTATTCCACTTATTCCATCGCTTCCTTGATACAGTCCACGATGTAATGCACGTCCTCGTCCGTGACATAGGGACCGCTGGGCAGGCACATGCCCACCTTGAAGAGCGACTCCGAAACGCCGTTGATATAGGCAACACTTCTGTCCGAAGTCTGGCGAACGATGCCATTAGGCAAACTCTCAACTCTAAACTCTAAACTCTCAACTCCCCGATAGACGGGTTGTTTGTGCATGGGTTTCCACAGGGGTCGCGCCTCAATACCGGCGGCATCTAGCGTTCTACACAAGGCTTCCACGTCGAGTTCCTTAGGGAAAGTGATGGTGGTAAGCCAAAAATTGCTTTCGTACTGTTCCGAGGGATTCGCATGAACTGCCACGCCATCCAGCAACTCCGTGTAAAGCTGGTGGACATGGCGATGATGGTCGACATGCTCTTGAAGCACCGTCATCTGTCCCCGACCGATGCCTGCGCAGACGTTGCTCATCCGATAGTTGAAGCCGATGGTCTGGTGCTCATAGTGCAGGCACGGCTCTTTGGCCTGCGTCGCCAGGAAGACGGCCTTCCGTTTGGTCTCGTCATCCTTGCAGACGAGCGCTCCTCCACCGCTGGTGGTGATAATCTTGTTACCGTTGAAGGAGTAAGTGGCGATTTCGCCAAAAGAGCCGCAAGGCCGACCTTTATAAAACGACCCTAAAGCGTTGGCGGCATCCTCGATGATGGGGATGTTGTATCGGCTGGCAATCTGTTCCAACTCGTCCCATTTGGCCGGCATTCCGTAGAGATCGACGACAATGATGGCCTTGGGAGTCTTGCCCGTCGTGGCGATACGGTCTTGGATGGCCGTTTCCAGCAGGTCGGGGTCGATGTTCCAAGTGTCTTTTTCGGAATCGACGAAAACGGGGCGGGCACCACAGTAGACGACGGGGTTGGTGGAAGCGCAGAACGAGAACGACTGGCACAGCACCTCATCGCCCGACCCCACGCCCAACTCCAACAATGCCAGATGAATGGCAGCTGTGCAAGATGACAGGGCGACGACACGCTTGTTCAAGCAGGTCGTTGAGCCTGTCGAAACGCCGTCATTATTGGTCGGCCCTTCGACAAGCTCAGGGACCTTAACGCCGTTGACGAATTCCTCCAGATCTTTTTCAAATCCATTCACATTGGGTCCAAGAGGAGCCACCCAGTTGGTGTCAAACGCCTCCTTGATATATTTCTGTTCGAGGCCAGCCTCGCTCATGTGGGCGAGGCAGAGGTAAATTCGGTTTTTTGGTTTGTATGACATATAGTTATGTTGTTTATTAGTTGCAAAGAATAGATTTCCCCTGGATCTATTATCATTTCACAAGTTTTTGCAGCAGATTTAAGAATATCAAGAACAGGATGCGAGATAAAATAAAGCTACTGATACCTTATATTTTCGCAATAAGAGTTCCATTGTTCTTGGATTTGAGGTATACTTCATGCAAATAATAGTATTTTCTCATGAACAGCAAATAGGCACTGCCAAAAACGGCAAACATGACGCACATATAAACCCAATGCTTCATTGGAAGCAATATCATCCCAAAGGAGATGGCGAGTTGCATGAGCATATAAATGGCCGACACCAAGGTGTGCGGCATCTTCAATTCGTTGGCCATAATTTGGTAGGCGTGCTTACGATGTGCCTCGCCTAAATGCTCGTGCAACAAGATGCGGTGACAGATGGTAAGCACCGTATCTACACCGTAAACCGTGAAAAAGACGATATAGGTGAGGTCGTTCTCGACAACCATCAGTTTGCCCACGGCGAAAATGAGGATAAAAGCCACACCGATGGCACCCACATCACCAGCGAAACATTTGGCTTTTTTCCTGAAATTGTAGAAACAGAAGACCAAAACGGCCAAGCCCGTCACAATAAGGAAAGGCATGTCGATGAAACGGGTCTTGTAGTTGACATAAAGCAAGGGCAGCAACACTGCAAGGAATAAGCCCCAGTGATGCCGTTGATGCCATCCATGCAGTTGTAGGCATTGATGATTCCCACGCAGACAATCCATGCGATGAGAACCAACCACCACATGTCCCATCGAAGAATGTCCAACTCATAAAACATCAGGAACATGGCCGTGAACTGAACGATGAGCCTCGCCCAGTTGGGAACAGAATGCACATCGTCGATGAAGCTGATAATGGCTATAGCCGTCAAACCAACCATGAACCAGGGATACTGCAATCCGAAGAAAGCCGCCCACAGCCAAGCACCGAAAAGGAAAATGATGCCGCCGCCACGCAAGGTGATGTGGGTGTGCGACGAGCGAAGGTTAGGCTTATCGATGATATTGAATTTGTCGGCGACCTTAAAATAAACCAACTCCGCTATTACAAGGATAGCGGAGATAATCAAGTAAATCCACCCAGTCATCGTTGTTCTTCTTTAAAACTGTTCAAGGTTTTCATCAGTCCGTCGCGAGCAGCCACAGGCAGGGTTTCGATGCCCAATGCTGACTTAATCTTCGCATTGGAAGAGATATAGTTTTCGGTCAGTTTGCGCAGACGTTCCTCGTCCAAAGGCAGATGAAGCTTGCCACAGACCTTGGCCATTTTAGTCATGAAACCCTTGGACAGCTTCCAGATGTGGGCTTTCTTGCCAAGGCTTTGACAGATGATTTCAATCAGTTCGTTGGTCGAAAGCGCTTCGTCGTCACCAATGTTGTAGATGCCCGAAGCCACATCTCGTGTCAGCAAGCCGTTGATGACAAACGAGAGGTTGTCGATGGAAGTGAAAGTCCGACGGTTGTCAAAAGCACCCAAAGGCCATGGTATGCCTTTCTTGACCACGTTGTAGAGCAAGTTGAGGTTGCCCTTGTTGCCTGGTCCGTGAATCATGCATGGGCGCAGGATATACACCCTTTTGTCGGTGGCGGGATGCTCTTGAATGTATTTTTCGGCGGCAATTTTGGATTCTCCGTAAGGCCCCACAGGACTTGGCACCACATCCTCCGTCAGCACCCCATCCACCTTATCCGCAGCAGCCTTGGCCGTGCTGAAGAACACGAACTTCTTGATGCCCTCATGCGCCAGGAAGTAGTCGAATATCTTCTGCGTCAGCCCTGTGTTCACTTTGAAGTAGACCTCGGCTTCGGTCTGGTTCTTGGTGTCGTGTGCTTTCCCTGCCAGATGGATGATGGTATCCACTTCGAGGATTTTGCCTTGCTCCAAATAATCCCATGAATAGGTTTTGACCACGCCTTCTTTCTCGGGCGCAACGATGTCGAGACCATAAATGATGTTGCCGTCCTTCAAAGCGGCTACTAAGTTGGAGCCCACGAAGCCGTGGATGCCGGTAATAAGTATGTTCATAATTTGATGATTCTTGCTTTGGCCCAAGCTTTTTGTTCTTTTATCTTATATCTTAATGTATCTTAAATACCTTGGGGCAACTTCGATTTTGATGTTGAAGATTTGCATATTTCAACGTTGCATAGTTGATTATCCGTGTTACTTTTACCGCCTGTACTTCCTTTTTCTTTTGGTTTATTTACATAAAGAAACAAAATAACTTTATTATTATCAACTATTTACAATTCTTTTCTTTTGGCATTAATTAAAGAAACAACCTTTTTCTGCCAATCAACAAAAGAAAAAACTATGGTAAGGAGTAACGTCTGTACTTCCTGCCGCCCTCGTAAGCCACTTCGCCCGTTATGGCCATCTTTCGAACATGTTTCTGGAGTTCCGTAAAGGATATATCGGGCAAACGAACGCTCATCTCTGAAACAAGACTGTGTGGATGATATTTCAAGTCTTGCAATATCAACTCCTTTAGTCTGTATGGTTCAATGGTTTTTAATGTTGTCTTAATATTTGCCTTCGAGTTAGATATAATTTCAGGGTTAACATAATACTTGGTACCTTTCCCTCGACCACGAGTCAAGACAATATTCTTCGAACAAAGTATGTCGACGTATGATCGAAGCCTGTCTGATTCATGAAGTTGAAGTTTCTTAGACAACAATTCCGCCGAAATGATTTCTTCTTGAAGGATGAGTCCAAAAGCTATCATGGACTTTTGATGACCGACAACTTCAGGATAAGCATATTGTAAATAATCGAATATACGAGAGGCTTCTTTCGATACTATTTTCCTTTCCACCGTTACCGTTACATAATCGTCTCCCTCCTTAACCATTGGAATACTTTTTCCCAGAGATAATTGCGTCTCGTACATCAAATCGTACCCAGAACCTTCGCCTTCCATGATGTGCAACGCATAAAACAAACGGGACAGCTCTTTGTTTCTCTTCACGGTTGTTCTAAGGATATTATTTGGTGTAACACCCAAAGGCAAACGTCCAGGGTTCACAACCACCATTCTATCAGGGTAAATATTGATAAAGACATCGCCACGAGTCGTGTATGGCCTATGGGCGATTGAGTTGCAAAGAATTTCTCTGACAACCTTCTCGTCATATGCAGGAATCTCTTTTCTCCAAAGGCCGTCAGACACTTCATTTATTTCTCTCCAGTCAGGAATGCCATTCCATATTGCCGTAAGCAACTCGTCAGGGTTAAGCGTATAGTCATCCCATACTTGCTTAAACACTTTATTGCCACCGTTGTCATATCTGATAAACTGTACTGTAGGACTATAAAGAAGTCTTGCTCGCTGCGGTTGTGTCCCCAACCACAGAACACCCAAATTCGTCAAAAAGCCATCATCGCTCACTAGAGAATAATATTCAAGTATTTCATCTGTGGACTTCTCCTTCACGAAGGTTGACACCCTATCCGAGTTTCTTATCTTTTCTATTAGCCTATCAAGTTTATTAAGGTCGCATTGTTCAACCTTGTATTTTAAGGTAACCTTTGTTTCCCATGAATACGATGGCTTATCCGTGATTGCCCTCAACAATTCATCAGGAGCGATAGGCTTACTCTCGTCATTGTCGCGAATAAAATACCCACCTTTTGTTGTTGAAGCAATGGATACCACCGATTGCAATATCTCCAAATCCAAATATTCTCCGCCGTTTTCAGCAGTCACAACACACGGAATAATAGCAACATTTATTGTCCTCTCATTTATGCGTTTCACGACGGTCTCTTTCAATGTTTCAGAAACGCGTTGTTTATCTGGCGGCAACTCCTGATTATCTTCAATACCTATAGATAAATGTCCGCCATCCCTATTTGCGAATGCCACACAATCTTTTGCTATTTCATCGAAGTCAGCTGTTTTACCGCTCACAGCCCTTAAAGACTTTTTATCATGTGTTTGATTCTCTTTCATCTTTTTTACTACTTGTATTTGTTATTGGGTTCCATCCTGTTCACCACTACCACAAGGTTGAAACCCACGAAACCGTGAACACCAGTGATGAGTATGTTCATAATTCAATGGTTCTTGCTTTGCTCCAATCCGTGCGTTTGTTCATTTTAACGCATTTTGTCTTGCTCTTTTCCGTTCCTCACGGTACATTCTTGGCATGACAAGCAAATAGTTGCCCACCCGCTTCAATTGTTTTTTGGGTTCTTTAAAGATACGCTCCAACCAAATCAGTCTCAGGCCTCCTACTTCTTTCTTGTTGTTATGTAAGTCGCCCGTATAGAAATTGAACGCAGCGCCAATCCCAAAGAACACGCCTTGATTGACATAGGGAAAAATGTTGGAAATAAAAGTCTCCTGCTTCGGTGCGCCCAGACTCACCCAAACAATATCTGGCTTGATTTCGTTGATCTGTTTGGCAATACCCTCGTAATCAAATTCCTCAACGGGCACAAACGGCACATCCAGGTGTTGCATGTCCAACTCTACTCCCTTTTCCTTCACTTTTGCCTTAATCTGCTCCACCTTGGATGCTTTGTTGCCTAAGAGTAAGTGCTTGTAGGGCCGCTCGATGTAGTATTCAAACACCTCCGGCCCATTGTAGGCATGGTAGTCCGTGCCGTATATCTTGTTCACCATCTTGGCGATGGAGCTTCCGTCGCACGTGTTGATGGTGGCGTTCTTCACTATCTCACGATACTTCAAGTCCTTCTGTGCTATCGTTATCACGTTGGCATCCACCACGCACACGTAGGCCTTCTTCTTTTCTTCAATATGATGCTCTATGGTGTCTCTTAACACCTTTGGGTCGAATTCGATTTTTATGTTGAAGATGTTCATAAGTGTTTGATTAATACTGACCATTCGAGTTCCAATAGCGGTCGCACGAACGAATCACACTACTTTGAGTTGGCATTTCTCAAATGTTTAGGGGTATAAATATCCACTTGGTTCGTAATGAACAGTGTCGCTTGAGTTTCTTCTTTCAAGGACAACATATCCTCTTGGTTGAAATAGTTGGCGTCAAAAGGATCCAATGGCTCACAATTCGGTGTAGACACGACAAAAAAACGCTTGAATCTCGCCGATTCGTAGACTTGTTTCTCTTCCAAAAGATACTTACATGTCTTCTTTAATTGGCCTAATCCTTCGATGATGCTATCATAAACGTTTTTAGGAGCGCAGTATTTCATCTCCAAAAACAGGAGCCAAGCAGGTGCTTCCTCCCTAATGGCATAAAACATGCATTCACATTGCGGTAGCTTTGTTCCATCTTCTCGCGTAAACACAGCTGGATTTTCCTCGAAGTTAACCGCCATGAACGGATGCCTGTTCTTGTCCGTTAGTCTGAAGGACGGTATAATATCATTCTCCTCAGATGCTATCACAACGCCAGCATAAGGAGCAGGCACTTCGGGATGGTTGTTGTTATACTCCGTAAAATCCGCCACAAACACATCCTGTGTAATAGGCCCCGTCTCATTCATCATAACCAAGCAGCGTGTTGAAATCACCCATCACGGTTTTCATTACATCATTGAAATAGTTCTTCCTGACCAGCCCCCTAGCATCCTGTATGGTCTTGTGCGGCTCGCCCTTGTCGTTTCTCAAGCACCCGTCCTTGATCGACCACACCGAAACGTCAGAAGGATTGATGGCATATCTCACGCTTTCCACAGCCTCGGCCGTTTCGTCGTCCAGATTATTCTTGACCAAATAAGCCAACAAACAATTGTTCAATGCATAAAGTATGTAAGGACTATGAGTGGTGATGACAAGCTTATGATTTCTGCCATGGTTGATTTCGGAAATCAGATGATACAACAAATCCATCTGTGTCTTGGGAAACAGGTTTTGTTCAGGCTCTTCGATAACAAACTGCGTATGCGAATAAACACGGCCTTGGATAAAACCACGAAGCCTGTCTATCAACTCTGCCTCGTTCTCACTTGCGCTACCCGACAAATGGGACAAAATGTCACGCACACGTTGGTTTTCCTCCGGAGAGAACGGCTTGTTCTCTTCATAAATGCCAGAAGACAACCATTTCACCATAACGGCCAGCGGAACGATGGATTGAAAACCACTGGAGGCAGAAGTGAGCGGAATATTCACTTTGTTTCCGATAACGAGGAAATCCCTATCAATGCCTTTGTTATAGTAGTATTTCAGCCCTAGATGAGTCACCGGCATAGGATGATCCTTGGTATAATGCAATTTGGCATCAAACCAATCGTTTACAAAACTTTGTAGGTTGTCGTCGTTCTCGGAGTATTTTTTTAGCGAAGGCACGGCCGACACAAAGTTACGTTCTGCTGGAATGTAGGAAACCTTGGGATTAACCACCTTGTCACTTGAATAAAACACATACTCCTTTTCGTGAAAATGTTCCGAATTACCATCGATAAACTTTCTTGGCAAAGGAAGAGTCCCCTTCCAGTTATAGGCAAACGCAATGTTATCACCCACATAAAAGATGGTCGATTTGTCGGAAAAGTACTCTTTCATGTGGTGGAAGGAGCATAACCTTGTCACCAGGCCATCGGCTACCACCCTATAGGTTGCGTCATTCATCTTTTCCATCCATGAGCAGAAACTCACGATTTTGGCGATGGTGCTCTTACCGCTTCCCTGAGGACCGATAAAGACATTCACCTTGTTGAGGCTAATGTCCACACTTTTGATTGGACCCACGTTGCGTATGACTAATCTGTTCATAGGACAATACTTTCAGTTTGATAATCTTTCCGCAAAGATATAGCTTTTTCCAAAACAATTGAATAATTCATCCAATACTTAACACCATCTGTTATAATAAAACCATCTTTATTTATCCCTTAAAACTATTCTGTACTTATCTGATCTTCTATTGATTCTGTGCCTGCTTTGGCATCGTTTTCCACACAATGTAACTCATAGTCGGGTTCAACGACAATTTCCAGGGAACCTTTTGTTTGATAGGTTTTGGAATTCATATTCCAGAACAATTGAAACTTTCCGATATCATGCGGCGCATGAAGATAAAACATATCTAATAGAGAGCAATCGCTTGGATTTAAAATATTTACACGGTGGGACACCAATTTCTCATAGACCAAGGTGTTGGACGGAGATAATACGTCGAGAAATATCGTTTTCTCAACATTCGTACGAGCAAATACCACCCTATCATCATCCGCCTCAATGCGAAGGTTGCAGTTCTCAAGTGCCGTGGTGCCCTTATTGAAAAAAGATAACATAATAGCACAATAGCTATTGTTGGTTTTCTGACTAACAGGTTTTATTACTGTAGGAGCATAAAACTTGTTGATACTTTGAGCTATCTCATACAAATGCTTGGAAGGATTCAGCACTTGAGCAAGAGTATTATTTTTTTCTTGGGTTTTAACAACACCACCTTTTCTTTTCACCCCATACACAGTTTTTTTGAATTTGGGATGAATTGCCAATTTCTCTGATAGGTTGTCAGTAAATGACAAGCTACAATCAAAAGCGGGAACAAACAAAACCCTCTCTTTATCAATGTCTTTAATGATATTTCTTATCCAATCAACCAAATGTTTTAATCCATTCGCATCTTTGAATGTTGTAAGAGTATTGTGGTTGATATCGAATGGTAAATTCTCAACATGTTCATCCGATTCGAGCCGAGCCAATGATATCATTCGGTTTTCGCCTTTGCAATGAAATGCATATCCATATTCGAACATGACATTGCTGTTGGGTAGCAATTTAGTTGAATTATTTTCAACATCTTTATACATCGACGTTACCGGGGTTAGGTCAGCCAAGAAAATGTCACATCGCTCAATCTTGTCAAGAACATCGCGAACTATATCCTTGTTGCCGACCCTTCCACGAGTGTCTTCATCCAGCAACAATTCAACTCCTTCCTGTTGAAATGTTTCACATGCAACCTTCAAGGCTTTCTTGATGGCGCTTTTGACCTTCTTCCTATCGTTTTGCCATGAAAAGAATAATGTATATTGTTCCATTACTTTCAATAACCGTTATAGATGAGGCATCCTCTCATCATCCTGACACAGCACTCAACTTTCATCTGCTTAATTCCTCATAAAACTCCCCCACTTCCTCCGTAACAGTCTTCAAATTAAACTTGTATGAAGACAATTTCTTTGATTCCTCCGCCAACTTTCCTCTCAACACATTATCAGTGATGATTAGCTCCAATTTCTTTGCAAGGGTATCCACATCCCCCGGCTCAAACAGCAGCATATTCTCCCCGTCCACGGCCAAATCGGGAACACCACAAAACAAACCAATTATTTTATTATGGTCGGCAACAACTTTTTAGGCATTCCAACATTTTTTCTTCAAAGTGTTTTTCCGTAAATTGTTCCTCTAGTCTTTTGCGACCCACCGCTCCCATCGAGTGTCGCAATTCTTTATCATTTATTAATTTCTCTATACAATCAGCCAAAGACTGTGAGTTGCGTCGCTCACAAACAAGACCGTTTATGCCCTCATCAACTATATCAGGTATACCGCCTTCATTAGTCGTTATTATTGGCAAATGATGCGACATGGCTTCTAATAACACTAATGGAAAGCAGTCTTCATTTGTAGGAAATACAAATATGTCTGAATTGTCATACAGTTCATCTTTTTCTTTCCCATATTTTCTGCCAAGATAAAAAACTTTATTATTTAAACCACGTTGGGTCGTTTCTTTAGCAAATCTGATAGCGTCTATATCTTTTGTCTCGCCTCCAACAAAATCACATCTAAATGAACACCCTTTTTCATCCATAATTCTTAATGCATCCAATAACACAAAAATGCCCTTACTCTCCATAAGATTACTTAAAAACAACAAACGAGGAGTTTTGTTTTCTTTTTTTATAGAATCATTTTGCGTTTTGTCCAATTTGATACCATTAGGGCAATTTAGAACATTTTCTTTCGGAACTATCTTTTCTATATCCGTATAAAGATACCACGATAACAATATTACTTTTGCATTCTTATAACACAAAGGCAGCAGCCAACGGTACGGCCATCTGTCCACATCGTTCGCCATGCCTTTGTTATGCTGGTGAATCACTATCTTCCTGCGGAACAGCTTCGCCATCAGCACAAACGGAGCATCCTTCAGAAACCCGCTTCCGTGACAGGTAATAGCAAGGTAACACAAATCATAATGATGCGTGATTAGCAGCCAAAACTCCTTGCATAGTGCCCCTATTAAACGGAAAGGTTTTGCCAGAGTTTTCTTCCCAATCTCATCCATCCGTCGCGACGTGGAGAAGTTCACCCAGTCGCCATCAAAGGCATCATTGATAACCTTGCTGTCCTTTATCTGCTGGCTCACCACCGCACTGCCATGCACGGGTGGCGGCAGTGTGCCGATAAAAAGTATTCTTGGTTTTTTATTCATTTCCACCAAGCGTTAAAAACATGATGTACTATTCTTTTTTCAATGGGCGGTAATTTTCTCCAATCACCGTATGCATTACTAAGATACTCATCATAATCTCTCATACCATAAACCATTCTGTCTTCAAAAGGCATGTCAACAATATTTTCAAGAACAGACCTTTTAAATGGGTGTTTTTGAAATATTCCCTGGCAGCACTCAAAAACGTATGGTGATTCTGTGTCTCGGTACTTCATGGAATAACGTTCAAGAAATCTTGCAATATTTCTTGCTGAAAACGGCAAGAGGAAAAGCTTTGTAAATGGCAAGAAAATGTATTTCCACCATTCCCGCCCTTTACGAAAAACCATAGAAATTTTCCATTCATAAAGCTGCTGATATCTGCGTCTTTTTTTGTCATAACTCAACCACTCCTCTTTGTCTTTAGGTATAGTATCAATAGGAAAAACATCAATACCTACTCCTACACGATATTTATTACCTGCATCCTGCATCTCTGTTCTGCAATCATACGCTTTCGAATATGCCCTGTCCCACTTTTTGTCCCTTTGAAGAGAGGCTAGTTTCACGTTTTCATATGTCTCGGGAAACTTCTCCACAAGTTTTTCATACTCTTCTCTCAATAAGTATATGTCTATATCGTCATCCCATGGGATATAACCTTTGTGGCGAGCTGCGCCAAGCATGGAGCCACAGCCTAGTGAATACTTAACATTGTAATCACGACAAAACCTGTCGACAGCGGTCAATATATCCAATTGAATGAGTCTTAGCTCTGCTAAATCAATCTTCTTCATTTTGACTCTTCTATAATAGTTTCAGCCATAACGTCAAGACAATCAACATAAATAGTATCCCCTAACACGTCTTCTGTTGGATAAAACACATTCCGTATATCAGTACAACCAGCCAAAATACAATCAGCTCCCTTATCTTTCAGATGTGACACCACTTTTGAAAAAAGAAAACAGGGATGCTCAACATTGTATTTCTCCAAAAAGCGTTTACTATTCTTTGCATTACAGATACCGAGAGTTACCATCCTTTGGTGTTCAGCATCCGGGTAAAAGACTTCTAGATGCTTGTCTCCACTATTTATAAATTGAGTATAAAATCCCGAATTAGCTAAACTGTATGAACACATAACACCAATTTTATGCACGTTTTTGCTTTGAATGACTCCCCCTACGTGTTGCAATATGTTTATAAAAGGTAACCCTACAGCTTCTGCAATTTCCTCAATAGCCATATGTGCAGTATTACAACACATCGCAATTTTAGTTACACCACATAACTTCATTTTATTCCCGATATCTATATAGCCAGGAATAAAGCTTTCCCCTCTACCCTCATAGTACAAACTTCTTGAAGGCACTTGGGTCGCCTGCCATATCAACATTTCAGGATGGTGTGCATCACGAAAAGCTCCGCTTTCCGTCATTTTCGTCTCTATAAGTTCACATAACTTGTTTGTAGCAGCAACACCTGCTCCAGATGCTCTTCAACCAGATGTTCAACCTTCTAATATTTTCCCTACTAATAATGCAGTAGGTGGAGGAGAAGAGGTTGTTCCTGGAATTTCTGAAGTAGGAGTTAATAATCAAAATGCTAATAACGTTGTGCCTGGAGCAACACCACAAGATGTTAATCCTCCAATGGCACCTGATATGAATAATAATGTTGTAAACAATGCAATGTTACAACAAACTTCTCAAATTCC
>CALDIA010000206.1 GCA_937901455.1 uncultured Bacteroidales bacterium | reverse complement strand
ATCAATCAGATTCTCAACGGCCTCAAACCGTTTTGAAGTGTCCACCATGTAGTGCCTTTCGGGGCTGCAACTGCCTGTAACGTTGAACTCTTTCCTCATAAAGCGTCAGTTTTCAGACGGCAAAAGTACGAAGAAAGAAGATGGATTGCAAGTTTGTGGGGAGAAATGTGGGGACGGAATCGCAAAAGCTGTATGCATCGCGGTCGCACGGTGAAGATGGAAGGCCTGAGCATGGAAGAGATGTGAGGGAGGCGGCAGCCTCAAAAGCCCCAATCTCTCGCAACGACGGTATCTTCAACGGCGTTTTCAATCCCATCGGGCAGATTGTAGAAGAAATCCATCGAGAGCATAGCCTCCAATTCGTCAACCGTGCAGGCGCAGTCCTTCAAAGGACGTTCCTCTCCCCCGTTCCACATCAAGAAAGCAATGGCCGAGAAAGTGTCTTCCTTGGGAATAAGCAAGGCCTTGAAACACGCATCGGGTACGGCCACGCCGTTGGCGCCAATGCGCAAAGTGTCCTCCTCCGTGAAAACGGGGCCACAAACGACATACACCCTACCGTATTTCCGTGCCCATTGCCGGACCTTGTTCTCCAACTGGTTCCATTTGCCGTTGTTGAACTTGATGTCCTGTGGCATACAATTCGTGAAATAAAAGCTCTCGACCATTGCGAGGCTGTCCCATTTCATGTCGCCAGCAGGGGCAAGATGTCCACGCGCATAGCCCGAATTGCGATAGTCCTCGTTGTCGGCTTGCCTCAGCGGGCAATCCGGGTCTTGGACGAACCGCAAGCCTTTCCTCGCCCAAGGGCCGTCGGTCTCGTCAGCTGTTAGCTCGTAGGCGACCCAGTTGGGCAGTTTGGTATTTGGATTAAACGAAACCGCAAATCCTCGCTTTACCATTATCTGTTCAATTACCTCAAAATCATAGCGAGGGATTTCTAACCCAAGCAGCTGTTGACCAACAAAATTGTCCGCCACAGGCGAATCGTTGTGCTCAATCGGCAGCACAAATTCATCATACACTTCTTCTGAATCATTCGAACCTCGAATAATCATTGCCGTAATAAACAGCACAACCACAAAAACCATTGCAAGACTAATATACTTTTTCATCAATTATTTCTCCCAAAGCTCTACAATCTTCGGTTGCCCATACCCATAATCCAGTTACAAGCTGTCCCATAATAAAGACCGTGGCTGTTTCTAACGAATCAAAACAAAAATCTTCTTTAAGAATATATTTCGATTTTCTTGTTGAACAATGCTCATTAATAAAAGTTCTACGTTTATAATCGGTTGCAGAATACCGTAAAGCTGAAGTCACGTCAATGGAAAACTCCGCTCCTGCAAATACCTTTATCTTTTTTTCCTTAACATAATAACAACCTTCGGCTCGATAATTTTCACCAGTTAAATAACAGTGTATTTCGGATAATTCTTCATGGATTGGGTCTTTAATTTTTTCATTCAAGCGAACAAGAGGAGTAATGATTTTCTCTGATAACAATTGATTTAATGGCACGATTATTTTCTCCGATAAAAACTGCTTTAGCGGCAAAATTATTTTCTCGGCCAACAAACGACTACCATTATCTACTTCAATAATAGGCGTTGACTCTTCCTGCTGGATATGAAGTTTGTTCCAAAAGCCTTGTATCTCTGCAAGTTCTGTACGCCCTTTGTAAAAGGTATAGACCTCAGCGAGAGGCTTTCCATCCATCCCTTTCCACTTTGTATAATCAGCCTCCTGTCCAAGAACAAATGCAGCTGCAATAGACGCGGAACATTCTACATCCTGAACAATACGATAACCTTCTGGATAAAACAGTTCTAATTGCTTGGATTTACTTTGTGTGCCCCTTGTTTCTACATCACATTTTCTTATTGCACTATCAGCTTGCAACTCATGAATTTGCCAATAAAGAGAAGAAATCTTCTTCATCTTTTTTTGAAATTCAGTTTTCCTTATTAAGCTGTTAGCCATTAAATAAAAAGTATTGTTGCTATAATAGCCAAATGCCAATACCTTTGCTAAACCAGGTGTTTCATCCTTGATATAAAACAATCTCTTGCCTTCAGCTTTTTTCTGGTCGACAATAAGCTTCAATAAATACAAATCGTAACCATAGACTTTCACACCTGTAAAAGGCAGCTTATCCTTATCGTACATGTAATGAGGTGAGTTTATGATGGTCTTACGGAAAGCCTCATACGCCTCTTCGTCCTCCGAAAAAAGCGACCACTTTGTTGGCTTGCCAAACACTTTCTCGTAATCTTTAGACCATAACGCACCCATCCTACTTGCCTTTTATCTTTTCAATCTTTTCTCTTGTGCTATCGATATTACCCAACACAGGCACGATGTTTATCAAGAAACGCTGATTTCTTTCTTCTATCTTATGCCATTGTCTTTGATAATCAATGCTATTGGTGAATAATTGTGTAAGCCTATCTTCATCTGGTACCTCTCTCGGCACACCTTCCTCGCCACTACCTGAAATAATGAGTTCGCATCTTGGAATGCTATTTAAATCGATGCCGTGTTCTTTCCAAAACGCATTCAAGTACTGTGCCCTTAAATAGGAGAGGGTGTAATTGTTTCTCCACGGCCCTTCATTGAAAGGTATTCTTGACGATTGACCCTCGATAATAACAAGGAACTTGATGTTGTTATCCTCAGTGTCTGGGAGACTGTTGTTCAATTCAATGATTGTGTTTTTGACCAATTCACCTGCAGCCACGATGCTGTCTCTTTTCAAATTGGCTGCATTCACATCAGTCAAATCAAGCTTCAGCTTATTGATGGCGTATTCCTTCGTCTGATACTCCACATTTATCTGGAACAAATGCTTCAAATAGGGCTTGTTGTAACCGAAATAGTCTGTCGCGTCGATTTTTCCAACAGTGGAGTATATTTTCAGAATATCATCATATTCATCCACAATCTCCTGAAGCTTTGTTTCCGTATTTCTAAGCTCTTCAACTTTTTCTGTCAATTCTTTCTCTTTGATTTTGAATCGACTGAAAGACACGGCAAACAGCACGAGCATTATGGCAAACAATGTTGTCATAACATCCACGTAACTCGGCCAAAACGAACCATTATTGTTCCCGTCCATAACGCTCAGTATCAACGCCTACCAAACAAGCCTCCAAAGACGCCAGATTTGGATTCTTCCATTTGCTTTCTAAAGTCTTTCTTCATTTCATCCAATTCCTTCTGAATTGGTTGAACTGCATCTTGCATGGCCTTTTGAACAGCCTTTTGTATTTCGTCAGAGGTGGGCACACGCTTTGAAACTTCGGCCATCTTTCCATCTATATCCTTCAGTTTGCCCAAATTCACAAATTCTTGGCGCACATCCTCAATGGACAGTCGCTCCTCAATAGCCTTCATAAATTCATCATGGCGCTTTTCAAGCTCTTCGGTTTGACGTTCCATCATCTTTTCAAAGCCTTCCATGTGGCCTTCAAGAGCTTCTTTATAACGCCTATTCATTTCACTGATAACCTTGGTCTGTTGAGCGTACAAATCCTCTAAGCGGCCATCGGCCATTTCCAGATACTTGTCTGCAATCTTACCCTTCTTTGAAATGCCTTTCAGTTGATCTTCAATGGCATTCACAACATCATTGCCCAAGATTTCCCTTCGGTTCATCATGCCACCAACGCGATTGACATTCTCTTCGAATTCTTTGATTCTATCCAGTATCTGATTGATACGCACGGCAACTTCACGCGGAACCTGCAAGGAATCACTATAGGCATTCTGAAGATTGATGGCTTCTTGCGTGGCTGCCAACATCATCCTGCGAGCCTCTTCAAACTTGTTGAGCGACTGTGTGATACTGACAAAGTTGTTCGATGCTTCAATGTATCTGTCAAGACCTTGCACAAGTTCACCGCTCTTGAATGTATCTATCAATTTCTTCTGGAGGTCAATGTTCTCATTGATCTTATCCATGTTTTTACCCATCACATCCACCGCATTAGCAACTGCCCTAACATTCTTTTCAAAGCTATCGCCAAATGCCTTTGTGCAAGTATCAAACGTGTCTTGGAAACGGTTAATGACCCTGTCAAATGCTGGCTCAAAACGGTCAACTGTTTCATGTAGTTTGGTGATAGCAGCTACCATACTGACATCCAGCGTGGGCATTAACTCAGTCTGAACAAAATCATAAAACTCGTTTTTATCTTCTTCAATCTTCTTTCTCGCTTCTCCAGCCCTGGCATTGTTCCATGTGGTTAGGAACAATCCGACCAAGCTGGTTGACATTGAAACAAGGACACCGATGAGCAGATTCTTGATGGAAGTGTCAGAAATGCCTCCTGCAGTATCGAAGCCCAAGATGAACATGAAAATACCCATAAAAACGCCAAGGAAGGTTCCCATCAAACCGATGTAGGTGGGGAAAGACAATTTGGCGACAGATTGATCATACCTCATGTTCAATTTGCGTTCAACTTTGTTCTGAATGACTGCAAAATCCGTTGTGCCTTTGGTCTTCATCACATAATGGTTGATTTCTTCAATCAACACATTCAAATCAGAACTGGTTTTCCCGACCGGCTTCAGTTGGGTTACGGTTTCTCCATTTTCAGTGCTTTTCTCTTCGGTTCCATAATCTTCTGACTTGTCAAAAAAGCCAGAAAACAAATCCCGAAACCTTGAGGTTTCCTTAAAATATCTCAACTGAAAGATAAAGCATACGACGAATGCAATCGCCGATACTATCCAGCTTACAACATGCATTTCTTTAGATTTTAGTCATTTCAAAAACCTTGTTAATCACAGGCAAGAAAAACACGGAATCGTTATAGATAACTTCTTCTCCATACTTTTCCTTGACTTGTGTCTTGTAGTAAGTGGTGAAAGGTGTACCCATATCTTCCTCTGCCTTGCCGACATAACGACGAGTATCTGAAGTCCCGTCGATGATTTTTTCCTGCTTAAGCAAATCAAGTACGGACTTGTATAAGGCAGCAAGTTCCTTATACTTGCTCAGTAGGGCCGATTTTAAGGAATCCAGATTATTGTTCATGTCGCCGACTTTTTCATAGCTTCTCGTCACATCGCCTTGATAAACAATATCCTTAACTATTGGAGCGTTCTTGTCGCGATACAATCCGCCATAACAGGTTGACTCCTTGCGCTCCTCGGGAAGCTTAATGTTTATATCGTGCGTTCCACCAAAGACTGTTGCAAAAATCAAGTCGATGATTTTCTTCAACACACCGCTTTCGCCCGAAATGAAGTTGTCGATGTACTTACTTCCGTTTCCGCTGAACACCACGGTTCTCGGTGCTTCAAGCCCTTTATCCTTATACATGTTGGCCATGTAATAAAGAATGCTGGTTAAATGATAAACAAACACAGGCTTGAAGTCCTGGCTCATGAACTTGACGATGTCACAATCCTTGGCATTGCTCAGCCAGAAATTGATGACATCTTTGGTCTTCACAGAATCAACATTCTTAAAGCACTCGTTCAAGTCCTCAAGGTCTTTCCTTTGGAAACGAATAATGTCAACATATTTCTTGAAAATACCATTCTCGCGCACATTAGCATAAGCATTAAAACCGTTTTCCCAAAGCACATCGCATCCGAAATGGACGGAATTGGCGACCTGCGGCTCATTATCCTTGAAGTACACGAAATCAGTCGAACCACCACCAATGTCAATGACAGTAACTGAATCAGAATTCTTGATGTAGTCCATCTTCTTGTAGTAGTAATAGGGAACCTCGGATTCAGAATAGCGAACGATTTGCTGTGGCTGGATGAATAGGATTTTCTTTGGCTCAGTATTCCAGATGTTCTGATACACTTCCCTCGTGTTCCCCATGAAGCTCAAAGGACTAAACCAAACAAGATTGGTTCTGTCAAGATCGCCATTCCTTTGCAAAATGTCACACTTGATGATGAGCAGCAGTTCCCTGACAAAGACGCGCAGTTTGTCCTCGTCTTGTTCCCACTTGATGTCGGTGTTCACATCCTGGTCATCGTTCGCCATAAGTTTCTCGTAGAAGAAAGCGATGTTGTGGTTGTCAAACAATTTCGGCTTTTTGGTTTTATTGTGAATGCCGCATAAAGCAGTACGGATAGGGAACCTATACTCCTTGCCATCAATGACAGGTGGTACAAATTCCGTCTTGATTTTCTTTCTCGCCTTGTCGAAAATCGAATCTTCTATGCGTCGAGTGATGGAATACTGAGTGTCGTCTGAATACTCATGCATGTAATTCACCATCGTCTTATCCATCCTGAAGAGTTCGGGCTTTTTGCTAAGATCTGGATTACCTTGGCTGTCGTTCTTACAACGCGACATGAACGTGTTAGACGTTCCAAGGTCAATCGCATAAGTAAAGGTTTCATTACTGGCCTGACTGTGTTGCCAAACTGGCATCAGCAAACCAGTGTCGCCCATTACATTGACTTCAATCATGTCAAACGACGTGTTAAACAGCTCGTAGAACTTGGTTCCGCTTTCTTCCACATCTGTCTTTTGCCGTGAGCGAACCGCAGCAGGCTCCACGCCATATTCAGCCATGTCTTCTGGAACGACTTCTTTTATTTGCTTGAAACCATTTTCTGCTTGCTTAAAAAATGCAAGATTGATTTGGTCGATGTTGAAGTTGGGGGCATCAGCATCTTCATCGGCTGCTACCACGAGCACCTTGAAGTAATTGTTTTCGACATCCTTATAGGAAAGGATATTGGGGAAAACACCAAGGTCGAAACTAATCTTTGCACCTTGTAGGTCAACAATTCTTCCGTGACCAGCACGGAAGGTGTCTTGTGAGTATTCTTTCGAGTATTCCTTGCCATTATAGCGCAATGTAACCGTTACTGAATTTCTGTTGATGTGAATATCAGAGTCCAAGTCATTTCCATCAAACAAGTTCATAACCTCTGGCTTGAAAGGCAACAGATAGTCATAGTCTCTTCCTTGAACATCATTCTGATAAACGACAGATTTGAAGGTGTCTCTCGAAATGCGATAAGGCACCCGTATCATGGTGTCAGTGAAATAGCTGTTGATGTCAATCTCATCAGAAGATTGAATATGAAGGCCGTTTATCACCAAACCGTCATTCTGGTCGGTCAACACCGGAGTTGTCTTTAATCTGAAGTCATTGCGTATTTCAGGGTCGTTCTTGAAACTACGCACATATTCCTTAATCGCTTTAAATCTCTGATCAAGAGTATCTGTGCCAAACAACATTGAATACATGTAATTCTTGAACTCTGCCTCCCTCTTGTCAAACAGTCTGACATCGCCTCTAAAATACTCCCCACCTGATTTTCTCCTAATATGCAGGTTTTGATATTGCTCACCAGCAAAACAGATAGTAGCGGTATTATCCTTCTTCAGGATGGCCTTGTCCATATCTGGAGGCGTGACAAATCCTGTAATAGGGGAACTGCAAGCCAACAACACTTCTTTGCCATTCTCGGTATAGACGAGAAAATACAGTTTGTCCTCGATGATATCTGTCTTGTAGTAATCCACAACAGAATTATATAAAACAGGCATCTTCGTTTTGAGATAGTCGAGATTCTCCTTGCTATCCCATTCTCTCAGTTCGAGCTTCTGACCATCTTTCCAAGTGTTGTTCTTGTGGTATTTCAAATTAAACAACAGTTCATAGATATCAAGGATGTCTGAGACCAATTGTGTATAGGCAAAGCCCGCCGCTTTCTTTGGGTCCAACTTCTCTTCATTGACTCTTCTAAAAGCTTCGCGAGCGACAAAAAACCTGGCAAAAGGTGTGGGCAATGAGTTCAAAGCGCCGCTATTGTCGGTTTTCTGTTCCATAACATCGTCAAGATGTTCTGCGGTCAAAGCAACATCTTCTGCTGACCAATCGCTTTTCGATGTGCCACGGTCAACAATATTTAAATCAACTTTTGCCATACCTTATTTCATTATTTTCTGTGTGTAACTATTTATTGCTTCATAGGCGAATTGCAGGAAGAACCTGAATTTGTTGCTATGATCCTTCTTTGTGTATCTATTGCTTGCCTCAATCATGCGAAGCAAATAGTAGGAGTCGTCTTTCGCATCAAGGTCGATGGTTTTTACCCATCCATCCATATGCCTAATGTCGTCGTAGTGCAATGGAGCAAACGCCCGCTTGTTCGTCGATAGTTCATAATACCACTGATAATATTTCTCGGAAAAGCGAACCAATGATTGGAATGCCGAATCTCTATAAAAGCCTTCGTCAAGACCTCTATTCTTCTTCAATGGGAAGTATTTCTCGTTGGGAAGATTTTGAATGAAGGTCCTCAAAACCATATAGTCGGCAATACACTTGACAATTTCCTTATAGCCACTGCCCATTGTCACAAGGTCTAACGACTCCACATCGTCGTCAATCGCTCTGGTCATATATTGTTTCCTGTCGGGTCTTTCTCTCTTCAGAAAATCAAACAGGGCTGATGCGGCCACCAGTTCAATGAAGTTGGCAGTATCCTCTTGCTTCTTTTCATCATTCTCATAGACCTGCCTCAAAGTCTTTTCTCCGGCATAATAAAGATAATCCGATTGCACAGTGTTCTGGTAATAGGCAAGAGCTGCCTTCGTCTTGGTGTAGAAGTTGGCTGAATCTATGTCACTACCCGTTGTCATAGGGTCCTTTAGGCCGTAGTACGGCAAAACGGTCACAGCACCCATCAGGGCATTTTTTACTGTGGGAATATCATCTGCTCCCTTAATCTTTTTTTCAAGCAACGGATAGCCCGATGCTCCAGTTCCTCCAAAAATGGAGCTTATGATAAACACCCTGTCGTCTTTTTCGCATTGCGTCTTAAACGCTTTGAACCAATCCGCACCCTCAATCATTTCTCCGAGCACTACGGTACCGACATTGGGATTACCCTTGAAACCGACCGACAAAGGGTTGTTTAGATTCTTGTTTGAAAACAGCGTCTGGACGAAATAGTTGTTCACATTATCAGCGCCAAGGTTGGCCACGTTGATATATGAGCGGAACTTTTCCTTGTTTCCAGCCGCTTGTTGGGTATCGTTGAGTTGTTCATTGAGTTCTCCGATGGTAAGCATTTCAGAATTGAAAAAGCCGTCAAGGGCATTCAACGTAGATGTCCCATTGTTGACCGAGTGTCGATATATTTCCTCGTATGATTCTATCAAAGAGTGCAGATTCTTCTTTTCCTCTAAATCCAAATGTGGGTCGAGGATGACAGGAACAACGGTAAATCCGTTGGTACTCATTCCGCTTGCCATCAGCATCGTGATGTTCTTCATCACGCGAATGCCAGTACCACCAATGCAAAAAACAAAAACTTTTTTCATATCGGGTAGAGTTTAGAATTTAAACAATCGATAAGCGTTAGTCGGTAGCACATTGCACCACAAAACCGAAATCAAGAAATACAATGCCGAGGCATAGATTCCATTCCCAAGTGCAATTCTAGTTTCAAGCCACAATGCTCCTTCAAGATGAGGTGTCACGGCAATATATTCAAATCCCAAAGTCAATATAAAAGTCACCAGAAATGTTAGAGACAAGAATACAACCCAGTGCTTTGGAGCATAGTGTCGCCCCGGTCTGTTATTGTAAGGCTTATAATAGGAAAAAGCAAGTGCTATCCCTATTACGACAAAAATAATCAACATAATGACAGAGACACCTTCCAGCTTATTCCAAAAAGCCCTGGCTTGTTGATAAAAACTTTCATTGTTTTGGAATTGACTTAGAAAATCCGTCATCTTTCCTGCAATCCATTGATATAATTTCAGTAGTTTCATACGATTAACTGTTTTTCGATACTAAAATGTAATTGGGTTTAAGCGTTGTATTGACCACACCACCATAGAACATTCCAACAAGGAAATCTTCAATGGAATATGATTTGGTAACATCTTCTTCGGCAGTTGCTCCACAGAATTGCCAAAACAAGGTGTAATCCGTGTCTGGCAACTCTAATGTCCATACGATGACATCAGAGTCTGTCGGCATATTGAACAGCTTTAGTCTTACCGTGGCCTCTGCTGTACGTTTCAGTTGCTTGTCAGTGATGTTTTGTGCTGCAATGTTCACGTCATCAACAATAAGGGTTGTCCCATAAAGCGTCTCTGCTTTGAAAGCATTTGTAAAATAGCTTTTATCAGTCATAATCCATCGGTATGGCGCCAAATCCACTTTTAGATTGATGATACAGGTATCGTAAGAATCGGCCTCTTCGTACTCAACGAATGTTGGCTCGTTCGTGTCCATCTGGAAACATTTTTTCGGAATGCCAAAACCTTCCTTAATTTTGCCATAGTCAAACCCGCTTTCAATGTTGTCAACGAATCTGCCGGCATTGGTTAGTAAGGTAGAAATACCGTCACGCATTTCTGCAACACCACTGTCGTCGCCTATGATTAGGAAATAATAAGGCGAAGTGTCGCAGACCGATGCTCCCCTTCTATCCAGATAATTGGATGTAGCGCAAACCAGACTTATTGCCTTTCCATATTGGCCAAAGATCTTGCTGACATCAGTGCTGTATTGTGTCAATAGTACCTTGGGGGCAGCTTGCCCTACTGGACTATATTTCATGTCCGAAATAAGGACGGCCACCTCGCCATTATCCGCGTCCAAGTTGGCAATAATTGACTGAAGCATCAAAGGGACTTTGGTAGAAGCCGTAGAGACAAACGACCCCGTATTCATTCTCGTCTGGAAATCCTTAGGCTGATAGCTTGCTCCTTGGCTACCATCGTTGGTCAGAATGGTTATTTCTGGTGTCAATGCCGAATAATAGCTCATGATTTGCCAAACGTCTCGTTTGAAATCCGTAGGTTGATTTGCCCTAAAGAAGCCATTCATGCTTCCAGAAACTTCAACATAAAATTTCACCCGTGAAAGCGGGACTGCTTTAGTGACTGTAATAGACGAATCAACAAGATAATGCCCATCGGGATCAAAATGTGAATCACCGTTACTATTGATATCACCACTACATGATACAAACAGGGACACAACTACAGCAGCCATAATTCCCCAAATCATCGTTTTTAGTGTTTTTGTCTTCATAGTGTTTTCTCCTCCTCTTCAATTTTACGAATAATTACAAAAAAAGCGTGAAGCCCGACTGCTTCCCGCTGTTCAAGGTATTTGCCTAACCTA
>CALDIA010000205.1 GCA_937901455.1 uncultured Bacteroidales bacterium | reverse complement strand
GTATGGGGCAGGAGACGAGGGACGTGACGGGAAGCGTGACGGTGATAAGATGATAATTGTCAGTTAAGAGTTAGCAGTTTGGAGTTAACTATTTTTAATTTTTAATTAGATTTCCCCATAGGGCACGTCACGAACGAGCCCCCAGCAATTCAGCATTTCAACAAATCAACGCTTCAATATTTTTATTATCTTTGCCCCCTTCAAAACGCTATGGTATGAATATTATAGGAATCACGGGCACGTTAGGTGCTGGCAAAGGAACATTAGTGGACTATTTAGTGGAACATTACGGATACCGGCACTACTCGGTGCGCGGATACCTGACAGAGGAGGCCATGCGGCGGGGACTATCTATCAACCGCGACACTTTTGTGGAGGTGGCCAACGACTTGCGGGCGCAACACGGACCTTCCTATATCACTGATGAACTGTACAAGCAGGCGGAAGCCGCTGGTGGCGACGCCATCATCGAGAGTGTGCGCACTCCGGGAGAGGTGCTCTCACTGCAACAAAACGAACACTTCCTCCTCTTTGCCGTTGATGCCGACCCGAAAATCCGCTACGAGCGCATTGTGCTCCGCAACTCCGAAACCGACCACGTTTCCTTCGAAACCTTTATGGAAAACGAAATTCGGGAAATGTCATCCACCGACCCCAACCATCAAAATGTGGGGCGCTGCATGGAAATGGCGGACGTTGTTTTCCAGAACAACGGCAGCTTTGAGGACCTCTACCAACAGGTGGAAGCGTTTTTAAAGCGCGCTTAAATCTTTTTTGTCACATAGAAGGTGAACTGTTCATCCATTCTTTTTTTGAAACGATAGAGTACCACAAAGTAAAGAAAGGTGCAACCGAGGCTCACCAATACCGGAATCCACTCCTTATCGGTGAATAAAAAGGTTATCAAGAAGGAGGCCAACAGCACTACGAAGGGAAGCAGATAGCCCAGCACTACCGCTTTGCGCCCGGACGAAGACTGCAGGTTGAGGGTCACCACCTCTCCGACCACAAAATCCAGTCCGTACGGATTCTGGGCCTCTATCAACTCCTGTTTCTGCTCGGAAGGAATACAGATGCTCTTGGCACGGCACTCGCCACAGGCAGAGCTGACCGTTATTTCCACCATCAAATGGTCGCTCTCAATTTTGCGAACTATACCGTCGCAACAGATAGGTTGTTGGGATTCCATAGCTATTCAAATAACGTTTTAAACATCTCCTCCACCTTGGCAATGGGCATCAGGCGGATATTAAAGTCTTTGGCATTCACACCTTTCATATTGTATTTGGAAACAAACATCCGGGTAAATCCGAGCTTGTCGGCCTCAGAGATACGCTGAATAATGCGCGAAACGGGACGCACCTCGCCATTGAGTCCCATCTCACCGGTAAAGCAGGTTTTGGCATCAATGGCGATGTCGGCAGCCGATGAGAGGATAGCGGCCACCACCGACAAGTTGATAGCGGGGTCATCCACCCTAAGTCCGCCGGCAATGTTCAGAAACACATCCTTTGCTCCAAGTTTGAAATGGCATCGTTTTTCCAAAACGGCAAGCAGCATATTCATCCGTCGGATATCATAGCCCGTGGCGGAGCGCTGGGGCATACCATAAACTGCAGAACTTACTAACGCCTGCACCTCAATGAGCATCGGCCGGTTACCCTCTAAAACGGTGGCCACTGCCGTACCACTATAAGTCTCCGCATTCTGCGACAACAAAATCTCCGATGGATTGTGAATCTCGGTCAGTCCTTGGGAAGTCATCTCAAAAATACCCATCTCCGAGGTGGAGCCGAAACGGTTCTTGATACAGCGAACCATTCGATAGCCATAGTGCTGATCACCTTCAAATTGAAGTACCGTATCCACAATATGCTCCAAGATTTTTGGTCCGGCAAGGCCACCCTCTTTAGTGATGTGGCCAATCAAGAACACAGGAATGCCGGTGGTTTTTGAGAGATGCTGGAACTCGGCGGTACACTCCTTAAGTTGGGATATAGAGGCAGCGGCAGAATCCAACAAGGAACTTTGTAAAGTCTGTATAGAGTCCACAATGATCAGGTCGGGCTTGAGGTCTTCCACGTGTTTGAAGATCTGCTGGGTGTTTGTCTCGGTGAGCACATAGCAATTGGGGGCCTGGGTTGATGAGAGGCGGGAGGCACGCATTTTGAGTTGGCCTTCACTCTCTTCGCCCGACACATACAGCACCTTTTTGTCGCGAATCTTCAGGGCCATCTGGAGGAGCAATGTAGATTTGCCGATGCCTGGTTCCCCGCCGAGCAGCACTATGGAACTGGGTACCACGCCACCGCCCAACACCCGGTCAAACTCTTCATAGCCAGTAGAAAAACGAGGCAGACGGGTAAGTGAAATCTCGTCTATCAGCTTGGGTGTGCTCAACACCACCTCTGCATGGGACCTACCCTTGGGAGCCGTTTGCTCTCGCACTATAATCTCCTCCTCAAAGGTATTCCACTCGCCACACGAGGGACATCTGCCTATCCACTGGGCCGACTGCGCCCCACAATTCTTACAATAATATAATGATTTGTTTTTCGCCATAACCAGTTTTTAAGGACGGCAAAAATACAAAAAAACACTGCTGTTGTCAACAGATTGTTAGCGTCTATCTACCTTATGCTAAAAAATTGTACTTTTGCACCCTCAAAATCATCAATTTTCATAACATGAAGAAAATCATCATTTTTGTGATGCTTAGCGTGCTGACCGTGTTTCAAGCACAGGCCGTTCTGAAAGAGAAAGACTTGTCGCAGACCCTTAGCGTGCTTCGCGCCGAATTGGAACAAGCATACAACGAGCAACAGGTCATGATGAATCGCTTTGACCAGCGCAACTCCGCCCAGCATGCCCGTCTGGTTCGAATGATGCAGAACAGCAACCAGATTGCCCTCATGCTCTACTCACAAAATACTGACTTCACCTTTGACGTAGCCTACGCATGTCAAGCCGCCACCGAGCAATACCACAATATCAATCGGTATCATGCCCCTTACGACAAGATGAAGGAGCGTATCAAAGCGGACATTGACCGTTATGACGCCCTCATCAAAACGCTGCAGAACCTGCCGCCAAGAATGTTGCCCAACGGGGATATCGCCCAATTGCCCGACTCTATTCGCAAAATGATACCCAAGATGGTGCTCGACACCGCTGCCAAGAACATCTTCATCCTCGATGAACAAGGGCTCGCCGACCGTGAAGCCTGCGTGGACTACGCCACAGCCCTGCACGACAACTTTGTGAAGATGCTGGAATTGGTAGAACTCGACCAAGAATACTATGAAAAGGTAACCCAACGTGCCGCCAAGCTCAATGCCTATGCGCTATCCAAATATGAGGGTATCCAAAAAAACATCTTCGTCAATGGCGGTGACAACTACTTTAAAACTATAAAAAATTTCCGCCGCCACTATATACAAGCCAAAAGAGATGTGGACGATAAATACAAACCCTTTGGCACCTCCTCCGAATGGCGCGGTCCCGTCATCTTCGGTATCAGCATCTTCATGTTGGTTTACATTCTGATTGCCAGCCTACTCAGCTATGTGATTATGCGCTGGATATTGCCTAAGAAATGGCGCAACCACTTCAAAGACAACCACAAACGTCCGTTTGTCACCCTGGCTTGTGGCGTGGCCATCTTCGCTATATCCATCACTATAGCCCGCCTCTTTGTGCACCAGAACTTTGTCCTCATGGCTATCCGCCTAATGACCTTCTTCTCCTGGTTGATGGAAGTCATTCTGGTGTCTCTTCTTATCCGTCTAAACGACACGCAGATCCGTGCCGGTGTGCGCTCCTACACCCCTTTTATCGTGATGGCTTTCATAGTCATCGCCTTTCGTATGATTCTTATACCCAACAATCTGGTAAACCTCATATATCCACCCATCTTGTTGGGTTTCACTATCTGGCAGTTCTTCGTGATGAAGCGTAAAATCGCCAAATTGCCCGACAGCGACATGGTGTACACGGTTATATCACTCCTTGCCATGATAGTGTCATGTGTGGCCGCATGGTTCGGTTTCGTGCTGCTTGCCGTCCAAATCATGGTTTGGTGGACCATCCAACTGGCCGCCACCCAGACCATCACCTGCTTCTACGACTTGACAAAATGGTACGAGTCGCGATACCTGCCCCGTAAAATCGCCAAGGGAAGAAACGAAACAATCCCTAATAAAACTGAACTTCCGAAATATTTCAAAAAACTGCAACCCAAGATGATCAAGGGCGAATACATTGCCCAAACCTGGTTTTTTGATTTCTTGAACAAAGCCCTTTTACCCATCTTAGCCGTATTGTCGGTGCCAGCCAGTATCTACTGGGCAGCCAACATCTTCGAGATGAGTTCTATCTGCCAGAAGATTTTCGTCTATGTCTTCCTGAACAAGCCCGGCATCATCCAGTTGTCGCTCTTCAAAATCTGTTTGGTGCTTGAACTCTTCTTCCTCTTCCGCTATCTGAATTATGCCATCCGCTCATTCTACGTATGGTTCAAGAAACGGAAAAAGAGAAACGACACACGCACCGTAGGCAACATCACACTGGCCAACAACATCATTTCCATTTTGGTATGGGGTCTGTACGTGATTGCCTCGATGATGATTCTGGAAGTGTCCAGCAGCGGTATCTCCATCGTGATGGCCGGCTTGGCTACCGGTCTTGGTTTTGCCATGAAGGACATTTTGGAAAACTTTGTATATGGTATCATTCTGATGACTGGCCGGCTGCGCGTGGGTGATTACATTGAGTGTGACGGTATCCAAGGCAAAGTGGAGAGCATCAACTACCAAAGCACCCAGATTATCACCTTGGATGGTTGTGTCATCACCTTCCAGAATGCAGCCCTTTTCTCCAAGAACTTCAAGAACCTCACCCGCAACCATGGCTATGTTTTAGTTAAAGTACCCGTCGGGGTGGCTTATGGCGTCAACGTGGAAAAGGTACGCAATATGCTCATTAAAAGTCTGGAACCACTGGCCGTGAAAAATGCTGCAGGCAAAGCCGTCATTGACCCAAAACAAGGCTTCTCCGTCCTCTTTGATGACTTCGGAGACAGCAGTGTGGATCTCTTCGTGGTCTGTTGGGTGCTCGTGGAAGAAAAGGCCGGCTTTATTGCCAAGGTGAAGGAAGTTATCTATAACACATTGAACAAAAACCATGTGGAGATTCCGTTCCCGCAACAAGATGTCTATGTCCGACACATTGAAATGCCAGAGCAGAAAATCCAGAAAAAAAAGGCCAAAAAAGAGACCGAGCCCACACAATAATTGACCATATAGTTCGTTAACCCTAATCATTATCATACAAAAATATTACAAAGCTCATGCTCAGAACACATACTTGCGGTGAATTGAATGCCGCTAACATCCAGCAAACGGTTACCCTTTGTGGCTGGATACAGAAAATCAGACATCTTGGAGGAATGATTTTCATCGACTTGAGAGACCGTTATGGCATCACCCAGCTGGCCTTCAACAACGAGACTCGCCCTGAACTTTGCCGCATGGCAGAGGCAATGGGGCGCGAGTGGGTCATCCAGATCACTGGCACCGTAATCGAACGTTATAGCAAGAATAAAAATATTCCCACTGGCGACATAGAAATTGACGTGGATACCTTGAAGGTGCTCAACCAATCGTTGGTGCCGCCGTTCACCATTGAGGACAACTCCGACGGTGGCGATGAATTGCGTATGAAGTACCGCTATTTGGACATCCGTCGCCGACCAGTAAAAGAGAACCTCATCTTCCGTCACAAGTTGGGCTTAGAGATTCGCAAGTACCTGAGCGAGCATGGTTTTTTGGAAATTGAAACCCCCTTCTTGGTAAACAGTACGCCAGAGGGAGCGCGTGACTTCCTCGTGCCTTCCCGCATGAACCCGGGCGAGTTCTACGCCCTCCCGCAGTCGCCCCAAACACTCAAACAGTTGCTCATGGTCTCCGGAATGGACCGCTATTTCCAAATTGTGCGCTGCTTCCGCGACGAGGACCTCCGCGCCGACCGACAACCGGAATTCACCCAGATTGACTGCGAAATGTCGTTCATTGAACAAGAGGACATCCTGCAGATTTTTGAAGGGCTGGTAAAGCACATTTTCAAGACCTTCAAGGGCATGGAAATTGGCCCTATTGAACGCATCACCTGGGCCAACGCCATGAAGTATTACGGCTCTGACAAGCCCGATGCACGCTTCGACATGCGCTTCGTGGAACTCAACGACCTACTCCAGCACAAGGACTTCAAAGTATTCAACGAGGCTGAACTCGTAGCCGGCATCAAAGTGGATGGTTGCGGCACCTATTCCCGCAAACAGCTTGACGCCTTGGTAGAGTTCGTGAAAAGTCCGCACGTAGGTGCCAGCGGCCTGGTTTACATCCTATGCAATGCCGATGGCACATTCAAATCTTCAGTGGACAAATTCTATGACCAAGAAGACTTGCGCCGCGTAGCCGAGCGTTGCGAAGCCAAACCTGGTGACCTCATTCTGATTATGAGCGGCAAAGCTATGAAGACTCGCAAGCAATTAGGCACACTCCGTCTGGAAATGGGCGACCGTTTAGGGTTGCGGAAAGCCGGAGAATACAAGATCCTGTGGGTGGTGGACTTCCCGCTGTTAGAGTGGGACGAGGAGACCCAGCGCTTCTATGCCATGCACCATCCCTTCACTGCCCCGAAACCTGAACACGAGGCTTTGTTGGAGAGCGACCCTGGTGCCGTGAATGCCAATGCCTATGATTTGGTCATCAACGGTTCGGAAATTGGCGGTGGCTCCATCCGTATCCACGACCAAGCTTTACAGAAACGGATGTTCAAGGCCCTCAACTTCACCGAGGAGCAGGCACAACTGCAGTTCGGCTTCTTGATGGACGCCTTCCAGTATGGTGCTCCCCCTCATGGTGGCATTGCCTTCGGTTTTGACCGCCTTTGCGCTGTACTGTCTGACAGCGACTCCATCCGCGACTTCATCGCCTTCCCCAAGAACAATGCCGGCCGCGACACCATGCTACCCGCCCCCACACCCATTGATCACAAACAGTTAGAAGAATTGTACATCGACATCAAACCCATCAATAATGGAAAATAACGCTTACAACAATTTCAGCCTGATTCGCTTTCTGTGGAAGTGGAAATGGTGCCTCCTTATCATATGCATCGCCACCCTGGTGCTCTCTTTTGCTTGCTCTTTGCTGATCAAACCAAGGTTCAAATCCTCTGCCATCATCTACGCACCCCGTACCAACTCGGTGGCCAAGATCCTTCTGAACGAAGAAAACTACAACGAGCGCCTCGATATCAAAGCTTATGCCATTGAAGAAGAAACCGAGCAGATGATGCAACTTCTGAACGCACAAGAAATCAAAGACTCCCTGATTGCCAAATACAATTTGGCCGAATATTATGATATCAACACCAAATCAAAAGGCTGGAAGACCAAGCTTAACAAAACCCTTACCAACAACATCTCCATCAAACGGACTGAGTTCGGGGCTATCAACATCTCCGCCGCCGACGAAGACCCGCAGATGGCCTGCAATATGGTCAACGACATTCTTCGTCTGTTGGACACCGTGAAGGGTCGTGCCGAGCATGAACGCGCCACCGGAGCCTACGAATCCTTGGTAGCACAAATGGATTCCATTGACCGTGCAATTGCCCGCCTTGACGACACCATCAAGCTCTGCATGGAACACGGTGTCTTCGATGTGGAAAAACAGTCAGAACGCATGATGCAACAATATGCCGTCGCCGTCGCCGGGGGTAATACCGGTGCCGCCAACCGCATCAAGGAGGAAATGAAAAACATGGCCGAATGGGGGCCCAAACTCGATGCCGCCCAAAACCTCCAGTACTTCTTCATCCAATACCAATCACTGTGCAAACAGAAAATGATGGATGCCCACCTCGACATGAATAACCAGATACCCGTTAAGTTTGTGGTGGACAAACCGACACCGGCAGACAAGAAATTCTATCCCAAAAAATCTATCATCATGCTGGTATCCACCTTCTGCGTCCTTATCCTCTCTGTTATCGTACTTTTAATGATTGAAAAGATTAATGAGCCGGCTGACACAAAGGTGGAACCAGTGGAAGGCTAAACTGACAGCCCGTCAGCTGATATTTGCGGGTATTGTCCTGCTGCTGCTCTTCCTTAACGGCATCTCCATTATCAAGGAGTGGCCCGTTATTCCTTTAATCTCTGCAGCAGTGGTTTTGGCATATATCGTCATCTTCCACATGGATTTTGCCATGTACCTGATGGCCTTTTGCACCCCGCTTTCTATTATTGTGAGCAGTAGCGACATACACTTGGGTCTCTCTCTGCCTTCCGAGGTACTGATGATTACCCTGTCATTCCTCTTTCTTTTCCGCATTCTCTACGATGTGCGCATCGACAAGAAGATCCTCACCCACCCCGTCTCCATTGTGCTCTATATCTACCTGACTTGGATGTTCCTCACCTGCCTGACATCTGAAATTCCAATAGTCTCCTTCAAATTCTGGGCCTCCAAGCTGTGGTTCACTACTTCCTGCTATTGGATGCTCATTTTGTTGATTAAAGACGACCACACTAAGGCCATCAAGTATTTCGACTGCTATGCCGTAGGCTTGGCCATTGTGGTTGTCATCACCACCATCCGGCACGCCATGAGCGGCTTTGACGAGTTCTACGCCCATTGGATCATGAGCCCTTTCTATAACGACCATACCGCATACGGAGCCATACTCGCCTTTTTCCTGCCCATTACCGCCTGCTGTTTCTTCCTGCCACAGAATACAACCTTCAAGAAGATTTTTTACCTTGGACTTACCCTCTTGTTCACCATCGCCTTTTATCTTTCGTATAGCCGTGCAGCCTGGATCAGCCTGGTGATTGCCTTGGGGGTATGGATTATTCTGAAACTGCACATCAAGTTCTCATGGGTCGTGGTGGGAGGACTCGTCATCGGCGGCCTCTTCTACTTCTATGCAGATGACATTCTTTATAAGATGAGCCGCAACAGCCAGGATTCATCGGGAAAGTTCGTGGAACAGCTGCAATCTATCTCCAATATATCCACCGATGCCTCCAATGTGGAGCGACTAAATCGGTGGAATTCAGCCTTTAGCATGATCAAGGAGCGGCCTGTCATGGGCTGGGGGCCCGGCACATACCAGTTTGTGTATGCCCCCTTCCAGAAAAGCAAGTTCAAGACCATCATCTCCACCAATTTTGGTGACGGTGGCAATGCCCACAGCGAGTATATCGGTCCATGTGCTGAAACCGGCATCCCCGGCATGCTGACTGTCTTTGCCCTGCTCATCGTCATCCTCTACTCGGGCCTGCACACTTACAACCACACGCAAGATCCCACCGACCGGCTGCTGGCATTGATGATGACCTTAGCGCTGGTCACCTATTTTGTGCATGGCTCCTTGAACAACTTCTTGGATACCGATAAGTTGTCGCTACCCTTTTGGGGTGCCTTCGCGGTCATCACCATGACCAATCTGAAAATGAAAGGGGCTCTTGGGGAAACTATTTCTGAATAGGTTCCTTGTCAACATATACTTTCCCCCCTCCCTGCTTGACCTTAATTGTTCCAGGGGGGGGGTACTCCATATACAAAAACCGCACAAAAAAACATCCTCAGGAATTTCAGAAGCATAAAAAGTTACTTCATCACCCACAAGATTCTCGCAAGTAAATTCGGTCATCACCCCATCCTCCACAATAAAATTCACAAGCGGAGGTATAATATTGGCTTCACTATCCCTTCAATTTTTCCTTGCTCGTTGTCTTGCCACCTCTTTAGATCGAGCAAAACCATTGATGGATGGGTTATTCGTACATTCCCAGATACAGCACCAAATAATCTGCCGAAAAAAGGCGACAGATTCCAGTAATCCCTGATCGCGTGCAGGTCTGTCTCCCGTATTATTCTGAACGGCAGGTTACTTTTGTACCGCGGCAAGGAAACACCCCGTTGCTGAAGAAAAAGAGTAGCCTCTGGAAGAGAATCAAATAGGAAAATTGTGTATTTTTGCAAACTTTAAAAATACACTCATCATAATGGAATTAGCAACAAAATACAATCCTCAGGAAGTTGAAGACAAATGGTACCAATATTGGATGGAACACAAGCTCTTTCATTCGGAGCCTGACAATCGTCCAGCCTATACAATCGTCATACCTCCTCCCAACGTGACGGGTATTCTGCACATGGGGCACATGCTGAACAACACTATACAAGACATTCTGATACGTCGCGCCCGAAAGATGGGTTTCAACGCTGTTTGGGTGCCGGGCACCGACCATGCTTCCATCGCCACGGAAGCCAAGGTCGTGAACATGCTTAAAGAGCGAGGCATTGAAAAAAAGGATCTCACCCGTGAACAGTTCTTAGAGTATGCCTGGGAGTGGAAAGAGAAGCACGGTGGCATCATCCTCAAACAATTGCGCAAATTGGGTGCCTCCTGCGACTGGGACCGAACCAAGTTCACCATGGACGAGGAACTCTCCGAAGCGGTCATCGATGTATTTGTGGACCTCTACAACAAGGGCCTTATCTATCGTGGTGTGCGCATGGTCAACTGGGATCCCAAGGCGCTAACGGCCGTCTCTGACGAAGAGGTCATTTACAAGGAGTTGCAATCGAAACTCTATTATGTGCGCTATCAGATTGAAGGCGAATCTGGTGAGTACATCACCATTGCCACCACCCGTCCGGAGACCATCTTAGGCGATACAGCCATCTGCATGCATCCCGATGACGAACGCTACGCCAAGTATAAAGGCAAGCGCGCCATTGTGCCCCTCGTCAATCGTTCCATTCCCCTTATTTATGATGAGTATGTGGAGCGTGAATTCGGCACGGGCGCCCTCAAAATCACCCCTGCCCACGACATCAACGACTATAATCTTGGCATCAAGCACCATCTGGACACCATTAACATTTTCAATGACAACGGCACCCTCAGCGAAGCCGCGCAGTTCTTGGTGGGCATGGACCGCTTCGAGGCCCGCAAAGCCATCATCCCGTTGTTGGAAGAAGCCGGCAACCTTGTGAAAATAGATGATTATGTGAACAAGGTAGGCTTCTCCGAACGCACCAACGAAGTGATAGAACCCAAACTGTCGATGCAGTGGTTCTGCAAGATGGAGTCACTGGCAAAACCGGCTTTAGAGGCCGTCATGAAGAACGACATCAAGTTCTACCCAGACAAGTTCAAGAATACCTACGCCCATTGGATGGAGAATGTGAAGGATTGGTGCATCAGTCGCCAGCTCTGGTGGGGGCACCGCATCCCAGCCTACTACCTCCCCAACAAGGAGTTTGTGGTGGCCCACAATGCCGAAGAAGCACTGAAGATTGCCCAAGAGCGTTACCCTGACCTCCACTTGAGCGCTTCTGACCTGAAACAAGATGAGGACGTGATGGACACTTGGTTCTCCTCATGGCTATGGCCATTGTCGGTGTTCGATGGCATCCGCCATCCTGATAATCCAGAAATCAACTACTACTATCCTACATCCGCTTTGATTACAGCCCCCGACATTATATTCTTCTGGGTAGCCCGTATGATTATGGCCGGCTTTGAATGGCGTGGAACCATCCCGTTCAAGGATGTCTATTTCACTGGCACCGTACGCGATAAACTACACCGCAAGATGTCGAAGCAACTGGGCAACTCCCCCGACCCTATCCTTCTAATGGAACAGTATGGCGCTGATGGTGTGCGCTTTGGAATGATGCTGAGCTCTCCCGCTGGCAACGACCTTCTCTTCGATGAGTCGCTTTGCGAACAAGGAAGAAATTTCAGCAATAAACTGTGGAACGCTTTCCGCTTAGTAAAAGGCTGGAGCATTAGCAGCGACATTCCGCAACCACTCCACTCCCAGACAGCCATTTCCTGGATGCGCGAACGCATCAACGAAGTGCTCGTCAAGGTGGAAGAATCTTTCGCCGATTACCGCCTATCTGAAGCACTGATGGCTATCTATAAACTGATATGGGACGACTTCTGCTCCTGCTTCCTCGAAGTGGTCAAAGCACCCTATCTGCAACCCGTGGATCAGAAAACATACGATGACATTATTGGCATATTTGAAACTTTGATGGAGATTCTGCACCCCTTCATGCCGTTCATCACGGAAGAGTTGTGGCATGAATTACGCAAACGTCCGCAAGATGCCAGCGTCATGGTCACCCCGATGCCACAAGCGGGCACTACCATCAACCAGCAATTGTTGGACAGCTTTGCCGCCACTCGCGAGGTGATTGAGCAGATCCGCCGCGTGCGCTCCGAGAAGAACATCCCCAACAAGACCGCCCTCTCCCTGCAAGTACACAGCGAAAATTCCGCCAATGAAGGCTTGGATGCCGTCATCCAAAAACTCGCCAACGTGGAGAATATCTGCTACGTGCCTGCCAACACAGAGGTGAACGGCGCCTCTTTCATCCTCCACAATGTCAAGTATGCCATCCCCTTGACCGGCTTGGTGAATATGGACGACGAAATCAAAAAACTACAGGCCGACCTGCAACATGCCGAGGGCTTCCTGCAAGGCGTGATGAAAAAACTCTCTAATGCTAACTTTGTACAAAACGCACCCCCAAAAGTGGTGGACATGGAACGCAAGAAACAAGCCGATGCAGAGGAAAAAATCCGTATGATCAAAGAACAACTATCCAAGCTTCAATAATATATGAAAGCAACGCTACGATATCTGCTACTATTGGCAATATGTTTGATTCCGTTTACGTTTATTGATTATCTGCCTGAACGGTTCCCTATTGTAGTGGGCATTACCTTGGCGGTAACCATTGCCTATTGGAGCAGTTACGTATTCCTGGAAAAGAAAAGGAAAAAGCAGGAAGACAATTCGTAATAACCAACATCATGCTGCCATGCGCAAAGCGTTTTGCTATATAATCCTAATCTTCACCATAGGCATCACCCATGCCCAAAAAAACATGGCCGGATTCAGAATTTGGGAAGACTCGCTCATCGCCTTGCGCAATCAAGTGATGAGCGAGCCTGACGAAACCAACCGCATGGCCCTCAACGAAGACTTCATGACCCTGCTGGAAGAGGTACTTCAAATGCCCAATTCCTTTCAGTACAGATGGGACTCCATCCACAATTTCGCTATCCTTGCCTCTCCCGACAACCTTTTCAAAATCTTCACTTGGTACATTGTTAAAGCCAACTACTCTATCGAAAACTTCGGCTTCATACAAGTATACAACGAAGCCCGAAAAAAGTATGTCCTGTTCCCCTTGTACGACAAACGATCCATCATTGACTTTCCCAAAACGCTCATCAGCAACCACAACAAGTGGTATGGCGCTGTGTACTACAAAATGATACCCATCAAAGAGAAGAACACTACCTATTACACCCTTTTGGGTTGGAATGGCAATAATGTGTTCACTAACCAGAAAATTATTGAGATTCTGCATTTTAACAAAGACATGACCCCTGTCTTCGGGGCAAGGGTGTTCAAAGGCTACCCAGAGCGTGTGTCGAGGGTTATTCTGGAGTACTCCAAAAACGCCGTATTGCACCTCAATTATGAAGACCAACAATATTGGGTCAGCACCGGAAAATTCAACCCCCGCACTCAAGAATCTGAATATAAACTGGTAAACAGTCCTATGATCATTTTCGACGAACTGATTCCCATGGAAGCTGGTATGGAGAACATCGCCGCCTATCAGGTCCCTGAATCCAGCCTGAGCCAAGGCTTTATCGAAAAAGAGGGTCAATGGCATTACATGAAGCGCGTTCGCGGCACCAACCCCGACAAGGTGAAACCCGACTATCAGTACAAACCGATACAAATTTACAACCCTTAGCATTCCTTATATTATATGCACACAGCCTTATATCCTTTCCTTTTTGAGCCCATCCTCAAAGAAAAAATTTGGGGTGGACGACGTCTCAATACCATTTTAAACAAAAACATTGGCGACATGGAGCACTGCGGCGAGAGCTGGGAAGTGTCCGGGCTTATCGGTGACGAATCCGTAATTGCCAATGGCTTCCTGGCCGAGAACAACCTGAACGAGCTGCTGGAAATCTATCTGACAGACTTGGTGGGTGAAAAAAACTACGAAAAATATGGATTGGGGTTTCCGCTGCTAATCAAATTCATTGATGCACAGGATAACCTATCGGTTCAGGTGCATCCCGATGATGAGTTGGCGCAACAGGTTTATGGGCAAAATGGCAAAACGGAGATGTGGTACGTGATAGATGCTGAAGAGGGATGTGGCCTTTATATAGGCTTCAAGGAGAAGATTACCTCCCAACAGTATTTACAGGCATTGGCAGATGGCACATTAGCAGACAAAATGCAGTTCTATCCCGCCAAGCCAGGCGACACATTTATGATTCCCGCCGGCACTATCCACGCTATTGGCAAGGGTGTACTGCTGGCAGAAATACAGCAACCTTCTGACATCACCTTCCGTATTTACGACTGGGACCGCACTGATGAAAACGGCATTCCCCGCGAACTGCATACCAATGAGGCACTACAAGCTATCCACTTTGAAGAAAATGTTGGAGACTTCCAGGTGCACTACACCCCAAAACTCAATATGACAGTGCCCTTGGTAAACTCCGCCTTCTTCCATACCAACCTGCTTGTGTGCGATACGGTCATTGAAAAACGGTTTGCAGAAATCGACTCCTTTATCATCTATATTTGTCTGGATGGTGATTTGGAAATGAAATATCGTGACCAAGCGGTAATGCTGGCAACTGGCGATGTTGTGCTGATTCCTGCCGCCATTGACAGTGTAGAATTAGTGGCCAAGCGGCCAAGCTCTTTGTTGGAAACTTACTGCTAATGGCCTTCCGTTTTCAACAATTCACCCTCAACCACGAACACAGCACGATGAAGATCGGCACGGATGCGGTGGTGTTGGCCGCACTTACCGGGGTACAGGGAGTGCGCACACTGCTCGACATTGGCTGCGGCTGCGGTGTGGTGGCTTTTTGTATGGCTCAGAAAATGCGGGATCTGAAAAAGAATGCCTGCATTTACGGGGTGGACACTGACGCCGACTCTATCGCAGAATCCACTGACAATGCCAAACATTTCACATTGCTCCCCGAGACCTGCTTCCACTTCGTGCATGATCGCATCCAGCGTGTAGCCCAGCAAACCAACCTGCCCGCCTTTGACCTTATCATATCAAATCCCCCTTTCTTCGGACATGATCTGAAACCCTCTCAGCAAAATCGCCTGAAGAGCAAACACCGCGACGACCAACTCCCTTTTGATGAACTGACGACCTGCGTTTGTAAGCTACTATCCCCCGAAGGCAGATTTGCCATAATACTGCCACCAGCAGAACACGAGGAGTTTCTGAACACCGCAAACAAACAGCTCTTCCTGCATAAAGCCTTTCCCATTCGTCCCACCGCCTCGAAACCTGTTTCCAGAATCGTAAGCGAGTTTACTAAAAAACCCATGCAGACAATAATAGCCCCCTCTCTCACCATTAGAAATGAGCAACTGCACTATACGGAAGCATATCAAAAAATCATGAGCGACTATCTGCTACCCAGCACGTTTCAAAAGCCGTGACTTTCTTCGATGATTCCAGGCACAAAAAGCAATAACCGCCAGCAACAAAGCAATCGACACACCGCCAATCCATACCCAAAATGCATGCACATAACAAAAATGTTCTCCATAACGTTTGTTAATGGTCGTTATCCACTCCTTTTCCACATCATGGCTACGCGACTTCCAATATCTTTTTGATAACCAAATAGCATGATGCCACTTTTTCACGGAAGCGGGCGTCCCGAAACGCGCTGCTTGTGATGCAATCTCGGGTTCCAATTCTTTCACTATCCTATCGAATTCCTCGCGAGCACGCGAAAAAGAACTAAAGGTTAAGTCTCTGGAAAGTAACTCCTTCAACCTATCAACAAATTGAACTCGAAAGTCATGATGCTGCATCAGACACCGAAGCATCAAGGTCGCCTGTGGGTTGGTAGGCCAATGCATGGTGTCATTGTCACACAAAGCATTCTCCACTGCCGAAAAGGGACGACTGCGAACACCATCTCCATCAAAGAATATAAAACGCCATTTCTGATATGGTCCCTCAGCTGACCAACAACGCATATTGTTGGCAGGCCAATCCCGGTTGCCAATGAAAGTCTCCAAAATCACATAATCAATGAACGATTCGATATCCACCTCCTTGGTCACCCGCTGATAGGTCCGCTCATCTGACAGGTCCGCTGTTTGAAGCCACGACATCAGGGCTGTGAATGCCGTGTCAAATCCTTGCTTGGTATGACCAGCCCAATCCCGCACCAAATGGACTTCATTAGCCTGAACATTCCAATGATACTGTAAAAACTGCTCATCTGGTTTTTCCTGCAGGAAGTAGATTCCCCAATACTCTCCATTTAGGAAAAGCACCACTGGCCGGGTCTCCAGTTTGTCTATATTCGACAATGGTCGAGCCAAAAACTGACAAAAATAGTCTTGAAATCCCATTGGGGTCCATGCCGACAAAAACGGTCTTAATACCAGATGCTTGCATGGGATGTCAAGTCCAAAAGGGTCTTCAAATTTTTTTTCCCCATATTCTTTGCGGGCATATAGCGACAAGCCTTTCTGTACATAACGGCGTGAAATGTTGCCATGGGGCCTGACACCACAATTATTCGACCAAGGAGTACCGACACCAAAGAAATCAACATGGACATTTCGCTCTGAGGAGCGACCACTGAAATAATAATTGCCTGTTTCGTAGGGATGTTCCGTGTCAAAGGATGCCCCAGGCACAAATATGCCACTGTCATAATCAAAAAAGTCTGCCGAATCAACACAAAGCGACAATATGGGCAGCGTTATTTTTCTTCCCAACAAGGATTCTATCAAGTATGATCCAGTAATTACATTGGAACATAGGTCGCCTGCAGCATTAAAGGCAGCAGCCCGAAGTACAATGATGCGCTCCACCACAGCAGGAGCTTCTTTCCAATATGCATCAATAGCATTGGGTATTGTATAAATATTGGAAGAAGAATACGCTTTTTGGTCTAACTGCACAGGGTTTTCATATAAAATACTCTCAACGGAGGGCATGCCTCCATTGAGAGTATATCTTATTTGCAGCGGTTGTGCTTCATCGTTACCGTCCATCACGATGGAAAGGGCAAACGGATGGCTATAACAACCACTGGGATGTGAGAATTGAATGGTGACCTGCGCCATTGTCTGTCCCGCAAGCATACATGTAAAAAGACTTAGCAGCCTTGAACATATCCTGCGGAAGCGAGTGCGCATATCATCAAAGCAGCTGTACTATTTCTTGATCATCTTGCCCAAGAGGCCTCCTATCACCTTGCCTGCGCCAGAAGCAGAATTAGAACCGCTTCCGAGAAGAGAACCCAACACGTTGCCAATGTTGCCACCGGCAGAAGCATTGTTCTTGCCAAGAGCAGACAGCAGGCTAGGAGCGATAGAGGCCAAAATGTTGGATACCTGATCGTTTGTTGTACTAGTCTGAGTAGAAAGACCCGAAATTACAGAGGAGAGGTTGCTTCCAAAAATCTTGCTCAAAATCTTGGAGCCATCGGCAATGTCAATGCTAAATGGCTTGCCGGAATGGTCACTGAGAGCTTGGGTCAGGGCAGCTGCACCACTGGCGGTAGAGGCATTCTTCTGCATAGCGCTTATGAATTTGGGTATAGCAGCCTTGATCACATTAAGGATCTTGCTGTTGTCAATGTTAAATTTTTTGCTGATTTCACCAATGATATTGTTGCCGGTGAGTGCAGAAATAATACTTGTTAAATCCATAACTTGAATATTTTAAAAGATTAAAAAACAAAGTGCAAATGTAAAAAAAAAACAGCATCAATCATAAAAACAAAAAATGTTTACAGCTTTATTACCTTTTTGGTCACTGCCATTCCAGATTTGTTGCGGACGGTGACCATATACACACCCGTGGCCCACGCGCTACAATTCACCACATCGTAATCATGAAGACTGGCGGAATAGACTGGCTGACCGGCAAGGTTGCAAATGGTCAATTCGGCAAGGTCTTCTCCTCTGATGACCAATCGGTCAGTGGTAGGGTTGGGGTAAACGGCCAATTGCGCATAGGCGGTTTCATCTATGCCCACTCCTCCCAATTGGAACCGGAACGGGTCGGCCGCACCAATATAGGGCAACCGCTCTCTCCTGCCAGATGCGTCCTTGGCAAAGAGATAATAGTCAACCTCACTATCCGCCTGAAGGCCTGACAGGGTGGCATGCCACACATCCCCACTGTCTGGCTGCATTACAACACTCTGCCATGTGCCTCCGTTGATTCTATAATAAGCCAACAAAGAATCCGTTATGAGGGGTTGCCCGCTCAGTGCCTTAATGGTGACGGACAGATCGTAAGACTCGTGAAAAACCTGATGGCCAAGAAGCGGATAATGCTTCAGATAGAGCATGCCAAGGTCGGCCAGCTCGTGTGTTCGGCAATGCAGGGCATCCGTATTCTGCCAAGAAGCATTATTCGTTTGTTGTATTGGCACAATGGTATAACCAGGCATAGCCTCTTCGTATGCAGATATGGCACCTGCATCATATTGGTTCCCAGAAATTGGCAGAAAAACATGGTCGTTGAGAATCAACGAGTTGGTGTAAGGTGTCCTGACATTGTTGCCAGGAGCGTAAACCCGATACACCTGATAATGATTACCCCACGGAGTCAACGCATTGGCAAAAGTATTTGCCACGGCCTCATAGGCATTGTAGCGTGGATCGTTGGCAGACACCTGGGCAATCAACACCTTGTCCACATTCAAAAACTTCCCCCAGCAGTCAATATGGGCAATATATTCACCTAAAGGATCGTCAAGTAACATATAATTGTCAACGCCAAGGTATTCGAGTGCCATTGCTTGCACATCTGCCACTGTCATGTTGGGGTTTTCCTCCAGAACGAGATCAGTCGAAGCTGCCGTTCCATAGCCATCCACCATGTAGTTTCCTCCAGTGTGCACCAAAGCCATCTCAAAGGAGGGTACGCCCAAGTTCTGAATAAAGTATTGCATGGCCGCGTCATCATGCGGTCGCGCAGGACGGTTATAGGTGAAGTCCACAATGCCGATTTTGTCATTTCCGTCCAAAATGAACCATGGACCATAGTCGCGCACCCAGTAAGAGTCATGATTTACCAACCAATAGCGCATATTGGCGCTGTTTACACCGTTGGCTGCAAAGTAATACTTGGCTGAGATGCTGTCTTGCCCTGAAGAAACCAGCATGGTGACTTGAGTCACCATGGAGAGTTCACGCACAAGCGACACAGGCACGCCCAGAGGGTATGCAACAAGCACACCACTCATAGGCTGAAATTCGGCAATAGCTGCCACAGGAGGAGTGGGAGGGGTTGTATTCTTAGTATTCAAGTACCACTGCTGAAGCATGATACGCTCTTCTGGAGTAGCCTCATGGGTGAATTTCGGATTGGTGTCATAATGCTCTGACTGGGCAAAAGCAAAGGTCACATAGAAACAAAAAAATATTAAAAAGGTAATCTTTTTCATAAGAAACATTATGAATAATGGCATTGATTGAAAAAGGCAAAAATACAACTTCTCGTGAAATAATGATCATAATTCTTCTTTTCCAATTTTTACAATATTGTTTCCAAAAAATCTGTTATTGCTATTATATATGTCCATGATGTCACACTGTTCCAATTCTAATGCAAAAATCAGCAAACAACTTTCGTAATTTACTGATTTTTATTGTTTTGTAATACTTTGAGCGAAAAATAAAACTTGAACTCGCAATTTTAGTATCGTGTCTCAAATGCCGTATATATTTACATGATTCGCAGTAAATTAATAAATTATATTTTCTACAAACTACATTTTTCATAGACGCTTGTCTCAGGATTGAAGATAAGGTTGTACCCTTGCAACAACGTTCTTGAATAAGAAAAAACAAGATAAGTTATTGGAAATGAAGAGGGTATTCTTTTTCGTGGCGGCGGGTGGAACCGTGGCGGCAAGTTCTGTCTGGTTTACGACCGTGGCAACTACCGCCCCGAATATGCCAGCAATGCCGTCGGTCTGCGCTTGGTGTTGGTGAAGTGACATTTGCCGCAATATGCGAAAGCGGCGTGTTAGGGAAAATAAGGCGGCTTGAGGCGGTGACGGAGGAAGAGTATGGGAAAGAGAAATAGCAAAAGGCGATTTTTGCACTGATTTACAAGGTTATTCGAACAATCTTCCCGTAACCTCGGTGGCCGACACCTTGCAGAGCCGCGCCACATCCATGAACGTGGCGCCGTTCGATGACCAGACATAGAAGTTGTCTTCGCCCAATAGCATATAACTCCATTCTCGGTTCATGCGGGCCTCGGCGGGCAACCGGTTGATTTTCTTGCACCATTCCAGTATTGCCAACTGTTTCCGCTTCACATTCGCATCAGCAATTTTGTCGTCGCCCTTGGTTTCCACGATATAGATTCCTTCGTCAGTGCATACCATGAAATCGGGATGATAGGAGGCCAACAAGCCGTCTTCGCGGATGTAGAATCCCCTTGCAAAACCATGTTGGCTCTCGTTGATTTTCAGGAAACGCCACACATCGGCATCCTTGTCCAAAAACTCCATGAAACGCTTCTCCAACTCGCCTTTGGACGACGGATAATTCATTCGCTCGTAAATCACCTTCTGCAACGCCAACGAGAAACTCTCGCGCATCCGCAGCACCCGAACCGACGAGAACCATATCTTCTCCACTACGGCCTCGCTGCTTGTCACGTTCTCCTGCATCTTGTGGATGGCGACACTCAACTCCTTGATGATATGCTGGGTGACGATGGCATTTTTCGACAACAAAATCTTCCAGTCGTTGCCCGCGAAAGGGTTGAACGGCTGCCCGAAAAGCCGCGTCCGAATATAGACATCCATAGCACGGACAATATCCATCTCGTTGATTTGCAAGGTCGGCAAAGCTTTTCCGCCCACGCGATTCACACGCATCGTGATGGTGCGCAGCATCTTCTGAAGATATTCGTTGTAGGACGTTGCCGTGAACAGGTCGGCCTTGACTTCGTACTTGCCGAATGTGGTGGATGAAAGTATCGATTCGGAATAGAAGGTTTCGCCCTCGGAGGCCAAAAAGTGGCGCAACTGCTCCAACGGGAAGAGCGTGAACGGCTGCAAGTCTTTCACATCGATGGTTGAGGTTGCCATCTCCTCTTCGGCCTCGCGGATAAGGATGGGCCAGAACAGGTCGTAATCCTCATAGTTCTCCTTCAAGCCCACTTTGATGAGGTCGCCCGTGACGTTGGACCCGCTTAAATCTTCTTCCTCAATGGCTGCCAGACCTTCGCTCAGCAGGTCGTCATAGAACCGCTGGAAAGCAGGATGCTCGATGATGGACAACATGTCCAAATATGACTTCGGATGCTCCTTGCGTACCAACACGGCCTTGCGGTTTTCCTCTTTCTCCTCCTGGTATTCCGGCTCGCGCCACATCAGGCGAAGGCCGCGGCCAATGGTCTGTTCCAGCAATATGGATGCCGACGACGCCCTCAACGGCACGATGACACAGATGTTGTTTACGTCAAAACCCTCGCGCAGCATCAAGACGGAGACAATCACCTTGGGCTGGGCGTATCTGTCGATGTTGAACAGCTTTTCCTTGATTTGCAGCCACTCGTCGGGCTTCACCTCCCCCTGTTTGTTGCTGTCGATGGGCAAAATGTCTTCTTTGGGCAGTCCCTCACCCTCCAAAAACTCGGTCACGAAGGGCGTAACGGAAGTGTCTTCGCACACCACCATCATCTTCGGCCGTTTCTCATCGTTGATGTTGGAGAAACCCTGTTCCAAGATGGCGAGTTTGGTCAGTCCGGCGCGAAGCATCAAACGTTGGCCTTCGCTCAAGCCGACCACCTTGTTCCGTTCGTCACGGACGGCCTTATAGTCGAGATGCTCCAAATCGGTGAGTTCCTGGCGTTTGTCCAACAGCAAGGTCTTGACCAAGCCTTTCTTCATGGCGGCGGTCAAGTCGAAGTCAACGACGATATGCGGGAAATAGTGTTTCCTGACTCTTTGGCCTGTTCCCGAAGTGGAATAGGGCGTGGCGGAAAAGTCGATCTGATAGAACTTGGTCTTGTGTTTTGCGATGAAGTCCAACCCTTTCTGCCATTCCACCTCCTCAATCTCGCCCGCCACCTTGCTTTCGTGGATGTGATGCGCCTCGTCGTTGATGACCATCAGGTCGGGCAGCGAAGCCAGGTAGTCGAGTTCGTTGCCGCGCAGATAGGCGTTGTCCAAGGTGTCCAAGGCGTTCCCCGCCGAAGTGCCCGGTCGGGCCGGCAGCAGGTCGTTGATGATGGCCGGCGCGGAGTCTTCGTCCACCGTTTCCTCGTCATCGCCACTCATGAAGAGGTGCCAATTGGTGAGGGCCACCAACCCGTCGCCCGTCACCTTTCGTCCGATGCCGTCTTCCTTGCTCACCACATTGTTTTGGAGGAAGCTGAAGACTTCGGCGCGATAGGCAGGCGGGATGAAAAGTGCCTCAAACTTGCGGAAATCGTTGGTCATGGGGTCGCGCTCGGTGCCTCCACCCGCTTTCAGACGGCCTTTGAAGGCATCCAACAGGCGGTCGTAAACCACTAATCCGGGTGCCACGACGAGGAAACGTTGCGTGTAGGGCGTCTCATTCGCCGCCACGCTGTCAAGATGGCGGGCGTTCAGCATCTGCCAGAGCATCAAGGCGTGCATCACCCACGTCTTTCCCGTGCCCGTGGCCATTTTGACGGCATATTTCGGGAAGGCGTATTTCGGCTTCGACAGCAAACCGAGGTCGGCGACGGGCAGCAGGTCGGGGATAACCGCTTTGTAGATGTCCGTCACATTGCTGACTTTCAGCACTTCGTGCAGATAAATCACGTTCAGAATGGCTTGCCGCTGGCCTTCGTGGAAGTTGATGCCGCGCTCGTTGGTGAACGGCTCACAGAACCAGAAGCGAAGTAGCTCGGCGGTGATGGGCGACACATGCTCCAACATGTCGCCGCTCTCAAAAGACTTGTTCACAATGGCGGACAACCGATCCGCCAATATCAATGGGATTTCTTTTCCAGTCATATAATAAATTTTAATAATTCGTTAAGATAATATTATGAGTTACATACAATCAATCTATCATATAGTTTTTAGCACTTATCGCAGAGAATGGACGATAAATGAGGAACATGAGTGTGAGCTTTATGCCGTAATCATGAAACAGACGGAGACACTTCGCGGCAAGATTATCCGTATTGGAGGTATGCCGGATCATATCCACATACTTGTGTCTTTGTCGTCTGACATCAGCTTGGCCAAATATGTGCAGGCCGTCAAGACATTCACCAGCAAGTGGCTTCGTGAGAGTCCGGATTTCCCCAAGGAGTATAGGGCTATTTTGGAGAAGAATGGGATTGTCATCAGAGAGGAGTTTTTCTTGAGGGACTGATGTGCAGAGAGCGCGTGCCTCCGGCACGCCACCGCACACCGCGCCCCGCCATCTCCCCACATACGATGCGGGGTTATTGAGATTGGCTCCCTCCGGGAGCCTCATGGGGACGACACTTCCGTGTGGGCACACCGTGCCGGAGGCACGCTCTCTCCGTAGCCCCACATAAGCGAAAGCGCCATGTGGGGAACAGGCGACAGTGTCGTATGGGGTATATGCGCATGGTACGATACCGTCGTCGCGTCGATATGGCGTGCCGGAGGCACGCGCTCTCATGTCATATGTGTATGATATCACGCTCATCATCAGAAATGACCCATCTGTGCGACCACCATCGACTCATACCCGAACACATCCACCGCCTTCACGCAGACGGTGCGTCCGACCTTTTGCGGCACGATGATTTCCGCCGTGTAAACGCAATGCAGCGGGTCGTTGTCGTTCTCGGTGTTCTCGCGGTAGTCCTGCCACTTGCTGCGGAACGTGACGCCGTCGTAGTCGGGGTCGATGCTCCAATATTCGATGAGGGCCAACGGGTCGGAGGCCATCACCTGTTGCAGCTTCTGCTTGTTGGCGTCGTCCAACGGCAGGTTGTCGGGCGAAATCAGCACATAGTTTTCGAGGCTCACCTTGATGATGTCCATGCCTTCACCGGCTTGCGCCACCTCGATGGGCTTGAGCATCAGGTATTGCAGGCTGCTGAAGCGGATGTTGCCCGAACTGATGAGGTTGCGGTAGCCTTTCTTGGAGAGCTTGTCGATGAGGTCGGGCGGGATGACTAACACCTCGACGCCCTTGCTGCCATACTCTTGCAAGGCCTGCGAGATGTCGAACGAGAAGTTCCAGCCGAGCACCACCACCTTGTTCCATCCGCCGCCGAGCAGACTGCCTTTGGCCTCGTAAGCACGTTTGAGCGTGGCCGTGTTGGTGAGCTTGTTGGGGCTGTCCACCATGACGAGCGTGCGCGAATCTTTCACATAGCCGAAGTTGCGGTCGGCGACCTGCTCCGCCGCGAAGGGCAACGCGCCGTACAAGCCGAGCACAATCTGGCTGAGGTCGCCCACGCGCTTGATGCCGCTGCCCGCGAAAGCCTGTTTCTGGTAGTCGCCAACGGCCTGGTAGAGGAACGGCTTGGCCTCCTGGTCGATGAGGCGTTTGCGCATGACGAGTGCGGCGGGCTTGCCGATGTCGGTGGTGATCCAGCGGCGGCCCAATTTCTCCGCCACCGCCGCCGTGGTGCCGCTGCCGCCGAAGAAGTCGCACACCAGGCCCTTTTCCGGACAAGAAGCCAGAATGGCTCTTTCGATAATCTTTTCCGGTTTTTGTGTACTGTATCCTAAATATTCAGGGCTTGCCGCCATCACACGAGCGATATCACCCCAGTTGTCATCGATAGCCTTTTCGGTTATCTCCACGTATTTCACTGTGCCATCCTCATTTCTTGCGTTTTTCAACACGCCATTTACCATTTCTCTTGCTAAACGACGGATTGGTTCATCGAGTTGCTTTTTTATTGGCACGAAGTAGTAGTCATCTTGACTTTTAGTGTAAAATAGAAGCACATCATGGTTGCACATAAACTTTCGGCTCGATGATGCCATTTTCCCATAGCTCCACACTATTTCGTTTTTGAAATTCTCTTTCCCAAAAATATCATCCAAAATCACCTTCATGTAATGCCCCACGTGCCAGTCGATATGCACATAGATGCTGCCGCGTTCGGAGAGCAGTTCGCGCATGAGCACGAGGCGGGGGTACATGTATTCCAAGTAACTCACGGTGCCGTTCTGCCAGAGGTCGGAGTAGCCGAACTGCTCAATCACGGTTGGCTTCTGCACCACATCGCCGCCGGGCAGGGTGATCTTGGTGCGGTAGTCGGCCTTGCTGTCGAAAGGCGGGTCGATGTAAATCAGGTCAACGGCGCCGCGCAGCGAGGGCGTGCCGTTGGCCGGGTCGCCTTTCAGCAGGGCTTGCATGGCGAGCATGTTGTCGCCGTAGATGAGGCGGTTGTACCAGGGCTGGTAAAGGTCCTGGTGGGTGTTCTGTCCGCGCCACAGTCCCGAGGTGTCGCGGGCGGGAAGCACCAATTCGTTGGTTTGCAGGCCGATCTGCACGCCGCTGCTCAAGCGGTCGAGCGCCTGCTGGGCCTCGCGCCGGCCTTCAGCCGCAATGCGGGGCAATTCTTCGATGAGGGTTTTGGGCATTGTATCTCGGTGTTAGGGCGTTTGCGGTTGCCCTAAAAACATCGGAGACCAAGCACAAAAGAAACGCGGACGAAACTTATCCACATTCCGGGTGCTTGGCCTTACCCACACATTCAGATAAGCTCGCCCGCGCAGTACGCAGGCTCGCCCTATCTTCCGAATGTGTTCCATTGCGGCCAAGCTTTGGAATGATTTCAGAATAGCGGCAAACGCTATGGTTAATAATATGTTAGTTTAACTTTTTTATTTCATTCAATAATTTATCATATCAATTGTTCAACATTTTTCTAACTCTGTTCAGTTCTGCCTGAAGTTCTTCTTCAGTAGGCAGGGTGAGTTTGTATTTCGAGGCAAAAATCTGCTTTGCATCGTTCAAGATAGAATATTTGGCTACGGCTTCGTTCTTCTCCGAGCAAAGTATCAGCCCAATTGTCGGGTTGTCGTCGGGCTGCTTCATAAGGTCGTCGAACATGCGGATGTAGCTGTCCATTTGCCCTACGTCTTGGTGGGTTAGTTTTCCCAACTTCAAGTCAATCAGTATGTAGCATTTAATTATGCTGTTGTAGAACACCAAATCGACATAAAAATCCTCGTCGTCGTAGCGCATACGTTTTTGGCGTGCCACAAAACAGAATCCTTTGCCAAGTTCGAGCATGAAATCCTGCAAATTGCTTATCAGTCCGCTCTCAATGTCGCTTTCGCGCAAGGCGGGATAATCCTTGAGGTTGAGAAACTCCAAAATGTACGGGTCTTTTATGATGTCTTCTGGCTCAACTTGGCTGAGTTTTTCCTTGGCTTCGGCAATTACCGCATCTTTGTTGCGGCTGGCCAACAGGCGGTCGTAGTAGAGGGTTGAAATCTGGCGGTCGAGTTGCCTTGTTGACCACACCGAGTCAGCGGCTTCGTTCATATACCAGACGCGAGCCTTCTCGTTTTCAACGCTCAAAAGTCGCCGGTAATGCGACCAACTCAATTCGGGACGCAGTGTGTCCCGAATTTCGAAACATCGGTAAAACTGGCACATTTTGCGAAGTTCTCTTTCGTCGAAGCCTTTGCCAAACTCCACCGTCAGACGTTCGGAAAGATTTTTGAGCACCGCCTTGCCATAGTCGGCGCGATTCCAGTGCAGTTCGTCCTCCACTATCAACTTGCCAATATTCCAATAAGCCACCACCATGGCGAAGTTCACCGCACGATAGGCCGTCTGCCGCGCTTGCCGGATTATCTGCGCCACTTGCGTTGCAAGTTCGGTATTGTCGGTATGTTGTTGAATGTTGGTCGCCATAATTTATAATAGTGTAAAGCTCAGATTGTTAATATGTTAGTTTAACTTTTTCTTATAACTCTTTCATTTCCTTGTTTAAAAATTCAACAAATGTTTCTTTTGAGGGCAGTTGGAGCAAGTATTTGGAGACAAACAGGTTCTCGTCCATGCCTGCTCATAGCAAAGCGTGTCTATCTGCCTTCTCAATTCACGCACGCTCCAGCAGCCTTTTATGGTTTCGATTTCGTAGAACGAGCGTTTTAACGGGTCATCGATGGAAAGTAAAGGGATAATATGCGTAAAAGACAACCTGCTAAAAATCTTGTCGTCACCAACTTGGGGTATGACCTCTATTGTATCCGTTGGAACAAGTTCGGAATCGCCTCCTGAGTTTTCAGTCAGTGGCTGAAAACTCAAGTCTTTCGAAATAGGCAATTTTTCAATCACTGATTGGAAAATTCTATCATTCTCATTTTCAGCAATTTGAAATTTTCCAATCAGTGATTGGATTATTTCTTGGTTACGATTCGCCAACAAATATTTCACCACTTCCAATCCCACTCCAGGGTATTTCTTATAAAAAAGTCTGCATAAATTCAGCATGGACTTTCCCATACCTTTTATTCGAGTAGCTTTCGCCAACTCCGAAAGTAGCCTCTCTCCATACTTCGCCCTATCCTCGCCGTTTTGCTCGAACTCCACAATCCAATAGCCCACCAACCAGTTTCGCGCAGTTATGTTTTGGTTGATGGCACGCACTGCATTGTTTTGCAACAAGTCATGCGTCTGTTGGATATTGTTGGTCAATTGCGGGAAGTCCATTGTCGTTTATATTTGATTTTATTTCATTCAGTTATTGTTTTTGTTCAAATTGTTTATTATGCCATTTACTACGTTCCTTTTCGATTTCGGTTGGCAAAGATACAACTTTTTCCGGGAAATGCGAAAAACGCATCGCCTTTTGGATCTGCGGCAGC
>CALDIA010000204.1 GCA_937901455.1 uncultured Bacteroidales bacterium | reverse complement strand
GCCGTCGTCGGCATACTTGCGGATGACTGAAGCCAGGCCGCCGCTGCGTCCGAAGCCCATCAGATGCACAACCGAACCCGTGAAGTCAACGATGCTCTTGCGCCGTTTCATCGTCACGGTGCCGCACACCAGCATCTCGCCGTTGACGTGGCCGTACTCCACGGAGTCGTTGACGCGCCACTCCCAGTCCGTCCATTGCGCGGTGAGGTCTTGCAGCACGCCAAGGCAGCTGTGCTGGTCGTATGAGAGCAGGAGGCTTTCCGTCGGGTAGTCGTCGCTCGTGACGCTGCCGCCCTGCGGGATGATGGGGTCAATCTGCCAGTTGGTCGCCGAACTGACCTTTGCCACGAACCTCACGGGGATGCTGACGGTATGGTTTTCGTATGACGTGGTGACAGGCCCTTGCCAAGCATTGTCCGCCCAATTGTACGTACGCTTCCTAATCGTGAAGGTAAGCTGGTTGTACGCCGTGGCGGTGTCGGACGGGCCTGTAGGCGGCATGGCAGGAGCAAGCGATTGCAGGTCGTCCAAGGCTGTCTGCCACGACAATTCGCCATAGCGGTCAGTAACCTCTCGGTCAAGGTAATGCTCCTGACCTTCGTCCCAGTTGCTGTCTTGACGGTATTCATAGGGTGCGATGTAAGGCTCATAGTCGTCTTGAACGGCATCAGCCCATCCGTAGGTATATGCGTTTTCGGGAATGTGATTCTCCGGCGCGGGATATTCGGCGGCCTGCGTCGTCGCCTTCGGGAAGTCGAGCGTCCAGCGGTGGTATGATACGACCTCGCTACTCTGCACGGCACCAATTGGGCTATAGCCGTTGTCGCCAGCCGAAGGATGTCGGCTCAATGTAATCAACACACCGACATTCAGATTACTGTTGCCATAATTCCTCCAATAGTAGTAGGCTGTACCTTGGTATGTTCGTTTCTCGCTGAACTTCGCCTTGTATGTGTTGCCGTTATAGCTCCACTCCACCCATTCGTTCACGCGGTTCATGTTGTCGACGACGAGCCTTGCGAACTCGGGCAGCGTCCCGTAGTAGTCGTACCCGAAGGCGTCGGGCATGACGAAGGCGACGCGGCCAAGCTCGAACATCGCCCCCTCGAATACCAGCTTGTAGGTGTATCTCCTGTCGGTACCTATGCTCGTCTCGGGCAGGCGGTTGAGGAAATAAGGCCTGCCGTCATAGACGATGTAGTCGCGCAGGCGGAAGTCGAGCCGCACGGTCGACACCAATGTCAGGGTAATGCTGTCGTCGGCCATGACGGCCTCCTTGAAGGCGGCTTGCGTCATCTTGCGCACCTGCCCCTGCCGACGGCTCTCCAAGGGAAAAGCCGCCGCGCCGTGCCTGTAAAGGGTGAAGTAGGCGCGTTTCAGGCTGCCGCTGTTTGGTACGCTTGTCATATCTCGTTGTATATCTCGGTTACTGTGTCGATGTGGTTAGTCGGCGTTATAATGTCGCTGCCGCCGTTGCTGTCCTCCGCATGGCTCACGTCGCCGCAGACGATGATGTATCTGTTCAAGACAACGTCGATGTGTCCGCTTCCTGTCTTGATGTCATAGACAGCCGAGCCGTCCTCGGTGAAGATGTCGATCTCGGTATCAGACACGATGTCGTATTCCACGCCTTCGCCTTCCGCGCCGCCGTACCGATAGACCCGCTTGACGGGATAGGGGTCATGGAACGTCATCGTGAACTTGACAATGTTTGTCCCCTTGTGCCACTTGAAGGGCTTGATGTCGCAACTCTTGAGCCACACGATGGCGAACAGCCCTTTGGCGGCATGTGGGTTGGGAAGCAAGCCGCCGTTGTCGTTGTCGGTTTCCCAAGTGACTTTCATCAGCAGGAGGTCGTCATGGTCGAAGTAGCGCATGAAGGCGTCGAGGCGTTCCACCAGCTGCTGCTTGCTGACGGCCTTCATCCAGCACGAGAGGGTGATTTCCTTGTCGCCGTACCGCCTGTTGATGAGGTCGGGCGTTGTGCCGTGGAGGTATTTCCAGTCGAAGGCGTCGACCGTCTTGAGTTGAGGCTTGCCTATCAAGCCCGTCGCGCTTTCCACGTATACGCCATAGGTCTCCCGTATGTCGACCGCCTCTGCGCTGCCTTTCCTGAATGTGTATCTCATGCCTTTTCCCTTTCCTTGTTTATCCGAAGTACGCCCCAAGCGACCGGCCGAGGCCTGCCGTCGAGGTGTTGCTGTTAATCTGTTGGAGCTGCTGCATCGTTTCGCCGTGGTTGCTGTTCATGTCCCTACGGAAGCCGCCGATCTCCAGCAGTATGCTGTTTATCGTGCTTTCCATCCTGCCTTGCACCGTGCGCAAGGCGTTGAGCTGGCCGTTCATCAGGTCGATGCTCTCCTGCGAGGCCGACGCCAACGCCGTGCCGGGGCCTATGCTGTCGGCATCGACATCGAAGTCAAGCGTCTCAGCCCACTTGTCGCGCAACTCCTGCCACACGGGAAGCTGGTCGTTGAACTGCGCCATACGCTCGCTCCACAGGGAGTAAATCGCCATCATCGCGCCTTCGGTCATGCCGCCTTCCGATTGGATGATTTTCTGGAACTCCTCCTTCAGGTCGTCGAAGTAGGCGGCCATGATGAGCGACTTCATCAGGTCCTTGGCCATCTGCTTGCCCACGTCTGACATGATGGCCTCCATGTCCACCGCTCCCTCGAAGAGCTGGTCAACGATGGTGTCGACGGTGTTGCCGAACAGGGTCTCAAGGTAGTCGGCAAGGTTCTCCATCGCCTCGGCGTACTGCTCGGAGTAGGCGATGGCGTTGTCGACCCACTGCTTGCTCTCATCGCTCATGCCCGTGTAAGTCTCCTTGAACAGGTTAAGCACGTCAACGCTCATGTTGCCGTACTCGTCGTACAGTTCGAGGTTGTTCTTTCGCGCAAATTCGGCGACGCTCATTCGCTGGTCGTTGGCCCCGAACATGTTGGCGAAGCCGCTTCGGTCGAGGACGGTTTGCCTTGCGTTGGCGTTGTATCGCCTACCGCTTTCGAGTTCGTTGATGGCATCGACGTAGCCTTTTACCCTCTTGACGGCATCATCGCCGAAAATGCCGTCTTCCTGATCCATCATCTGCGCCACGCGGAGTTGCCATGCAGCAACGGCCGCCTGATCGTTGGCCTCCTCGAAGTCGTGCATCAGCGCGATATCCTCGGCGATGACGGAGCCAATCGACGTGATGGCTTGCAAGGCCGCTCCGAGGTAGTCGCCGCCGGCAATCTTCGCTCCAATCTCGCCCATCGTGCCGAGGCCTTCGAGCATGTCGGCGAGGTCGCTGTTGCCTGACGCTTCTGCAATGCCTGCCAACGTGTCGGCGACGGCCGTGGCGGAGCGTATCCACTCGTCCGTGGTGATTTCTTCGAGGTGTTGCGCGAAGCCCTTGCTCTCCGAGTCCTTGTTGATATTGTCGAGTTGCTTCTTGAGTTTGGCAATCTCCGCATTGAGCCGCTTCACAAGGTCGACATCGCCGCGTTCGGCTGCAAGGAGTGCCTCGCCTTTGAGGTCTTGGATTTTCGCGCTGAGCGTGGCTGTCTTGCCCGTCAGTTCATGCTGCTCGCGCAAGGCTGCGTTCTGTTCCTCCAAGCTTGCGCCGGCCTTGATGATGTTGTCGATGTAAGTCTCGTAAGCCTTGTTGATGGCCTCCATCTTCTCCTCCACGGTGGCGTAGGCCGTCGCGTCGATGGTGGCAAGGTCGAGGTCGAGGGTCTCCTTGGCCTGCGCCTTCTTCGCCTCCTGTATGGCGTTGCCAAGCCGCTCGGCCAGTTCGCCCTCGCCCGCAATCTGGGCTTCCATCTGCCTCTTCTCCAGCGCGGCCACCTCGTCGAAATACCTCTTGTCTATGGCCTCCTTCTGCGTGGTGTAGTCGCCGTATTTGGAAAGCATTTGTTGCCAGAAGTCGTCTTGTTGTTTGGCAAAGGCATCCTCTTGGCCTTTTGAAAGCATGGCATAATAATCTTGTATTGCCTTGACTGCTTCTTGGTTAGGGCCTTTGTATTGCGCCCAGAAGTCGCCATCGTTTGGGTCAATGCCTTTTGCCCTCTGCCTCGCTTCCCATTCCTTTTTGTCAGTATCTACGAGTTGGGCGATGGCATCGGCCTGCTCGCGCCCAAGCTCCGTCATTCGGCGCGAATGGTTGAGCTGCATCTGTGCAATCTCTTTTTGGCTTCCCTCGGCCATTAGGCTGATGGTTAGTGCGTCAATGGCATATTGGCGGTCTTCGACCTTTCGCTGCTCGTCAGTACCCATCTGGTCAAGCAGACGCTCGGCATCCGCCTTGTTGGCTTGGAAGCTCTTCCAAGCATCGCTCAGTTCCTTTCCTCTTTGCGCTTTCTTGAGTTGCAATTCTTGAGCGGCCGATTCGTGTTCGTCTGTCCCAGGCACAAGAACTTCGTTCACTTGGTGTTCAAGCTGCTTGATTTCAGAATCGTACTTGCTGTTGATTTCGGCAACGGTCTTCGAGTAGCCGTCGGACATGGCGTTGATGGCTTGCTGCTGTGCAATCTTGGCACGTTGCAATCCCGTTTCAAACTTTGGCGTGTATTTCGAGCCTGTGGCTTTCTCGTACTGAGAGGTTTTGTCTTTTATTTCTTCTTCGAGCTTCTTGATTTCTTCTTGCTCCTTGTCCGTAAGTCCGACAAAGGCTTCCTCGTATTCCTCTATTACATTTCCATCCTTGTCAAGTATCTGATACCTTTTTTCAGTAGACTTCCTTCTAATCTCATTGATTTCCTTCTGCTTGGCCTCTATATCATCGGCTATCTTCTGTGGATTGGCGGTGAACGGTGCGGATGATGTATTACTACTTCCTTTGCCTCCATCTTCAATTGCTTTCTCTATGCCTTCAAGTCCGTCCAAAACCATCTCCGCTTGGTCATATACATTCCGATATATTGCCAATTGATTGGCTATTTTAACGAAAGCCCTGCTATAATATGACGGCGATTCTTCAAGCGTCCCCGGCTTGGCTTTGTTGATTGCATCAATGATAATCTTGTCGAACGCATCCTTGTCTTTCTTCTCCCAATTCGTCTGGAATATAAAAGAGTCAGTAGCCTTATTCCAAGCATATTCAAGTTTCGGTGCAGATGCCAGAAGGTCGCGAGTGGCTTGACCTGCTTCAACGCTATTAAGGCCCATGTCTATCAATGCTTGGTTTACGTTTGACATAGCATCAGCATAGGCATCGGTTTGCTTAGAGATGGCGGCTTCCTTCTTAGCCGCTGTTGCCTTCTTAGCTATCTCCAAGTCAAAAAGCTCGTTACCTTGTTTTCTTGCTGCATTTATATCTTCTATCAGCCCTTTTTCGTTGATGAGGTTTTGCAGATAGTCGGGGTATTTCTTCTTCAACCTGTCCAAAGCTCGCGCATATTTCTCGCTGCCTTCCTCGGCAAGTGACATGGTGTCGAGCAATTCGTTGAACTCAATACGTTCCTTTTCAACGCTTGCTATAACGTCCTTTGTGGCCTCGTTTGCCGCATCGGCCACGGCATGTTGCGCTTTCGCATGGCGGAACAACTCTATGGTCAATTTCGCCACGGCTGCGATTAGCGCGGTCCATACGCTTGTGCTCAACGCTGCATTAAGCACTTTTGAGGCCGTCGTCAACGCTCCGACTTTGGCTGCGGCAAAAACACTCTTTTTGCCAAGTTGCTCAAAATTCAGCCCAAGTGTATTCGCACCGATTGTGGCAAGTTTGGTGTAGACGGTGTTCAACGCCAACGCACCGCGATATGTGCCGTATGCACCGACAAGATAAATGATTGCTTTCGCGACATCCTCGATGGTGTCCCTATGTTCGTCAAGCCATGCGACGAAAGCCTGAGCGTCTTTAAGGATGTTTTCAAACAAAGGCTGCAAGTCCTCTCCAAAGTCGGCAAACAAGGTGTCGAGACTGTCTTCCAACGCACCTTTCAACGACGACAGGTTGTTGAACTGCTCGTCCATCAATCCAGCGAACATTCCGCCAGCATCCTTGTCGGTGAGATGGTCGATAACCTTTTCCAACTGCTCGAAACTGAGTGAGGTCACATCGGCCTGCTCTCCCATCTCTTTCAATGTCTCTTTGACATTGACACCCATGTTTCCGAGCGAATACAATCCCTTTGAGTCAAGTCGCCCGGCCACCTTCGCCTTGTTGAAGATTCCGACAAGGTTCTCCAAAGGCGTGTTCGTGGCCGCTGCAATATTCGACAACTTGTCGATGATGGGTATCACGTCGTCAACTTCGGTGCCAAAGGCTTGCAATTGCCTGCTTGCCGTCACAAGGTCTGTGAACTCAAACACGTTGTACCATGCGTAGGATTGCAACTCCTTCAGGTGTTCGGCGGCAAGGTCTTCCGATTTGAGGAACACCTTCATTGCCGCCTCAGCGTCTTGGAAGAAGGAACGCATCTCGAATGCTTTCGACGCGAAAGCCTTGATGCCCTCGACAGAGGCCAACGCCGCCATGCCTTGCGCCAATCCAAGCACCGCGTTCTGCATGATATTCACATCGCTAATGGCAGACTTGATGGACTTCTCGAACTGGCTATAGTCCATCGTCATAGTATAGTGCATGTTGCCGTCTGTAACTGTCATTTACCTTTTCCTCCTTTTATCGGTTAATCATTCTGTTGCCTCTTGCCGCCAGCATCCCGAACAGTTCCTCGGCGTTGTCGTCGGTCACGGTGTAGTGTTCCTCGCCCTTCTTCCTGCTCACGATGCGCGGCATGTCCATCATCATCATCTGCAACTTGGCGTAGCTGATGCCGTGCTCAACGAAGTCGAGGCTCCAGCCCAACTCCTTGCAGATGCTTGCCCTCCGACCAAGTGTGCTGTGCATACCCGCTACTCTATACGCGCGGTCGGAGTCGTCGTCGTCGACATCTTCATTAAGCGCATAGAGTTCGCAAAATCCACGAGGTTGCTCGTCACGTTGACGAACATGGCCATGTCGTTGGCCTGGCTCGGCTTGATGGTGCGGTAGAACAGGTCGGTCAGCCGCTCCAGTTCCTTGTCGTCGCCGCCTTCCACGGCGTAGTAGGCCTCGCCCAATACGAGGATGGCGATGCACTCGGCCATGTCGCGGGCGTGGGCGTGTGCCGCCTTGTAGCCCTCCTTGATGGGGTCTGCGCCTTCCTTCTCCAAGCCGTCGGTGTCCATGCGCAGCCACACCTCCGAGGCGCGGTCGAGGACGGACAGTGTGGGTTCCACCAGCGCGAACTCCTCCTTGCGGCTCTCCGTCACTTTCGGCCTGAACAGGCCGAGCAGTCCTTTCTGCCTGACTTTCACGGTGTATTCCACCGAGAACTTCATCCCCTTGCCGATGATGGTCTTAAGCACCTTGCGCTGCGCGAGGGCTTCCTTGATGTCTTGCTTGTTGTCTTTCTCTTCCATTGCCGTGTTTCATTTGAAAGGCCGCCCCTTGCGAAGCGGCCTCTCGGGTTTTGGTTCTTGGTTTAGCTTGAAGGTTCGTCCACATACATGGGCGGTTTGTCGACACCTGCACTTGTGGCCGGGACAAGGACTTTTGCCGAGACCTTCAATCGCATGGGCGTTGACTTCTGTCCGCCGCCTGTGATGG
>CALDIA010000203.1 GCA_937901455.1 uncultured Bacteroidales bacterium | reverse complement strand
GGTCGATGTAATAGTGCAGGTCCGTCTTTATCGGCCCTGCCGTGTTGAAAAAGCGCTCCAAGATCATATTCGCTTGATTCAGAAAAGTTTGCTAATCTTGTTGGATGCCATTGCCGGTGGGATAATTCAGACATTATCTTTCCGTTTCATCACCTGCTCGATGACAGGCGCCATGTCGTAGTATTTGTATTCGGCCAAGCGTCCGCCGAAGACAACGTTTTCCTCCCGCTCGGCCAAGGCCTTGTATTTCAGGTAAAGTTCGTTGTTCTTGTCGTCGTTGACGGGATAATAAGGCTCCATGCCTGGCTTCCACTCGGTGCTAAACTCACGAGATATCACCGTCTTGGGGCAATCGTACACCGCCTGTCCGAACATCTCGAAATGCTTGTGCTCGATAATCCTTGTATAAGGGACGACACATTCCGTATAATTCACGACCGCATTCCCTTGATAGTTTTGCTTATTCAGTGTTTCCTGCTCAAACGAAACCGTCCGGAAATCCAAATGGCCCAAACGAAAATCATAATACTCATCGATTTGACCCGTATATACAATCTTTTCTGCAAGTGCTGACAATTCCGCCCGATTGGCAAAAAAGTCACAATTTATCCGCGTTTCGATGCCTTCAAGCAAGCCCTCTATCAACTTGTTGTATCCTCCAATAGGAATGCCTTGGTAAGCATCATTGAAATAGTTGTTGTCGAACACGAGGCGCACCGGCAAACGCTTGATGATGAAAGCGGGCAACTCCTCACAAGGCCTTCCCCATTGCTTCTCGGTGTAGCCCTTGATGAGTGCCTCATAGATGTCGCGTCCCACAAGGCTCAACGCCTGCTCCTCAAGGTTGGCCGGTTCGCGGCCTTGCAGCGCGGCGACCGCCTCGCGCCGCTGCTCCTCGATCTTCGCCATGGCTTCGTCGGGCGTAATCACGCCCCACATTTGATAAAACGTGTTCATGTTGAAAGGCAGGTTGTAGAGCTTGCCTTTGTAATTGGCGACAGGACAATTCGTATAACGATTGAATGGCACGATAGAATTCACGAAATCCCAAACATCTTTGTTTGAAGTGTGGAAAATATGCGCGCCATATTTATGCACGTTAATGCCTTCGATCAGTTCACAATACACATTGCCTCCCAAATGCGGGCGCTTGTCGACGACGAGACATTTCTTGCCCTTTTGCTTCGCAAAATAGGCGAATGTGGCACCAAACAGGCCTGAGCCGACGATGAGATAGTCGTATGTTTTCATTTTTTCATCATCATTTTAAACCACAGATAATACAAGCGGAAAGGCAACATCCTGTACAGCCGAATAAAAGCAGTCCGCATCTTGGGGTTTGACTCCCTCACCCACAGGTCCCATTCCTTGGTCATCCGTTTGTTTTCCTCGTAGGGGAAATCAAAGAAGCTCTTGTAGCCAAAATTGTACATCTTGGGGAGCTTCTCCTTGAAAAACAAGGATTTTGTGGATGCGGAAGGAACGGGGTGTTCCTCCACGAAACGAATGGTGCTTTGCTCCACTTTGATTTTGGCATTGACATGCTTCCTCTGTACTTCTTTGGAGATGCTCTGTCCTTCCCTGTCCATCAGATAATGGTAGAGGATGAAATCGTAGGCCACCAACGACTTAGCCCCAATCTTGGAAGCAGCTCCGAGAATCACATCGTCGTAAGGTTGCTTTTCCAGGAACAAAGGAAGATATTGGCGAAACATCTCCGTTTTGTAGGTACAGCTGTGGTGGAACACATAGTTGGGATGGCTTCGGTTGCCGAGCCAGTCGAAAGTGTCGGCGTCATACACCTTGCCGAATTCCATGTTGAGGATTTCCTGTTTCCAAAGCTCCTCGTTTGGACAATGACACAAGGTTGGGGTAATGACCAAATCGGCATCGCACGTTTCCAATTTCTCGACAAGCAGGTCGAGGTTCTCCAGCCAGTCGTCGGAATCGAGGAAACGGGTGTATTTGCCATAGGCTTCTTTCAGGCCCAAATTCCAAACAGATCCGTGGCCTCCGTTTTCCTTGTCGATTTGCCTGAAAACGCCAGGGTATCTTCCTACATACTCGCGGCTCATCTCCGCCGAGCGGTCTGGCGTGCCATCATTTATGATAAGCACATCCATTTTCTCCATCAATTCAGGGGCGATAACGAGTGAATCGAGGCACTTGTTGATGTAGTCCTCGACTTTGTAGACGGGGACGACGATGGTTAGGAGTTTCTCCACGATTATTAATTTTAATTAACAACAGCATAAAAACACTCTTAAAACGACTTCTCGCCAAAATACTTTACATAAGAAATCTCTGGTTCAAGGACCAAATAATCATGATTAACACGCATCTCAAGAGGTGGCAGTTTCATATAATCACCATAGTGGTCTGTCAAAATCCAATCATAGCCATTGGGAATCGGCACTCTCATGAATTCCATATCCGCCATTATGGTTTCACTCCACATCGATTTATCAAGATGTAAACTCCGGGAAGGATTCAATTCCAAGGCCATCCAACAGCGAGAACTCTCACCTGAATACTGGCTCAAATAATCACCCAACTTCTCAAAAAACACATCGCCCCCACAACTATGATATTTAAACTTCCAAAGCAAAGTCCAAACAACGTTTTTCACTTTTCCTACCAAATTATCACGACGTGGATATGGAGAATAAAAACGATTAAAATGCTTGTAATAATTAATCTTTTTGAACATCTTTTCCACCTTCTTTTCATCATCTGGTATCTCATCTAGAATAAAAACATCCACAAACAGACCGCCATTAATGCCCTGAAGCCATTCCATTTCAGAACAACCTGTTGTTAAACTATTACGAAATTTGCCTAATGTCATAAAATATCTTCCTTCTTCTGAAATCGGGGTCTGTAAAAAATAGGGCTGTTGGAATTCAGATGATGCCACCTCACACAATTTATTAAAAGAATTGCGCGTAATAGCCACATCTATATCATTATCCCAAGGTATAAAACCTTTGTGACGAATTATGCCAAGCAAAGAGCCATAGCCTACAAACCATTTAAGGTCATACTTGTCGCATACCCGCATAAACTCAGCCAACAAATCCAATTCAACTGCCCATATCTTCTTTTGTTTTGTCGTTACGGTATAACCACTGCGAACTTCCTCATCAAGAAAATGTTCGGGCAGGTCTATCTTTATAGGCAAGTTATGCTTCATTCTGACAAATATTTTATCAAACGTTCAAACATTTGCTTCAAGTCATATCTTGGCTGCCAACCAAGAGACCGCAGTTTTTCTGTTGAAAGATTCAGCTTCGAAACTGGTGCATAGCCCATATTGTCGTTCAATTCGACACGGACATCAATAGAAGGATTGAAATTGTCCCGCAAAAACTCGGCCATGTCGCGGGCCGAAATATACGTGTTGTCGTTAGCAACATTGTAGGCCTCTCCATTTTTCCCTTTCAAAAGAATATACAGAAGCGCGGAAACGCAATCCGTTGTATAACAATACGGCCGGGCTGACTCGCCTGTAGTATGCAATACTATGTCTTCGCCTTTAACAGCCATCTTGGTAAATTGTGCAATGACACGATTGTCGTCCTTAGCGATGCCTGCGCCTGTTGTTTGTGTTAATCTGGCAACCTTTACGGGAACGCCAAATTCTGAAACGTATGCATAACACAGGTTTTCGGCGACACGTTTTGAGACAGGATACGAGCTGCGTACATCCATCACATCCCAGTACCCCTGCATTTTTTCTGTGATGGGGGCCTGAGCCAGCCCGCTACCATACACCTCAAGAGAAGACAAATACACAAAACTTTTAATGCGTCGCCGACGGGAATAATCCAACAAGGAAGAAGTGGCCTCATAGATGACACGAATGGTTTCCACCGGACTATCAACAAAGAATCGGCTGGAAGTGGGGGCCGCACAATGAACGATATAGTCGATACCGTCGATCTGGTCATATGCATACGACATCAAGTCACATTCCACCCACTCCACCTGACCAGGCATGTCGTCAAACATCAACTTTGCCTTGGCCGTGTCTCGCACGAGAGCAACAATGCGGATGCCCTTATCCAGTGCCAACAAGCAACGAATCAACGACGAGCCAATCAATCCAGTGGCTCCTGTTATCAGGAATGACGATTGGGCCAATTCTTTAGCCATGGAGAATGTCTGTACAAACTCCAATATATCTTCTTGCTGTGTCTTGCCAATCATGCTCAAAATCCAAATATTTGTTGGTTTTCGTGCACCTCCACCATCGCCCTGAAAATAAAGAAATCGGTAGGCGTAGTGATTTTGATGTTCTCCATTGGCCCGATGATGGTATGCATCTCATGGCCATAATGGCTCATCATGGTACAAGAATCAATAAAGTTGTTAATTCCATCCGATTGTGCCTGAAGATGCGCTGCAAGGATGTCCTTAAGTATAAACGACTGTGGGGCACGCGCTATGAGCGAATCATTGCGGCTGGGGATATCCAGTGCGCCATCCTTCTGGCGCACCACGAATGTTTCGGTGGCCGGCACGCAAGTGATGCAATTCCCGTACTCCCTTACTGCATTGATATTGTCGGTGATGGTTTGTTCTTTGATTAGAGGGCGCACTCCGTCATGGATCAACACTATGCTATCGCCGTCGAATTTACTTTCTGCCGCAGCCAAGCCATTGTAAATGCTTCCTTGGCCAGTTTCGCCTCCAGGGACAACATCCACCACCTTCGTGATTTCAAACTTCTTGATTTGTTTCTCGAGGAAGGAAATCCATGATTCAAGGCAAACCACCACAATCCCGTCAATCATAGGATGGTTGTCAAACAATTCCAAAGTGTATATGATGATGGGCTTGCCTTGCAGTTCCAGGAACTGCTTCGGACGCGAAACGGTGTTCATCCTATTGCCCGTTCCACCGGCAAAAATAAGTGCGATGTTTTTTTTCATGCTAGTTCCAATTTATATTTTTCCCATTCAAAAAATCAATTATCTTTTCTGCAATGTCTTTGGCAGCATGACCTGTTTCATGCAACCCAGTACGTACTTTGAACGCCTCCCATTTGTTGAGATAATCGTCTTTGTCAAAGTGCTCAATATTATACATTAGCTCATCGTTGTTCTTGGCGTATGGGAATGGCAACTCCTCCATTTCGTAATACACACCCCTGTCGGCTTTGTACTGTTCAAAATCGGTGGCGTATGTGAAACATGGAATATTACGAAGTGCTGCATCAAACAAGCAAGAGGAATAATCGGAAATCATAATATCAGAAGCGAGAATCAATTCTTGCATATCTTCATAATCTGTAACATCAATGGTCCCTTCTGGGACGGCTCTACCTTTTAAAAAAGGAATTAATACAGGATGCCATTTCAAAAGTATTGTCCATTCACCTCCAAATGTATCTACAACGGCCCTATGCAACCTCAAAAAGTCAATGTCATATGGAGACCAATCTATTTCTCCCCACTCTTGACGAAAGGTTGGTGCATACAGCAAAAAACGCGTGTTCACACCATAAGTGAGCCTTACCTTTTCTACAGCCTCTGAGTTGTTTCCGTACAACACATCGTTTTTTGGATACCCACATTTCCAAATCGGTCCATTATATCCAAAGGCTCGCCTGTATATTGATGACAAATGGTCTGACTGGGAAATAAAAACATCTGACAAAGCACAAGTATGAGCGACCTTGGCTCTACCCTTCTCGTCTAACCGATGTTGCTCCGATACGACATCATATTCGATTTTTTTTATTCCCAATCCGCCATGCCATGTTTGTACAACAAGCTGTCCTTTACGTCTTTTCCATTCTGTTTCAAACAGATGGGTGCTAACCCACACTCTAGCAGTTGCCAATTCATACAAGGTTTGCAATAGGCTAAAATACTCAACTCCCCTAACCCACTGAGGCAATGAATACTTATAACCACCATTCTTTAGCCATACGATTTTAGTTTCAGGCGACTTTTCATGAATTGCGACCACAACAGCCTTTGAATTATCGCCAAATTTTCGTCCTCTCATAGTGGTCGCGACAACCTTGTCTTGCAGTGGCAATTGCCTAAAGAACCAGAAACATACATTCTTCAGCAATCTTTTGACAAATCTTTTTATTTCTTTCATAAGAGCCTTACTATTACTCACGCTTGATGTCAGGGTGGCACATGAATTGAATTAAGGGCTATGCTGATTTGAAAACAACTCGATTAACAAATTGTATATGCAAATGCGCTTTTAGAATAATTGAAACGAACACTTCGCATTCCAACCGTAAGAATTAAAATTAATCAGCATCACTTTGGATGACATTTATAATGTTGTTTTGAATATAGATTGTCGATTCTCTTAACAACTTTACCCTTTTGGCTTCTACACGACAAAAATCTATATCCGAGAAATTTTCTGGAATATGTTTGTCGTCACATAAAACCAGGCGATCATTACAATCCATTTCACGAATCAAACTCTGCATACGGTAGTCGGTTTTGTCTCGCTGAAAAACAAAAAATTGTTTTTGGAAAATGATAGAGAAACAAATGCCATGGAAACTATTACTGACCACAAAATCAGCATATTTAAAATAGCCCAAAAACTCTTCCACACTCGCATCAGAACGAACAATATGGCCAAACTTAAACCTATGGTAATCAAATGTGCTAATCTCTATCACTTGCAAGCCCAATCTATCCGCCAACTTTCGCGCTTCAGATATCATTTTTTTATCATCTTTAATACAAGCATAGACCAACAAATAATGTCGTTCCTTGGGCGGTAACAAAATCTTGTCATAATCATCAATTCCCAATAGGAAAACCGGATCCAGGACAAAAGAAACATCACGACCCAGTAATGACGAAACGTAATCGGCGGATTCTTTCTCCCTCAAACTAATAGCATTAAATGGAGCAGTTAGCGACCGAAAACGAGCCGCTTCCTCATCCGAGAGCTTTCGGGCTCCCATAGAAGGCGCATAAGCCACTTTTCTACAGTTTTGCATAAATGGTGCATTAAGAAAAAAGATATCGTCAAAGCTTTTCTTTTTGTACAATTTCCAAATCACATCACTTTCGCACACCCAAACTGCAACATTTAAATCTTCTAATTCGTCCATCTTCATCAACTGCTCAAATGTATATTGACGCTTTGTTTTCACATAATGTTTTCGAAAAAAACGCTGAAACTTTATATATTTCCTTACATTTGCCCAAAATCCGAATCCCCAACTCCGTAAATGCTCGTACAATTTCCGTCTGCCTCCTCCTTTGTAATTAAAAATCGGGAACATCAAACTATAATGTTCCAAATGTCCCGTGGGCTTGTAATTCAAAATAACAGAATCGACACCATTCTTTTTCAAATACTGTTGAAAAGCATATGTATGCAAAACCGCACCATAATTAAGATGAATGGAGTGAATATTATACGAAACCACCCCAACAAGTTTTCCATTTCTATTTTCTGTAAAACACATAACTTAACACAACTAAACTATAGCCTAAAATAGCTGCCATCGGCGCTTCCGTCGTCAACAAGCAGCAACTCAAAGTCGGCGAAACTTTGGCCGAGGATGCTGTCGATGCAACGAG
>CALDIA010000202.1 GCA_937901455.1 uncultured Bacteroidales bacterium | reverse complement strand
CCATCATACCATTCTTTGACTTCCGTATAGTCAAGACCACGCTCCAGACATTTTTCCAGCACCTCTTCTTCCAAAAAACCCGTGAACTCTGCAAAGTCATCCGGTTCCAGAATTGGGTACTCATCGAAGTCAGAAATTGCTGACTGAGTGCCATCCTTTTTAATAGGAAGGATACCTGTCATATAAGCGGCAGCCACTACCTTCGGAGTAAAGCTGTTATTCTTGAACCATCCCCTCAGTAAGGAGAGATATCGTTTCTGCGCTTCGGGATCCTCTTTCGCTTCACGGATCATGGCATCCCACTCGTCGATGATAAAAATAAAGGGCTTGTTTCCTTTTTTATCCACATATGCGGTCAGTATCGCTTCCAGATCCATGTCGGTCGGAAGGTCAGCATCCAAAGCCATAACTTCCTCTTTGATCGCATCAGCTATCATACCCGGAATCTCTCGCAGTGATATACCAACACGGTTTGCTGAAGAAATAAATCCAGTGATATCCAGACTAATTACGTTGTATTGGTTTAAATGCTTTTCATACGAATCGCATTCTGCGATTTTCCTATTATCGAACAAGCCGTGAGAATTACAAGAGCAGTCATAATAGGCTGTCAGCATTTTAGCAGCATAGGACTTACCGAATCGGCGCGGTCTGCTGATACACACAAGGCATTTATCGGTGCCGATCCGTTCATTCATAAGTTCAATCAGCATCGTCTTGTCTACATAGTTTGATCCCGCGATTCTTTTGAAACCGGAATTGCCCGGATTTACATACATTCCCATATCCACACGCTCCTTTCGTAAGGCTGTTGTCGTGTTCTCGCGTCATTTTTAGTATACCAAAAAACAGGCAATAAGTCAAGTATGAACGAGCCATTCTCTGATAGGGGGAGTGTGCCGCTCCTTGTTTTCTCCCTTACTTTTTTGTGATTCTGATTATAAATGTAATCAAATCACGATTTAGTAAATCAAGATTTGAACAAACAGAACAACAGCATTGCAGATACCTAATGTTCTCCTTTTATTATACCATACTCCAATTTAGATGCTGGATTTTTGAAAAATCCATATTGCATTTTTCAAGCTTTCTTCTTTGCTGTTTTCTTCCGTTCCGCCGCTTCGCTCGCCTTGCTCCCCAGCGGTTTTTCGTTCAAAAACATTAGATAGGTATTGAATGTATCTGTATCATGAAACAGATTCCTTCCGACTGTGAATAAAAAGCGGTATACAAGATGTGTCCGGTTGTAAAGGAGATAGTATCCGGCATATTTCAGGGCTTCTTCTACTTCCGGCATCGTGAGATGATACCCGGCACAGATCGCAACCACCATATCAAGTGACGGCTTTTCCCAGCGATTGCTGCGGATCTGTTCAAAGATCTTGTAGGACACGAGTGTCCGTGCCTGAAAGACTTCTGTTTCAGGAATCCGCCGCCGTTTACCGGTCGGAAAGTCCTCTGCCCAGAAATAGCGGGACTGATATCCGGAATCCGCCTGTTTTACGCCGATACTGCTAACTTTCTTCTTTTTCTTGCCCTGCTGCTCCTGCAAAGCATCATCATGATCGTCAAGGATATCCAGTGTCATAAACTGTTCGTTCTTCTTCATAATGATCGGCAGGATATATTCGCAGAATGTCGGCCATTTCTGTACTCTGTCCCAGAATCGCTCAAATTTCGCCTGATAGCCGGTCTGCAAGCGTTCTGTCTGCCGCCGTTTTTCCTGAATCGCTTGCTTTTGACGGTCAGACAGATTTTGATTTTCCTCTTCTATCCGTTTGCCCTCCTTTGTCAGCTGCATTCGGATATTGTAATCCATCGTGAGCGAATATGAGCCTGCCTTATGAAGCACTTGCTCCACTTTTTCGCTGACAAGGCGGTTGCTGACTTTTCGGAACGGCAGCGTGCATTCTTCCAGATGCGTCATTGCATATTCTGTGAGTGTCAACTCGTCATCGTTATCTTCAAGCACCGGCGGGATTCCAAGTCGAGCCTCCTCAATGTACAGCGGATCGTTTTTGACGACATAGCCACACAACCATTCAATGGTGCCTCCTATCTATTCGAAGATCAGGATGCTGACTTCAACAGACACACCTATTATTACAGGACCTACGTCATCAACAATTGTGAGATTCCCGCGGGCCACTCCAATATCGCCCATAATATTTTGCTCACCGGAGAGGCCACATCTGCCCAGGAAAACACGCTACAGTGGAGCAATTATGGCGAATGGAACGGAGATGTGGACTATTACGACCTCTACCGCAAAACTGAATCAGAGCCCACATTTGCACTGTTGCCGCTGACTCTCACACCCAGCACTATCAACACTTATTATGATGATGTGAACTCACTTTACGAGTCGGGCTCAATCTTCAAGTACTATGTGGTAGCCCACGAGCAGTTGAACGATTATGGCTTTGAGGATATATCCATATCCAACCAATTGGAATTGCGCCAGTTACCATCTTTATACATCCCAAACGCCTTCACACCCCTGCAAACCATCAACAAGGTGTTCCAACCGGTAAACGCCTTCATATCTCCCGAAGGCTATAGTTTCAATATCTACTCCCGCCAAGGCATCCTCATCTTCTCGACAAACAATCCTGCCCAAGGCTGGGACGGATACTACGAAGGCAAAATCCTCCCCATGGATGTGTACATGTACAAGATTTACTACATCCTTCCCGACGGCACCGTAGAACAACGCAATGGTAGCGTCATGCTCATCTACTAATAGTAATCACTTTCTATCGTTTATAACACATACACAGCTGTTTATTCATTGTGAATTTCCATGTGTAGAACCTTTGCGGACATAAAAAAAGGGTGGCTATCGTTTGAAAGCCACCCTGTCTTTTTATGGTTGTATATGATTAGAACTTGTCTTCGTTTGCCAACAGCAATTTGTTCTTTTTGTTATAGGAAATAATCAAGAAAGTTTCCATCAACATAGCAAGAACCATGATAACAATAGCTACAATAACCATATTGGTATGGTCAGCTTTAACGAAGAAGGCGCCTTCACGGAAGAATGTTAAAAAGAGAATCAAGTTCATAATCCAGCAGCTAATCAGCAGCAATCCCCACCAAATACCCATATAGAGTTCACTGTTATCGACTGTCGTATCTTTGTCAACAGTAACAATACCTTTATTTTCAAGTGCATAATCGGTTTCTTCCCATATCTCATTAAAGATAGAGAATGGTTTGATCAAGTTGATGATAGGCACGAACCAGCCCCAATAAGGAGCGTGTACCTTGTTACCGTCTTTCATCCACGGGGAGATATTATGGAGGTTACGCAGATTTTTGCTATCCCAGTGTGCAAAGAGGAACGTCTTGACCAAGAAGGCGAGGCAGGTGATACATGCCATTATCCAAAAGCTTTTCTTGGCGCTGTCACGATCCGCATTCTTGGCATCCCAGTCATTCTTCAGCGGAAGATAGGACGCAGAATTCTCATCCAACTCTTTCAAATGGGCTGCCTGGGCTTCTGACTTCTCTTTCAAAGTGGCGGTTGTCACGGTAATCAGTTCTGCCAAAGCGGTCTTCTCATCTTTAGTCTTAGCTACGGCCTTCGTCTTCAGGGAGTCCAGCTTGTTGGAATAGTAAGCCACCTCCGCACTGTCTTGACGAAGCGGGTGTTGGGCCATCACATAGTTCTCATACGCCTTTTCGTAGGCGGGACGATCTTGCACAACCTGTATATTTATCTTGTCGTATTTCAACAAGAGAACACAGGAAATGATAAATAATACCAATACAACCACATTTAATAACAACGTGAGTTTACCAAGCAAGGTGTTGTCGGTGATTTTTTTCATACTATTTTATATTTATGTTACTAATTTTCAAATATTTAGAAAGACCATTTACTTGGATATGGAATAGGATGCAAAAGTAATAAAAAAATCAGAACATCACACATAAAAAAAATAATATATCAGCAGGGGTTAACCAAATTAAAAAAAGTGTATTTTTGCAGCCGCAAGTCAGAACGGGGTGTAGCGCAGTTGGTAGCGCGCTACGTTCGGGACGTAGAGGCCGGAAGTTCGAGTCTTCTCACCCCGACAAGAGAGAGAAAGCATTGGTCTTTCTCTTTTTTTATTCATAAAAACAAAAGACATGGGCAAGCGTGTATTAATGGCTATGAGCGGAGGTATAGACAGCAGTGTGGCGGCACTTTTGCTGCTGGAGCAGGGCTATGAACTGATAGGAGTCACTTTCCGCACATTCGACTACATCAAGGAATCGTGCATTGCCAGGGAAAAGGGTTGTTGTTCGGTAGAAAGCATCATGGAGGCCAAGCATTTTGCAGAGTCTTTGGGCATGAAACATCACATTCTGGATTTCAGACAGACCTTCAAAGAGCATGTTATTGCAAACTTCATAGATGAATACAAGAACGGACGAACTCCGAATCCCTGTGTGCTGTGCAACTCGCACATCAAATGGGGACTGTTGTTATCGGCAGCCGATGAATTCCAGTGCGAAATGATTGCAACCGGGCACTATGCACGTATAGCCAACCGCTCAGGACATTACTACCTCCAGAAAGCAGTTGATCAAAACAAAGACCAGACCTATTTTCTTTGGATGCTCACGGAGGAGAACCTGAAGCGAACCATCTTCCCACTTGGAAATTTCACCAAGGAAGAGGTCCGGGAAATGGCTCGGGAACGCCAGTTCACGCACTTGGCTGAGAAAAAGGAGTCGCAGGAAATTTGCTTTATCCCCGACAACGACTACCGGGCATTTCTCAACGAGCAGGGGTGCGTCATCCATCCTGGCAACTACATAGACGCTGAAGGGCGAAAAATCGGCCAACACTCGGGGTACTGCAACTACACCATCGGGCAGCGCAAGGGACTGGGGGTTGCCTTTGGCACACCCAAATATGTCACCCGCATCAATCCAATCCGCAACGAAGTGACCTTGGGTGACCACGATGAACTATACAGCGTTTTGCTCACAGCTGGACAGGCACGGTTACGGGACACTTCCTGGCTGCGCGCCAACCCCTTGGTAGAGGCCCGTATCAGGCACAAGTCGCCCGCTGCCCCCGCCAGTCTTGTCATCCCTAAAGACTTTGAAGAAAGCTCCTCTTTCCAATTGCAGTTTGAAACACCTGCCTGGGGTATCACTCCCGGACAATCTGTAGTATTGTACAAGAACGAACTCGTTGCGGGAGGAGGCATCATTGAATAATCGCAACTTACTCGATGACTAAAAACCCAGAAAAGCCTCAAAAACAGTCTATGCACACTATAGGCAAATAGCAGAACATACAATCCAACAATTTGATTACAAGCATATTATCATAAATACAAAAAAAGTGGTATTTAACTTGGGGAATACGTATTTTTTTGTATTTTTGCACCCGCATTTCAGTGATGCAACCACGGAGAGGTGGGTGAGTGGCTGAAACCAACAGTTTGCTAAACTGTCGTAGGGGAAACTCTACCGCGAGTTCGAATCTCGCTCTCTCCGCAAAAGACCGAAACTCAATCAGAATCAGCAATTTACGCAAGTAGGTTGCTGATTTTTGCGTTAAAATCGGACCGTCCATCTCTTTCTTCATCACCTCCGTTATCTGCTCCTGCTGGATGTCAAGGGCTATCTTGCGCTTCATGGCGGTGATGACCATGTTGTAGGCCTGCTCGATGTCCATGATGTTGCCCTTCTCGTCCAGCTGGTCCTGGAGTATCGTGGGATAGTTCTCTATGATTTTCTTCTGTACTTTGTTGTAGTCGTCAGTGCCTTTGCGCAACTCGCGCAGCGCCCCGAATAGCTTGTCGGCCTCCGCCTTTTGCTCGGCGGTTCGCTCATGGAAGTCTTTCATGGCCTTCTGCGCCTCCGTGGTGCGGGTCGCCAGCTTGTAGATGGCCGTGCCCGCCGCTATGATGGCGGTTGCAAGTGCGACCCACGGCACGACATTGGCCGAGGCGTTCATTTTCCTGACCGCAGCAGCCGCCCTTTCGGTGTTGCCCGCCATCTTCGCCTGCGCTGCGGCCACGGCATAGACCGCCGTCTTGTAGGCGGCTTTGATGACAGTTCCGGCTTTCTCCGCCGCCGTGAGCAGCAGCAGGCGGGTCTTCAGCAGCGTGACCTTGGCGATGTACAGAGTGAGCGGTGCGATGACGGCCAGCACCACGCCCTTGTTCTTGCTTATCCACGAGGTGGCGGTGGATATGGCCTTGATGCCCGCCGTGCTGGTCTTGGTCAGCTTCAGCAGTATGGGGTACAGCTTTTGGCCCAGTTCGAGGCGGGTGTCTTGGAACTTCTTGCGGGCTTTCTCCAGGCTGGCCTGCATGTTGTTGTTCTTTATGGAGAACTCCTCGTAGCAGGACACGCCCTCCAGCATAGCGCGGTTGGCCACCTGTTGCGCGGCCTCCACCTTGTCGAGGCTGTTGGCCATCGATGAGATGGCGGCGGCGGCGCGTGCGCCGTCCAGTCCCAAGTCTTGGAAGATGGGCAGCAGTTTGTCGAAGCCGCCCGCCCCGGAGAATCCCTTGAGGACTTTCTTCAAAGCCTCGTTCATGTCGGTCTCCATGAGCTGCTTGAACTTGCCGAGTTCCATTCCGGCGACCTTGGCGAACTCGGCGGGCTTGGATATGACCTTTTGGATGAGCTTTTGGAAAGCTGTGGCCGACATCTCTACTTTCTGCATGTCCTGGCTTTTTTCAATTAGGAATTAGGAGTTAGCAATTAGGAATTGTGTTAATTGTTAATGCCTGAATAAGGTTGACCGTTTGCCCCATTCTTCTTGCTTGATTTTGT
>CALDIA010000201.1 GCA_937901455.1 uncultured Bacteroidales bacterium | reverse complement strand
AGTCGGTTGATTTTTTTTCATTTTTTGTCTCATTCCCACAGCCAGCCCACAGTCCCCACAGTGTAAACTTGCAACCGCAAACGCAACGAAGCGGATGCCGCAAGCCCCCGCGATGGGGGCAAAACCAAGTTGCATATACCCTACTTTTCAGCGCGTCAAGCACGACTCACAATGTTGAAAAAGATCCCACACTCGTTGCATATACCCTACTTTTCAGCGCGTCAAGCACGATGATATATGCAAACGGCTTGCAACCAGCACGGTAAGGGTACTTTCCGAGTGACATAAAGCCTCGGACTGACGGTGTGCAACCACCGCGTGTATATGTTTCTCTATTCTGTCTCATTCTCAGATTTCTTGTCTTGTTCGAGCATAATCCCCACCATACGGCACTTGTAGGCTATCTTGTCCTTCAGGCCGTAGTAGGACCAGTTGCGCAGCACAAACGGCTCGCCGTTCCGGTTCTGCTCCTTGGCCTCGTCCTCGCGGCGTTTCTGGTCAATCAGCACTATCTTTCCGCACTTGTTCTTCACGGCCAAGTCGACCAGCATACGCGAGTAGGTGTGCAGTTTGGCGGTCACGTAGTTCTTTTCCTTTTCGTGCCAATGCTCTATGGCTTGGCACTTCTTTTTTCTCCCTTTCCCGCCGCCGTTGTATTTGTTGTTGATTTGGCAGCGGCGCACGGCTTCCTGTATCTGTCGGCGGCGGTAGTTGAACTCCTCCTTGTTGCCGATCTCGAAGCACTTGCTGCCGCTGTCGTAGTCCTTGAACGCCTTCACGTCGCAGGTGCAGCGGATTGGTGTCATCACGTCGAGGAAGGCGAACATCGCCTTGTCGGGGTCAAGCTCAGTCTCCTTCTTCGGGATGTCGGCGCAAAGCAAGAGGAAAATCTTGTTGCCGTCGAATTGCAGCGACGATGTGGCCATCTTGTAGTCGCCGCTGATGACGCGCTCCACGATGATGCGGTTGCCCGAGCGGTCGCGCCCGAAGCGCATCTGGAACGGGACTCCGATGAGGGTGAAGAAGCAGCCCTCGCGCTGTTCGCCGTTGCCGTTGGTGTAGTCGGCGAAACGCAGGTTGAGGAAGCGGTCGGCCTTGCGGCGGTTGTCGGTCATCCGTGCGCGGTAACGCTCGGCGTAGTCGGGTGTCCAGTTCCTTGCCTTGACGAGGATGACGGTTCTCGCGTCGATGCGGACGGAGACGAGGCTTTCGGGGTCGGTGTCTTTCCTGCTCATTGTCTTTTGGGTTTGTAGTGTTCGAGGTAGTCGTCTATCTTGCGCTGCGTCTCGCGCTGCTTGAGGAAATATACCTTGCGTTGCAGCTCGAAGATGGCGTTCTCTTGGCTCGCCACCTTGCCTTTGAGCTTGCCGTACTCTTTTTCGAGGCGTTCAAGGCGTTCCTCTATGGTTTCGTAGTAGCGGGGCATCGTTTTTCAGTTGTCAGTTGTTCAGTTTCCAGTTGTTCAGTTGTCGGTTTTTAGTTGTTCGGCTTCGGGCGCGGCTTGCAGGCGGCGCATGAAGTCCTCAGCGACAGCCGTGAGTTCGGCGGGGCTGTCGATGGCCCAGCGTTCCGTCGAGAGCGTGAGGTAGTAGCCTTGCTCGCCTTTCGTCACGCTCTCTTCGTTGCCGTCGTCGTAGCTGACGGCCTCGATGGTGAGGTACTGGTCGTCCAACGGGTCGTTGGTGTCGGCTCGTTGCGTGTAGCGCACCGTCATGCTTTCGATGCCGATGTTCTCGCTGTGGTCGCCAAGGATGGCGGTGGGGATGATTTTCTTCGTTTTCATGGTTTTATTTGCTTGTTGACAATTTCAAGTAACTCTTTTGCGTCTTCAATTGCATCCCAATCTTCCATGTGCCTGCCTTGTTCAACATAGACATTGGTGGTGCTTTTAAGGCATTGCTCAAACTCGCTCAGCTTGTCCTCCTCGCTCCACTCGGCAGGCTGCTGCTCATTGATGGCATCGGGATGATATTGCTTTGGGTCTCTCAACAACAACAACAACTCTTTTGTTATAATTTGAGCATCTGTTATAGGTTTATTATTGAAAGGAGTTTTTGAAAGTGCATAAAGGAATATTTCAGCTGCTTGCTCTAAAGTGTATTTTTCAGCTGCTTGCTCTAAAGTGTATTTTTCAGGCTTCTGCTCTTTCTGCCATTTAATGCCAAACTGGATTGCAGACAGCATGTCATCATAGTCATAGCAAGTGTCACCGCCGTTAGGGTCTTTCTCAGGAATTTGGCTCATAAACTCGTCAAAAGCCTCATCATAATCCTGTGGCATGGGCTTCTGCTCACCTTGCTTTTCAAGCCAAGCAAGCATTTGTTCTTTTGTGAAATCATCAAAAAAGTAATGACAATCCTCTCTTAATGTGAAGCCATTTTCTATGACATTTACGATGGCTTTCCTTATCTTCTCCTCCTCACTTTCTGTCAACTCAGGAAATAGATATTCAAGAACATTTTTAACTGGTTGATGTAATGACAAACCATCGTTATAACAGTCTTTTGCTCTTTCAATAGCCTTGTCGTAGGCTTTTGCTTTTTCTTCTTGTATCATAGTTGTATTTCTTTTATAAGTTATGCTTCTTTCTGTATTTGTTGAGTGATTTGCATTTGTCGCCAATATCCATGAGTTTGCAACGATATACAGTGCAATACTCGTCACAGCTCTCTTCAGTCTTATGTAAAGAATGCAGTGCATATCCACCATTGTTGTTTTTGGTGGTCATGCAGTAATCGCATGGTGATGTAGATTTGTTCATTATTAGTTTCTCCTTGTTTATAAATTGTGTCATTGCTTCAATGTTTTATCGGTTATCTCGTAAACAGCCATATCCCTGCGCCGACGATGGCGATGATGCAGGCTATCACACCCCATAGGCAACCGCTGAAGTCTCGTCCGTATTCCTCGGACATCATTTGCTTTTGCTTTTCGTTCATGGTTCAATTTGTTTTGCGTTGTTTCCTCTCCTTCGGGTGGATGCCCGAAAGGTCTTGGTATATCTTCTCAAGCTCGGCTTCGGTCTTGTCGGCGTTTGCCCTCAGCGTGTCAAGGAACTTGTCGCGCCCGATGGCTCGGTAGTAGGGGATGAACTTGCCCATTACGAGGTCGCAAGGCTCGCCCGGCGCGATGGCGTATTCACGGCCTTCCTTGTCGGCTTCAAAGCTACATTCAAAAACATCCTTGCCTTCCTTGTTCACGATGGTATAGGTCGCTCCGAAAGCCTTTATGCTTCCTGTGTGACGGGCGATCGAGAATTGCGAGTTCGCCCAGTACTCTTCTGTCATTAGGATTGGTTTCATTGCTTTGCTGTTTTTTTCGTCATGTTTTGTTTGTTGTTGTCGGTTCGTTGGTGAACCATGTCTGCGTGGTCGTTGTCGTCTTTGGCGGTCGCGGTTGCCTGTCTTGGCAGAATTGCGCCACGCAAAATCGGCATTGCCTTTCTTCAGGCTCGATGTTCCAGATGCAGGTCATCGGTCGCCTCCTTTCCAAGCCTTCGGCCACTCTTGGCAGGCCTTGCCGTCGAGCAGGCACCAGTTGGCCTTCTTGT
>CALDIA010000200.1 GCA_937901455.1 uncultured Bacteroidales bacterium | reverse complement strand
GGCCTTGAAGACCCTGTTGATGAAGGACGATTTAAGTATGCTGGTGTGCTTCATGGGCCCTTTCCCGTTAGCGGGCAAGACTGGAACCACCGACAATCAGTCTGACGGTTGGTTTGTGGGGTACACGCCACTCCTGACCTGCGGTGTCTGGGTGGGCTGTGAAGACCGTGCCGCACACTTCCGCACCACCGCATTGGGGCAAGGTGCCCGCACTGCCATGCCTGTGTTCGCCCTCTTCATGAAACGCATTTATGAAGACCCGCAACTCCCCTACCTGTCGATTGTGGAATCTCAAAAAGAGGGCTATAGCTTCCCCATCCCGTCCGCCTACACGGGCGATGCCTCCGGATGCAACGAAAATAAAGAAGAGCAAACGCATATTCTCAACTTCGACTAACTCCCAAAATGACAATATTGCAGAGACAAGACTCGCTCCAACTGCACGACGATGATCAAATCTGCCTGTGCATATTCATATTTTATGTACATTTGCCGCTTATTATTCTACAGCAACACATCCAAGGTTTATGAAAGGTTTACAGAGTGTCTTACTGCTTGTTGTCAGCAACTGTTTCATGTTTTTTGCCTGGTATGGCAATCTAAAATTCCAAAGTCTTCCTGCCTTCAGCAAACTATCGTTACCCGTCATCATTCTGCTCAGCTGGATGGTGGCAGGCTTAGAGTACTGCTTCATGATCCCCGCCAACCGCATCGGCTACGTGGGCAATGGCGGCCCCTTCAACCTTTGGCAGCTCAAGGTCATACAGGAAGCCCTTTCCCTGGCCATCTTCACTATTCTGACCCTTATCTGCTTCCGCAATGAGCATCTCTCCATCAATCACCTGATTGGCTTCGCATTGCTCCTGTTGGCGGTCTTCTTTCTTTTTAAAGAATAAAAGAATAGTGGACTCTTTATAGTTGATAGATGACAATAATAAATTGAAATATATGAATTATACGATTCCTTCTGAACACTATTTCCCGTTTTTGACTGGTGAGGAGCAGGTGAATGCTTTGACGGGCACCATTCGCAGCACCATGCTATATTACATAAAAAACAGCAGATTGCAGTCACTGGTTTTAGGCATCTCCGGAGGCATTGACAGTGCCGTTTGTGCTGCCCTACTCAAATCGGTATGCGAAGAGGCCGGCATCCCCTTGATTGGCCGTTCCATCACTATCGAAACCAACAAGGCAGACGAGATAGCCCGTTCCATTGCCGTGGGCGAGGCCTTCTGCCACGACTTTGCGCACATAGACATCACAGAAACCTTCTATGCCAACAAGGCATTGCTGATTCATTACGACGACTCCCAACTGTCGAAATTGCGCCAAGGCAACATGAAGGCCCGCATGCGCATGTTGGTGCTCTTCGATCTGGCACAACTCTACAAAGGCATGGTCATCAGCACCGACAACTACACGGAATATCTCACAGGTTTCTGGACATTACACGGGGATGTGGGCGACTATGCACCGATGCAGCATCTTTGGAAGACGGAGGTGTATGCTTTAGCCAAACATCTGTTGGAAGAAGAGACTCCTGAGCAGCAGAAGGCGCTCCAGTTGTGCATTGATGCCACACCCGTGGACGGCTTAGGTATCAGCAACTCCGATTGTGAGCAATTGGGAGTGGCCAACTACTATGAGGCCGACCGCATCTTCGCCGCCTACTTCCAAGGGGATGATTCCCTGAAAGAGCATCCCCTCATCAAGCGTTATATGGCCTCTGAATTCAAGCGTCACAATCCAGCCTGTATCCTGCGCGAAGATTTGAAACAGTAAACGGTCATGCAAACACTGATCATAGAAGCCGGAGGTACCAAGAGTGCCTTTGCGGTCGTTGGAAATGGCCAATTGCTTGCCCAGTGCACTGCTACGGGCATCAACCCCAACTATAGTACCAACGAAGAGATCCGGCAATGCCTGTGCACATTCCGCAGCCAATATCAGTCTTGCCATGAAATCCGCAAGGTTGTGTACTATGGAGCGGGTTGTGCGAGCATAGAGAATCAGAAACGAATGCAAGACCTTCTGGCATCGTTCTTTATTACTGCTGACATTGTCGTCCATTCCGATCTCTTGGCTGTGTGCCATGCCCTTTGCCATGGGCAGCGCGCCATTGCTGGCATTTTGGGTACCGGCGCCGCCACTTGTCTCTACGATGGAAATCAGTTGGTCAGCCGGGCTCCATCGCTGGGCTACATGCTGGGCGATGAAGGCAGCGGCACCAACCTGGGCAAAAGACTGCTCATCGCCTATCTTAACGGCACCCTGCCCGCGGAACTGAAAGAGGCCATAGAAGAGCAATACGGACTCACATTCCAAGACACTATCCACAAAATCTACAGCGAGCCACACCCCAACCAACTGATGTCCTCCCTGGCTCCTTTCGTTAGCGACCACTTGGAACATCCCTTCCTGCAACAATTGGCCCACGATGCTTTCTCGGCATTTTTCTTCAACCAAAGACAATATTACCCAGAGGCTGACACGCTACAGTGGCATATCGCCGGTTCTGTAGCATTCTTCTACGAACCATTCATACGTAAAGCGGCCTCTGAAGCTGACTGCCATGTCGGCACCATCATCCGCGCCCCTATGGAGCGACTCATCGAGATACACAAAATTCGGACAAAAAGTAGCTGAGAATCCAATGACTATATTCTCAGAAAACATATAAGTCATAAATCCTACAATGGAAAAAATATATATATTTGCGCCCTAATTTCAATACGATGAGTGAAACCCTATTCTTAATACTTTTTATCATTTTTATTGGGAGCCTATTAGCCCTTGACCTCGGAGCATTTCACAAGCAGGACCATGTCGTCACTTTCAAAGAGTCACTCCGCTCCACCATCATCTATGTATCAATCGCCCTTCTCTTCTTCTTCCTTATCCGATTCAAAGGCGAAATTTTGCACGGCATCCACGACAACCAGACCCTCATAGAGGTTTCGTCCAAGTACCATGACCAACTGCATCTCAATCCGGATGAATCGGCTTATGAGGAAAATCTACTCCAATACAGGAAATCCTTGTCATTGCAATTCATTACGGGTTATTTCATTGAAGAGACACTCTCCATAGACAATATCTTCGTCATGATCATGATTTTCCTCTCCTTCGGGGTTGGACGGGAATACTACCACCGGGTGCTTTTCTATGGCATTTTGGGGGCTATCGTATTACGCCTCATCTTTATCATGACGGCTTCCGCATTGATTCAGCGGTTCCATTGGATTCTGCTCATCTTCGGCGTTTTCCTCATCTACTCCGGTATCAAGATGTTTCTGGATCGCAACAAGGAAGAGCATGTGGATGTAAAGAACCACGTGCTGGTGCGTTTCTTCGCCAAGTGGAACCTCAGCACCGACCACTACGACGGCCACAACTTCTTCACCAAAGAGAACGGCCGCAGATTGGTAACACCCTTGTTCATCGTACTTCTAATCATTGAATTCTCCGACATCATCTTTGCCTTTGACTCCATACCGGCCATCTTCTCCGTTACGGAGGACCCCTACATTGTGTTCATGTCCAACATTTTCGCCATTCTGGGTCTCCGGTCGCTATTCTTCATGTTAGAAAGTGTAATGGATAAGTTTGCCTATTTGAAAGTAGGCGTGGCACTTCTCCTGGCCTTCATCGGCGTTAAGATGATGCTGCCGTTCATCTTCGGCAAAGAAATCATCTCAACAGGCATCTCGCTCATCATCATCCTGACCATCTTAGTGGGTAGTATTGGCTTGTCGTTGCTATTCCCTCCCAAGAAAGAAATTCCTGTTTCAAACGAATAAATCATCAAAAAACACAGAATATGAAAAGCATCCGTAACCTTTTGATCATACTTGGCCTGGTGGCACTGGCTGCCAGCTGTCAGAAGCCACAACCGGTAGTAGTCATTCCTGAACCGACTGAATACCAAGCCAAACGCGGCAATTTCACCCTTGATGAGCAGACGATTCTCAGTTTTGAAAACATCCAAGACGATGCCACTTTCACCAAGACCATTCGGGAGGAATATCAGAAATTCTTCGTTCACACTCCCGGTTTGAGCGAGGGGAAGCCATCCAAAGGGCGCTATATACTTTTCAGTGTGAACGACAAGGAAGACGATGCGTTGGGCGAAGAAGGGTACACGCTGACCGTCAATGCCAAAAGCATACAGGCCAAGGCAAACACTACCAAAGGTTTGTTTTATGCATTCCAGACCATCAAGCAGTTGGCATATCCCAGCAAGTTAGCCGATGCCAAAGAGATGTTGATTCCATGCCTGAAGATGACCGACAATCCGCGGTTTGGATATCGTGGTGCCCATTTGGACGTAAGCCGTCACTTCTTCGACACCGCCTATATCAAGCGTTATCTTGACCTGATGGCCGCCTACAAGCTCAACAAGTTCCACTGGCATCTGACTGACGATCATGGTTGGCGCATCGTTATTGACAAATATCCCGAACTGACGAAGGTGGGTGCGTGGCGTCCCGAGCGCGACAGCTGGGACACCCTGCATCCTGTGCAGTCTGACGAGCCTATGACTTATGGCGGTTTTTACACCAAGGAGCAAATACGCGACATTATAGAATATGCCGCTGCCCGCTATATCGACATCATTCCCGAGATTGAGATTCCTGGGCACTGCAGCGCCATCTTGGCCGCCTATCCCCAGTTCGCCTGTGACGACTATCCCTACACCGTGGCAGTGGGCCCCTACTGGCCACCCAAAGCCATTATGTGCGCTGGCAATGACGGGGTGCTCACCTTCTATAAGGATGTACTCGCCGAAGTGGCAGACCTCTTCCCCTACCCCTATATTCACATCGGTGGCGACGAGGCTTTCAACGACAACTGGCAAGTGTGCCCCAAATGCCAGGCCCGCATCCAAGAGAAAGAACTGGCCGATGAGTTCAACTTGCAGCAATGGTTGATGAATGAGATTGAGGTTTACCTCAAGGGCATTGGCAAAAAGGCCATCATTTGGGACGATGTGGTCTCTGACGACATGCAAATCTTCTCCACCATCTTGGGTTGGCAGGGATATGATGCCGCACGCACTGCCGCCAAGCATGGCAATGACGTTATTCTGTGCCCTACCTCACACTGCTATTTCAACTACTATCAAGGCGACCCCGACAAGGAACCCTTGGCTATGACAGGCCTTATCACTTTGGACACTGCCTATAGCTTCGACCCCATGCCGTCAGGCTTGGACAAGGATGCCCAGAAACACATCTTGGGCGCGCAAGCCAATCTGTGGACAGAGTTTATCAACACTCCGGAGCAGGCTGACTTCATGCTACTGCCGCGCCTCTGCGCCTTGTCTGAATGCGTATGGACTGCAGTTGACAACAAAGACTACCGCACCTTCCTTAAAAAGTTGGAGTATCACAAACCGATGCTGCACAAACTGGGCTACAACTGCCACCCATAGTACAAGTTACTCATCTTTGACACAACGCACTGAAGCGCCTGCCTCTTTGGGCGTGCAGTTGATTTCCACGGTGGCATTCGGTGCATAAAAGCGATGTATAGGAGATGTTTCCGGACTTCCATCAGAAGCCGTCCAGAAGCCACACTCAGTTCCATAACCATAATACCCCATAAAACAGAGGCCCGCGGGGAGCACGTCCATGTGGGCGACATTATTACCTGAGACATCCTCCACAATACAGCAGGGTTGCAACATACCCACAATATCCGTATCCCAATCGGTAGGGGAAGCCATGGCACGTGCCACATTGTTGACATCGGATCCGCAACGGTATTCATCCTTATAGCCAAGATAATCTTCCAGATTCATCCACTCAAAATTGCTGGGCAAGTGCCAGCCATCCGGGCAGACGCCTTGCACACCACTGGGCACCTCCTCGGATGTAAGATGGTCGCGCATAGCCGTCAGCCACGTATAGAGCAATCCATAGCGGCCCACAATGGTGCTGTCGCCATTAGGAAAATAGTAACCATGCGCCGACTGCCCATCGGCGGGATCGATGGCCTGCCCATCGGCATAGTGCGTTGCACGCAGGTTGGAACGCATCCAGCATTGCTTACCCAGACGCACCGTCTCGTAGCGGTTACCGTCAACATCGGTCAACAAACCGCAATCAAGAAATTGCTGCGCCCAAATAAATGTCGGAAACAGAAAGAGTGTTGCTATAATAAAATCTTTCATTTTAGGGATAATTTATCTGAAAGGGCAAAAATACAAAATATCGCGTTCGGGGCAAAAATAACGTATTGAAATGAAGGTTTCTTTTAAACACAAATCAACATTCAAACACACACTGATTTACAGGGATTCATATGGATTATACAAGGGCTACACAATCCGCGTATCATATATAGCCTATAACCCCATTCTTGTTATCTGTGTTCATCTGTGTTCGAAACTATAATCTTCGCATATAAACAATCCCAATCGGTAGTGTAATTATTTTCATTATTTTTGCGGTTGAAATGCATGTGACATAAATTAACACAATACAACCGTTTAATCACTAATAATCACCTTATATGGCCTATCATTTTAAAAATTTGGTTTTTGAAGGCGGCGGGGTAAAGGGCATTGCCTATGTAGGTGCCTTAGAAGTACTTAACAGGGAAGGTATCTTGGACAACATTGAACGTGTGGCCGGCACCTCTGCCGGCGCCATGATGGCAGTGCTGGTCGGCTTAAGATACTCAGAAGAAGAGATCAAGGAGATACTCTGGAAACTCAACTTCAAGAATTTCATGGACAGTTCGTGGGGCTTTGTGCGCGACAGCAAACGGCTGCTCAAGGAGTATGGCTGGTACAAAGGCGACTTTTTCAGGGACTTGATTGCCGGATTCATCAAGGAGAAGACTGGCAAAGGCGAGGCCACATTCAAAGAGATTGCCGACACAGGCCAATTCAGGGAGATATTCTTGGTGGGTGCCAACATCTCGACCGGTCTCTCCGAGGTTTTCAGTGCCAAGAAGACCCCCACAATGAAAGTAGCGGATGCCGCGCGTATTTCCATGTCCATTCCCTTGTTCTTTGCCGCTGTAAAAGGTGGCACTAACGGCAAACAGATCTACGTGGACGGCGGCCTTTTAGACAATTATACCCTCAAGACCTTCGACCAGATGGATTGGCTCGTTGACAAGAACAATGCCCGCCGCACGGAGTACTACGACAAAATCAACCAGAAATTGCCAACGCCTCGAAGCACGAAACCGAAAAATGAATACGTTTACAACAAGGAGACACTGGGCTTCCGCTTGGACACCTTGGACGATATCGGTTCATTTCTTGGAACGCAAGAACCTAAATCCAAGGAAATAAACAGTTTCTTCACATACACCAAAGCTTTGATCACCACATTAATAGACTTCCAAAACAACACGCACCTGCACAGCGACGACTGGCAGCGCACTGTTTACATTGACACACTTGGCGTCGGAGCCGTCGATTTTGACATCTCCGACACCAAAAAGAGGGAGTTGGTGGATTCGGGCAAACGATTCACGGAAGCGTACCTTGAGTGGTACAACAACGACGAAGAAAAAGCTAACAAATAGACAAGACACATATGAAAATTGTCATTCTCGGAACCGCATACCCTTACCGTGGCGGCCTCGCGGCCTTCAACGAGCGCCTCGCCCGCGAATTCCAAAGCCAGGGGCACGAGGTGGAAATCTACACCTTCACCCACCAGTACCCGGATTTTCTGTTCCCTGGTAAAACACAGTACAGAACCGAACCCGCCCCCGATGATCTGAAAATCGTACGCAAAGTACACTCCTACAACCCGTTCAACTGGGTAAAAGTCGGCCGTGAACTTTCCGAAAAACGACCCGATGCACTCATTTTCGCCTACTGGATGTCATTCATGGCTCCTTGTATGGGTTCGATAGCGCGTAAAGTGCGTTGTAATCACCATACAAAGATTATAGCACTGGTTCACAATATGATACCTCATGAACCTAATGTCTTGGACAAAATTCTACCTTCCTATTTCGTAAAATCAATGGACGGGTTCATGGCTCTTTCTGAATCAGTGGTCAAAGACATTGAAAAATTCGACAAACGCGGCTGTCCCAAACAGTTTTCCCCTCATCCCATCTATGACCACTACGGCGAACGCCTGCCCCGCGAGACCGCCCTGTCACGGCTGAGCCTCAGCCCGGATTCCCGCTATGTGCTGTTTTTCGGGTTCATCCGCGCCTACAAGGGGTTGGACCTGCTCCTGGACGCCTTCGCCGACGAACGGCTGAAACAGCTCAACGTGAAACTCATCGTGGCCGGCGAGTTTTATGGGGAACCTGAACCTTACCTCCAAAAAATCAAAGACTTGCGGATAGAGGACCGCATCGTACTCTGCACAGACTTCATCCCCGACAGCGAGGTGAACCGCTATTTCAGCGCGGCCGACATCGTGGCGCAACCCTACAAGACCGCCACACAGAGCGGTGTCACCCAGATCGCATTTCATTTCGAGAAACCGATGTTAGTGACGAATGTGGGCGGCCTTCCTGAGATTGTTCCCGACGGCAAAATCGGCTATGTCGTTGAGCCTGACTCCCTGCAAATTGCCGACGCGCTCTGCCGTTTCTTCTCGGAGAACAAGCAGGATGAGTTTGAGCGGAATGTGGTGGAGGAGAAGAAGAAGTACGCGTGGTCAAGGTTCACGGAAGCCATCGCGGAAGTGATGCGCAAATAGGGGAAAATGCTTTGCATATTCGAATTTTTATTATCTTTGCACTCCTGATTTTTCAAAAATATTAGGAGTTATACTCCTGAAAAAACTGAAAAATCGGGAGTTTAAAAAGTCAAAAACATATCGCTATTTATTGTGATACAGCGAATTATAGATATTAATATCAAAGACGACAGTGTTTTCCTATTTGGCGGACGCCAAACGGGAAAGACGACGTTGCTTTCGGAGCGGTTCGGACATCCAGCCCCGGCATTTGTCGGGGTTGAAGGCCTTTCACGAAGAGCATCCTGACGCCCGTCTCATCGTCGTCTCCTTGGATCCGGTGCCCCGGCTGCTGAATGGCGTGGAAGTGCTTCCCGCGACGGAGTTCCTGAAACTCCTATGGGACGATAAGATTTGGACTATATGATTTTTTTTTCGCAATTAAAACCAACCTGATAATGATTATTCGCAGTAAAGTACCTTTGAGATTGGGCCTCGCCGGCGGCGGCACCAACGTCTCTCCATTTTCCGACCTCTATGGCGGCGCCATCCTCAACGCCACTGTGAACATGTACGCCTATACAACACTCGAACCCTTGGATAACGGGGAAATTGTGTTCGAGAATCCGGCCAAGGAGGAGTTGGGCGAAACCCATGCCGCGAGTGACAGCCTTACGCCGGAGGGTTATTTCATCCTGCACAAGGGTGTCTATAACCGTATCGTCAAACAGTTCACGCACAAGCCGTTGTCGTTCAAGATGAGCACGTTTGTGGACGCGCCTCCCGGTTCCGGCCTCGGCACTTCCTCCACGCTGGTGGTCTCCATACTTGGGGCGTTCGTGGAGTGGCTGAAACTGCCGCTCGGCGAATACGACATCGCGAAGTTGGCTTACGAAATCGAAAGGGTGGACCTGCGGATGGCCGGCGGCAAGCAGGACCAGTACGCGGCTACTTTCGGCGGTTTCAACTATATGGAGTTCATCGGCGACAACGTGATTGTCAACCCGTTGCGCATCCGCCAACGCTACCTCGACGAGCTGGCGCACAACCTGGTGCTATACCATACTGCCACCAGCCACGTCTCCGCCAAGATTATCGAGGAGCAGCAGAAAAACGTGCAGAACAAGAAGCAGAAGTCCATCGACGCAATGTTAGCCCTGAAGGAGCAGGCCTTCCGTATGAAGGAGGTGCTGCTGAAAGGAGACTTGGACGCCATCGGGCAGATTTTGGACGAAGGGTGGCGGCACAAGAAGCAGATGGCCGACAGCGTTTCCAACGCTTTCATCGATGAGGTTTACGAAGCGGCGCGGGCAGCCGGAGCCACTGGCGGCAAGATTTCCGGCGCGGGCGGCGGAGGCTTCATGTTCTTCTACTGCCCCTCCAACGCCCGCTACCGTGTCATCGACCGGCTGGCAACATTCGGCGGCCAGTCAAAACGCTATGAATTTGTCACCGAAGGACTGAAAACATGGACGATGTAATGAATAGAACATAAATCCTTAAGCAGTCCCGGAGGGACAAGACGCGCGAAGCGCTCATAACCCCACACAAGCGACGAAGTCGCACAGTGTGGGGACACGGAAAAGAAAGACCCATACAAGGCGACAGCCGCAGTAAGGGGATAAAAATGACAAAATGATGAAAAAAGAGGCAATCATACTGGCCGGCGGATTCGGCACCCGGCTGCAAGGCGTGGTCAGAGACCTGCCCAAACCGATGGCTCCCGTCAACGGGCGGCCGTTCCTGACCTATATCCTGGATTATCTTATAGACTACCAATACGAAAAGGTCGTCCTGTCGGTCGGCTACCTGCACGAGAAGATTGTGGATTTTTTTGGCTTCCGGTACAAAAGCATGGCGATAGACTACGCGGTGGAGACCGAGCCGTTGGGCACCGGCGGCGGCATCGCGTTCGCCATGTCCAAGTGCGCGGCTGACAATGTGTTGGTCATCAACGGCGACACGATGTTCAAGGTTGACTTGACCGCCTTTGAGCGTTTTCATCAGGAGAAAAACGGCCTTTTATCCATTGTGCTCCGCGAGGTGGCGGACGTGTCGCGCTACGGCAGCGTCACCACAGGCAACAACTACACAATCGTCCTTTTCTCAGAAAAAGGTGTCGCATCAGGCCGAGGCTTTATCAACGGCGGAGTCTATTTGATTCAACAAAAGCTGTTTGAAAAGTATCCTATGGAAGGGAAGTTCTCTTTCGAAAAAGATTTGATGGAGAAACTATACAAGCAAGAACAATTCTTCGCAATGGCTTCCGACGGCTATTTCATCGACATTGGCATTCCCGAAGATTACTTGCGGGCGCAGAAAGAGTTCTAATACCCGAACATTTTTTCCGCTTCTTTCATTTTTTCACGCACTGGCACGTCGAAAGGGTAACGTTCCTCGCATGCGCCGCATCCGATGCACTCGCCCGCGTGATGGGCCAGTTGCCGGTACTCTGCCGCCAACTCGTCCGTCACCTTGCCGGCCTGATGCGCATCTCCTCGCAACGGTCGCCGAGTCCGTAGCCGATGTTGCTGCGCACCTTGGGGTTGGCGTCGTAGATGTCCATAGCGTTCATCCCGTGGTCGAGGGCGTAGGTCACAAGCTCGCTAGTGATTCTGATTTTTCATAGAGCTATTTTTATACGGACGCAAAAATACAAAACTTTTGTAAAAGGGCCATCTTCCGACTTTGACAGCTTTCAAAAGTAAATTATATAACATACTAGTTATTTGATTGTTGTAATTTTTGCAAGCCATAATTTGGGGGTCGCAAGGCCAAAAAGGCATAATTTTGCGCCATGTTTGTCAAGAAGAAGCCTAACCGGTCGGGTTCCATAACGGTAGTCGTGACCGAAAAGGTGGAAGGAGCCACCAAGTACCTGAAGACGACAGGGACAAGTTCCGCCCCGCCGACATTGTGGAATATGTGCTTGAAGGCCTTTTCTTCATTGTTGATAAATAATTCTTCAAACATTTCCCAATTTCTCATAAGAAAATTATAACTTTGTAGTTTGTTTCAAACCACCACCAAGTAATCACAACCTTCTTATTATGAATACGTTCACACATCTCCACGTACACACACAATACTCCATTCTTGACGGTATGTCCACCATTCCAGGCTTGGTGGAGAAATGCCGGGCCACGGGCATGCAGGCCATTGCCATCACCGACCACGGCGTCATGTACGGCATCAAGGAATTTTACGACTATGTAAAGAAAACCAACGGGAAGGTCAAGGACAATATCAAGCAGTTGGAACAGGAGTTGGAAAAATTGGAAGATGAGCAAGCCAAGGCAGAGTGCCACACCAAGATTGAAGAGGAACAAAAGAAAATCATCAAGCCTATTTTCGGATGTGAGGTTTATGTGGCCCGTGTAACACCTTCCAACCCCGAAGGCAGTCGCCTGATACGTGAGCACAAAGAGAATGGCAGTGGACAGCACCTTATTCTATTGGCTAAAAACGAGTTGGGCTATCATAACCTATGCAAAATGGTATCTTTGGCCTGGATTGACGGCAAATACTACCGGCCGCGCATCGACAAACAACTGTTGGCGCAATACCATGAAGGCATCATCGTATCCTCAGCCTGCTTGGCGGGAGAAATACCTCAATTGCTGCTTTCCGGCAACTACGAGAAAGCCCGAGAGGCGGTATTGTGGTACAAGCGCCTCTTTGGTGACGACTACTATCTGGAATTGCAACGGCACAAGACCAACGTACCGGGTGGCGACACCTCCACCTATGAGCACCAGCAAATCGTCAATGAGCAGTTGGTGCGTCTATCGGCGGAGACTGGCATCAAGCTGATTGCCACCAATGACGTACACTTTGTGAACGAGGAGGATGCGGAGGCGCACGACCGGCTTATATGCGTCAACACGAACGCCCGCATTGATGATACTGACCGCATGCACTACACCAAACAGGAGTGGCTGAAGACTCCGGAGGAAATGGCCGCCATCTTTTCCGACATTCCTGAGGCTTTGAGCAACACACAGGAGATTGTGGACAAGGTGGAGACTTACGCCCTGCAGCACGCACCCATCATGCCTAAATTTGACATTCCCGAGGAGTTCGGCACCATAGAAAGTTACAAGCAGCGATTCTCAGAGGAAGACCTGAAAGCCCAGTTCGAGTCGGGCGAAGGAGGCGAGGGGCGCATTGCCAAACTCGGGGGGTTGGAACAGGTGTACCGCATAAAGCTGGAGGCTGACTACCTGCGCAAGCTCACCTATGAGGGGGCCATCCGACGCTATGGCGACCCCGTGCCTCAAGATGTGCAAGAACGCATCGACTTTGAATTGGGCGTCATGCAAAACATGGGATTCCCGGGATACTTCCTGATTGTGCAAGACTTTATCAGTGCCGCCCGCAAAATGGGCATCTCCGTAGGGCCAGGCCGTGGATCCGCAGCAGGTTCCGTGGCCGCCTACTGTCTGGGCATCACCGACATAGACCCGCTCAAGTACGACCTTCTTTTTGAGCGTTTCCTAAACCCCGACCGTATATCGTTGCCCGATATAGATGTGGACTTTGACGATGAGGGCCGCT